>NZ_JBYVJY010000013.1:0-97470 GCF_058147145.1 Patiriisocius sp. 208BN25-11
ACTAAATATATTCATATCCATTATTTTAATCTAAAATACAAAATAATTATCAATTATGAGTGTTTACGGACAATCAATAAAATTTTTAAATTAATACTAACCCAAAACTAATCCCATAAAAAAAAGGATTCCTTACGGGAATCCTTAGATAGTAAAATACATTGTAACTGTTTTTAAATAAGCCCCAAGTCCTTTGTGATAGTAACTAAATGAATTGCATTATTTGCCTTGAATTGTATTTTAAGTCTGTTAAGGTTTTTTTCAATAGAGCTTAGACTACTAGGAACAATGTTTTGCTCTTTAAAGAGGCTACTGATTTGATCTTGTGATAGGCCTTTAGAAAGTTGCTTTAAGAGTGCTACGTCATAATCATTCATTTCTAGATCTGTTTTATCATCTAACGCTTGGCTCACATCAGAAGACACAAACCTATTGTTAATAAAGACACTCTTTACAGCCTTTGTTAAATCTGTAAGCCCTTTTCTACCCTTACAGACGTATGCATTTACATTATGAATTGTAAGTAGGTTTCGCACTTTCTGCAACCTATCTTCTACAGTAAATACAATAATCTTTAATTCTGGATGCTCTTTTTTTAATCGCTCAATAAGAGCTTCTCCAGATGCAAATTGTTGTTCTCTATGGTCTGATTCAAAAGACAAGTCGGTTATAAAGAGGTCGTAAGGAATACTTTGTTTGAATGAAGCTTTTACTTTTAGGTAAGCATCATCACAATACTGAACTTGAGTAATATCTTTAATAGCTAGTCCCTCAAGAACAGAAAGAACCCCTTTATTAATGCTACCTAAATCATCTGAAATTAAGACCTTTTGAAACATATATTACAAACTAATTACTGATTTAAAACCTTCGTTTTCATTAGACTCAAATATAATAGTCCCTTTCAATGTTTTAATACGGTTTTCCGCATTCAACAAACCATTTCCTTTTACTAAAGATGTCCCAGTACCATTATCTTTATAAGAAACAGACAAGCTCTTAGAATTGCGATCGAAAGCAATCGCAACAATCGTTGCATTACTATACTTTTTCATATTGGTCATTAACTCTTGCAGCACTCTATATAAGGCTGCTTTTTTGAGGTCTGAAATAGAGTTCCATTCTACTTTAGAAATATTCTTCGTTATAATTTCCAGCTTATCATTTTTGTAACTCAATAATAAATCATGTAAAGTTTCAGAAAAATTATGCCCCATATCAATAACACTATTCGCTTTTGAAATGTCCCTCGTTTTTGTATAAATATGCTCAACATCATCTACTAATTCTTGTGAAATATTAGTGTCATTGTGCAATTTGGTCATGACCAAGAATATATCATTAGCAACTTCATCATGTATTTTTTTGGAAATCCGTGTTTCTGTTTTATATACTTCTGCTATCTTTTCTTTTTTGTGTTTAAATTTCAAAAAGAGCACTACAAATATTCCTGACAATAAGAGAAAAGCTCCTATAAATTGAAACATCTGCCTATTTCTTTTTTCTTTTTCTTTTTCTAATCTTTCTTTTTGAGTTTGTTTTTCTTGTTTTTCAACATCATACTTCATTTTTGCATAATTATTTTCTTGTAACTGTTTGCGTCTGTTAATGCTAGTATTTAATGTCATGTATCTATTTAAAAGAGACTCTTCGCCTAAATCTATACAAGTTTCTAAAGCTTTAAATTGATATTTACTACTTTCTAATGAATCTGCTATTGTTAGTGCTTTTTCAGCAAAATCTTTTGCTTTACGCAGCTCTTTTCTGTCTTTGTAATACTCTGAAAGATTAATATAACTTGAAAATAACCCAGAAAAATCATCTTCTTTTAAGCGTAATTCCAGTGCCATTTGCATATGCTTAATCCCTTCAACAATATTCATTTTTGATTGATTAAACCCCAAATTATCTAATGCCGTAGCTTTATCTTTAACATTATTAAGAGCTAAAATTTCAGAATATACGGCATCTAAACTTTGAATTGCTTTTGTATAATTTTTATTGTCTTTATAGGTGTTTGAAATGTTATTTATAATTGAAATTTTAAGGTTTACATCTTCTTGTAAGGATAATGCTTTGGCATAGTATCTAATAGCTTTATCATAACTATATAAAGACCTATATACTGCTCCTAAGTGATTGTAAATTCTTAATTGAGCATTCTTTTTGTATACTGGGTCTGATACATCAAGAGCGTCTAGAATTCTTAGTGCATTTACTGCATTTTGCTCACTATCCTGTTCTTGGCTTATTTTAAATTGCCCCAGTGCAATTATTTCATAAAAATAAGATGCTCTTATTGAGTCATTTTCTTGTATTGCTACTTCATTTTTTTTAATAAAAAAATCTAATGCATTTAATACTTCATCATCATTTTTAAAATTTATTATATGATTACTGTGATATCCAATACTATCAACAGGTTTTTGCGAATATCCTTTGTGGAGAAAAAGGACACTTAGTAGCAACAAAAAAAAGAGGAATGAAAACGTATTTTTTTTCATTCCTCTAAGATAATACTTATTTCAATTATTAATCTCCATCTGGCGGTGGAGGTGGTGGAGGTGGCGGTATTAAAATATCGTCACCACAGCACGCTTGTTTTGTTAGGGGTTCAACAATACTATCTGGTGTACATGAAAAGAACACGCTATTGAGGAAAACCGTAAACACTATAAAGGTTATTTTTCTCATTTTTATTTGCTTTAAATTGGACACACCTGTGGCTGTCCAGATTATTAAATGGATTGAATTGATGCGATATAAATCGCTCAAAAAAAATTGAAGAGACGTCTCTCTTACATGAGAAGTGGAGAGCGCATTAGTAAAGCAAGTAGTTACTTCTCAAATGTTTACATTGCTTTACCTTGCGGCTCTCTTATAGAATTAATATCTTTCGTAAGAACCCAATACGACTGGGTAAGCATTAATTCTGAAGCAAATAAAAGGGTGATCGAAAAAAAGTGATGGAAAAGAATTGGAAAGGTTTTGGAAAATATTTTCCAATAAATTTCTATATAGAAATTAAGTGTCTAATTAGCTGAAATTCAATACGTAATGCATAGTGAAATTATTCTTGAATCTTTTAAGAAAGCTGAAGAAGATTTAAAAAAAAATAATGGAGGGAACCCTTCCAATAGGAGTTGCGCAATATTTCTTTCAGACAAAATTGAAGAAAAGAAGAACATCCCTTTTGGAGAAAGAAGCCTCCGTGATCTTTATAACCTAGCAAAAGATGAGAAGAAAATAGATGTAGAGATTAAACAACCTCTAGTGGTAGATGCATTGTGTAAATATTTGGGTTATAAAAATTATTCTGATTTTGTTGTTAAAAAGAATGTTAAGTCTATTAAACCTACTGAAGTTGGTTTTACTTCAAAAATTCCTAACCTTTCTAAAAAAGTAATTACTATTCTTCTTATAAGTTTAGCTTTTATAGCACTTATTTCAATTATCACTTATATTTCAATAGACAAAACTCGATGGATGGAATGGAAAAAAGATCATTATGTAGAATCTCAATTTGACGCAATAAAACTTCAAAACAATCAACTTAAACTATACAAGGAAGAACGAATTAAAGATTTCAAAAAGGTAACTGTAACTTGTGACACTGTATTTTTTGATACCAAAGGAAAACCAAGAATTTGGTATGGAAAGAATGCAAAAAAAGAATTAGAATATTTTACTGCTCTAGGTTTACATCCAGAAACAGGAAAAACGCTTAAACCCATAACTGTCTATATGATTAATAAATATGTCTGTAGCGAAGGAACTAACACAAATTAAACAATTAGCTAACAAAACTTAGGCAGCAACGCATCTCCAGAAGTGACTATTATTGAGGTGAAAGGGGTTGTGGAGTGAGTAAGTAACAGATACAGTAATTTACCTCAGGGAAATCATTTTTGAGTAAAGACATGAATTATAACATCCATAACAGAGAGGCTTCAAAAAAAATTTATTTTTTCCTCAAAAACGTTTGTAGATATAGAATCTAGTTTTATATTTGCACTCGCTTCTAATACCGAAGCTTCGGGAGAAGTAAGACAAGCTTTTAAAGTCTTTAAAATAGTAGCACGGTCTGGTAGTTCAGTTGGTTAGAATACCTGCCTGTCACGCAGGGGGTCGCGAGTTCGAGTCTCGTCCAGACCGCTAAACACCTTTGAAGAAAGGTGTCTCCTCATAAGAGTGAGAAAAATGTTGTGTTGTCCCGATACTAATCGGGATGTGGTTTACAGATTACCGCTTTCGCGGTAACAGGTTAGACCGATGAGAAGCTTTATTCGCCCGTGGCGAATGGGCTTTTTTTGTTTTAGGCTATTTTTTTTCTTCCTTCTTTTTATAAATTTTGAAAGGAATACCTACTCTTAATCGTGCCGAAAAATCATTCGTAATTTTAGTATTATAAATTGCATTTTCAAATCCAACATCTAACCCGAATGTTAAACCTGATGATTCCCCCTTTATAGTTCTGAATACAGGACCAATAAAAGCTGAGAAATTGTTTTTATAATTAGTATTTATAGGTTGTTTGCTCAAAAAGTTGTGTTTTGCAGATATATTAACCCCAAAGTTTTTTTGCTTAGTAAAGAATAATGCGGCATAGCTATGTATATCAAAATATTGTAATGCTTCTCCTTTGATGTTGTTGTAGCTACCAAGCACAACATCATTTTCGTCTGTAATAAGAAACATTTCATTTTCGATTAAGTTTACTTTTGGAGTACCATCAATTAAATTACTGTTTAAAAACGAGCCACTAAAAAAGCTTGCTCCAAGTTGATAATAAAATATTCGATTCGCATTATTTAATGAATAATTATAGTTTGCAGATGCAGAAGCTAATAATTTATTCAATGAACGCTCATCATTAAACATTGGGATCAAATTAGCATTTATAGTTTCATCTGTAAATTGAAAGTTACTGTTTGCGAGATTTACACCAAAATCAATCCATTTAATGGAATATCCTTCTAGTCTGTCATTGGCTTTGTCATACTCTTGTAACTTCTTTTTAATTAGCTTTTTATATTCAGTTTTTTCTGAGTCCATTTTGACAAAGGCCATTCGATTTTCGAATTTAGTTACAACAATTTTGTATGCCTCAACGTAATCATTCTTTTCAATTTTCTCTTTTATATCCTTGTGAACATCCAATAGAGCGCTATACTTTGTAAGAAGTGTATTTGATGAAATATTATTTTCCATATCAAGTTTGAGTAATTCAAGTCTCGACGCAAGAGTATATTCATAAATTTGTTCATTTCTTAGCGCTTCTCCACTAAAAACTCTCCTTCCTGCTTGATCTTTTTTAAACTTTTCTTCAGTATATCCTTTTACAACAAATTGACTTGCAACACCTAGTTTTATTATACCACCAATACTAACACCTACGTTGTTCTTCCAGGTTTCCTCTGAATACAAGTTGAACACACTACCAGTTCCCGTAGCGTTTACACCAACTTTTAAATATGATAAATAATTACCATCAATAACTTTAAAATTATTGCTTACTGAAATGTTAGTTTTTTCTTTGTTTTGAGAATATCCAAATGCACTAGCACTACCAACTAAGTCACTATTTGAAAAAACTAATTGATTAAATATTCCCTCTATTTTTTCATTTAAGAGATCTGGTTCCATTACTTGCAAATAACCATTTTTCCCATAATCGCCATCATCTTTAAATTTATAATTGTCTAACAATGTTTTTTGAGCCGCTTGATACCTTTTAAATCGCTCACTAAACAAGGTAGAATCTTCTTTCTTAATTTCTTGGCCTATTAAGGAAACTGAAGAAATTAATATAACTATTAGTGTGATAAATACCTTATTCATAACATTTTGAATTGGTTAGAGTATAAAACTAATTAAATATACTTATCTATTCATACCCATCACTGGGTATTTATACCCGATTTAGTTGTAGAGTTTCTGAGATGTATTTTTTAGGTATATATAATAAAAAGCGAAATTCAGAAAGTATTTGATAATGTAGTATCCACTTACTTAAAAATGAAGGTTTAGGAAGAGCTAATCAATGGATGCGCTTTATTAAGGAAATAACAAACAATTAAAGCTTCAAAAACATTTTTGTAGCTGCCTTAGTAGTACCAATGAAATGAACAAAGTAAGTCCCTTGATGTAACTCAGAAACATCGAAGGCTACATTTTTATCAGTAATATTCTTTGTGTGTACTTTTTGACCCATGGCAGTAAATAGTGACACTTCCATACCGATATAGCTTTGTGGTACTTTTATGTTTAAAACATCATTCGCTGGATTAGGAAACAAACTAACACTTTCAAGAAGATTGTTGTCTGTGTTTAGAATTTCTTCTTGATATACACGAACATAATCTATTTCCATAGAGCTTTCTGTAAATGAAGGGGTAATATTTGGCAGTATCGCCACATTTAAAAGAATGTATTGTTTCTCATCAAAGGGCCATGTTTCTGGAGTTTTAACCTCAGGTTCATAGGTATAATGCAATACATCATCTACGCTAAAAGTAATTTTATCTTCTGTCCACTCCATGGCATACACATGAAATTCGTTGGAAGCAGTTGGAATGGATTGTCCTCCTTTATTGATGGTATTCCCAAAACTTGAAGGTGTATGTGTTGCGCTTTGTATAAAATTCTGGTTATCTCCCCAATGTTCCATGATATCTATTTCACCGCAGGCTGGCCAAGAGGTTGTACCAAATTGTTCTGTCCAATAGCCCCCAGGCTCAATGATGTTTTGACCCAAGGTCCACATAGCTGGCCATGTGCCAACACCAAAAGGTAGTTTTGCACGTATTTCAACCTTTCCATAGGTAAATGCAAATTTAGAATTCAATCTTGCAGAGGTATATTGTTTTGTAACACCCTGGTCTGTAAATGTTTCTTTTATTGCTGAAATTTTAAGAAACCCATTACTTGCGAATGAATTTTCAATACGGTTGGTGTAGTGTTGTATTTCTCCATTATACCAACTATCACCATTGGGAAGTAATGTTTGATGATACCAATTATTAGCATTAACAGGGCCATCAGCAAAAAATTCATCAGACCAAACCAACTCATACACTGGATCTTGACCGTACATAGCCATAGAAAACAAAAAGAGTAGTATTGAGGAAAGTGGATTTCTCATGATGCAATTCTGTTAGATAATACAATGTGCATTTGTAAAAATAATAGTTTTCAAAGAGATTAAATTGATCAAACTGTTAAAATGACGCGCCATACGTAAAGGCAGCAATGGTATTCTTATCTTTAATCAAATGAAAAACGATTTATCCAAAATAGCTTTAGGCGGCGGCTGTCATTGGTGTACCGAAGCTGTATTTCAATCACTAAAAGGCGTTATTTCTGTAGCACAAGGGTATGTTGCTTCTAACAATGAGAATAACAACTTTTCTGAAGCAGTAGTCGTACACTACGATTCCAATAAAATTAATCTAAAAACACTTATTCAAATTCACTTGCATACACACAAGAGTACTTCTAATCATAGCATGAGAGAAATCTATCGTTCTGCTGTATATTTTATGGAAGCCTTTCAAGAAAAAGAAATCTTATCGCACTTAACAGACTCACAAGAAGACTTTAAAGAAACACTTATTACAAAAGCACTTCCTTTTAAAAGCTTTAAACCATCTCGAGAAGAAATCACCAATTATTATTACAAAAATCCTGAGAAGCCTTTTTGCAAAAATTACATCACACCAAAACTAGAAATGCTACTCAAAGAATTCTCAGAACATGTTGATCATAGTAAAATAAATACGATACACTAATCACCCAAACTTACCACGCTCTACCAAGTAGGTAGTAAGTATGGTATTAAAACTTTCATTTATGTCTACGGGTACATATTTAATTCTATACTGACCGCATTTTACAGCCAATTCATCAAAATATCGCTGCACCGCTGCTTCGTAGTTTTCTTTAATATTGTCGGCGTATACATTTACATGCTCGCCGGTCTCCACATCTACAAAACGCTTCGGGCGGTTGTTAAAATCAAATTGCAGCTCTTTTTCTTTGTCATAGGTATGGAACAAAACCACCTCATGTTTGTTGTACTTAAGATGCTGCAAAGCTTCAAAAAGTTTTTCTTCCTCAGTATCGCTCTGAAACATATCTGTAAACAGAAAGACCAGGCTTCTACGCTTTAGCTTTTCGGCAATAAGATGTAAATGCGTATATGTTTTGGTAGGTGTATCCTTGTTTAAT
The DNA here is from genome assembly GCF_058147145.1 of Patiriisocius sp. 208BN25-11. NCBI lineage: Bacteria > Pseudomonadati > Bacteroidota > Flavobacteriia > Flavobacteriales > Flavobacteriaceae > Patiriisocius > Patiriisocius sp. 208BN25-11. Next base: position 8,230 of record NZ_JBYVJY010000013.1, read on the forward strand.
CGTGTTATTGCATTATGTAATTGTTGCAATAGCATTTGATGGTGACGTTCACTCCCTTTTTCATTACTATAAAACTCATAATGATCACTATAAATACTCATCCCAACAGCATCTCGCTGTCGTTTCATGAGGTTCATAATAGCTGCACTGGCCAGACTCGCAAAACCAATTTTATTCAAGCTATCAATATGCATTTCCTTTAAGGTTGGATAATGCATAGAACTACTATTGTCTATAATAAGGTGGCAACGCAAGTTGGTTTCTTCTTCATAGCGCTTGGTGTATAACTTATCTGTTTTGGCATACAACTTCCAATCTATATGTTTGGTGCTTTCGCCATTGTTGTAAATTTTATGTTCTGCAAACTCGGCAGAAAAACCATGAAAAGGCGATTTATGAAGCCCAGAAATAAACCCTTCTACCACTTGGGTAGCGAGTAACTCAAGGTTTTTAAACCCGACTATTTCGTTTATTTCTTTTTCTAATTCCATTGTTGGTAGTGAAAAGTGAATGGTGAGCAGTGACTCGCCTAATTTTGTTTTTTAATGAGGTAATTCCGAGTTCCCATTAATAATTTGGAAACCGAGATAAGTAATGTATCTGTTTCTATTGATTTTTGAATAAAGCCTAATCGAATCGCTAAATGATATTGTGTTTCAACTTCAGAAAGTGAGCCCATAGCAATACTGATAAACTGAATAAACTCTTTATCACTTTTCCTTGCTGCTCCTTCTGCTATGTTTGAAGGAATAGATACCGAAGCACGTCTTATTTGACTCGTTAGACCAAATCTTTCATCTACTGGAAAAGATGCACTAAGGGTATAGATCATTTCAACAAAGTCCATGCTCTTTTTCCAAACATCCATTTCCTTATGATTCATATATCAAAAGCTAATACGATTCACCAATCACTAGTCACTAATCACTAAGACAAAACTCCATCTACAATACCATACTTCACACTTTCTTCTGCGTCCATCCAGTGGTCACGCTGAAAGTCTTTCATGATTTTCTCGAAAGTCTGTCCACAATTGTCTGCTAATATTTTAGCGCTAATCTCTTTAGTCTTTAAAATTTCTTGCGCGGTAATCTCTATATCACTTGCTTGTCCGCGTGCTCCTCCACTTGGTTGGTGAATCATCACACGTGCATGTGGCTGTATAAATCTTCTGCCTTTTTCTCCTACACTTAGTAACAAACTCCCCATACTGGCAGCCAATCCTGTGCAAATAGTAGATACCGGACTCTTTATTTGCTTAATAGTATCATACATAGAAAAACCACTGGTCACATATCCTCCAGGGCTATTAATGTATAATTTAATCTCATCATGGCTTATCGAATCTAGATACAACAAACGATCAACAACGTGACGCGCTGTTTTATCACTTACCATACCCCATAAAAATATGGTACGGTCTTCTAGTTGTTGATTATCAATTTTATCTTGTACTTTTTGTTTCTTATCAGTACTCATATGTTATCTGCTAAAGCTCGAACGCAGTCGAGAGGTTATGTATTGCCCTAAACATATAGTTCTCGACTGCGTTCGAACGGACAAAATAGCATCTAATATTTCCGAAGAAAAACTACTATAACTATTTCCTAAAAATAAAAAAGGCTTAACATAACGCCAAGCCTTTTAACTAATTTAATTTTATAGACTACAAAAGGCTATCGATTGCCTCTGCATATACACTTTTTTGTGCAACACCTACTTGACGTCCTACCAACTCACCGTTGTTAAACACCAATACAGTAGGAATGTTACGTACTCCATATTTTGCTGCAAATTCTTGGTTTGCATCTACATCCATCTTCCCTACAATTGCTTTTCCTTCGTAGTCATTGCTTAATTCGTCAATGATAGGTCCAACCATTCTACAAGGTCCGCACCATGCTGCCCAAAAATCAACCACTACGGGCTTATCACTTTTTAATACTGTTTCTTCAAATGTCGCGTCTGTTATTTCTAATGCCATTTTAATTTTTCTTTATAGCTTCTGGAAATCCAGAAAACTCATTAATAATCGATTCACAAAAGTAGTCAAATTTTGTTCCAAACCTTACAGCCAAAGTATTAGTTTCATCAATGTGATGATTGGTTTTATTTATATGGCGGGTTACGGTTTGCCAGCACTACCTCCAACGCGCACCGCACCGGGCTATACGTTCCAACTCCTCGTCTCTTTCGCCGTTCCTCCGTCACAGCTACAAAGACTGTGGGGTTTCCACTGCTATCCCTACCCGGGGGTTCGTGCGTAGTGTTCAGTGGCAGTAGCAAAGGATCAAAGGGACAAAGATTTGAAAATCTGGAGTAACAATATTGAATTTTCAAATTGGTACATCTTCAAATTTTCAAATCTTCTTGCTGCCAACTGCGACTGCTACTGCATACTTAATGACAGTCTTTGGTTAAAATATAAAACACCTCAACTCATAAACATCGTTTACAGCTCATACGAAGCCTCCAACGTCTCCAACAACAGAGCGCCTTGGGCATCCATACCTTTCAAGAGAACCAAATAATAATTCATAATGCCCTGATACATAGTCACACTATTCCCAAACTCTTTGCGTTTTTCTGGACTTGTGTCAATAAACTCAAGATCTTCTGCAGCCACTATATTTGAATTTAACAACTTAGAGGTTAATTGCTGGAAATTAAAAACCTCCGTCCCAACGGCGATGGCCTTATTTTGGTAATTTTCATAGTACTGTTGTTGGTTGGCTAACTTTTTAGCTTCAGAATCATACCTAATAATAGCATTGATGGCTTCTTTACTTTTTATAAGGCGCATACCACCTGCATTTTTAAGCTGCTGCATCGTCAACTCACTGGGTGTAATAAACTCTGGATGTAAAATAAGATGTATAAGATTTTGATACAAGGCCTCTTTATCTTCAATAGAAAGTTTGCTTTTAAAACATTGCGCTTTTAATGCGTCCAAGCCTTGTATTCTTTCTGTGTTTTTTTGAATAAGCCCTTCAAGGTTCTTTCTGTCGGTTGTAACATCTTCCACCATAGACTGAATGTACTCCTTCTCTTTGGTCCGTTCCGAAATTTTCTCTCTATAGTTATCGGCTAGAAATCCAAAAGAAACCGCAAGAAATAACATAAAAAAATCTAAAAAATATGACTTCCAGCTTTTCCGTTTTTGGTTACTCATACATGTGCTATTTTAAGAAATTTACTAAAACAATTTGGTGTACTAAAATTTCCGAAGAAAATCAAACAAAAAACATTAACCACATCTGTCACCCGTCATCCGTCATCCGTCACCTACTCAATTTAACCGATACTTCAACTTTCGCTCTTGCAAACCTAGTAACAGCTCATTACAAATATTTACTTTATGAGTTCTACTGGGCATGTTGAGTTTTATCTTGTTTTCCATTTCATAAATGGTAAAATACAATTGCTTGTCTCCTTTGTGTGCAGCGACCATCTCTTTTAAAAAGTCAAGCGTGTCATCTTGCAAAGCCTCAATAGGCATTTGGATGGTGATTTTTCTCGCCTGACTATCCATAACATCGTGTAATAATTGCATGCCATTGTACTGCATTCTTGGATCGCCTCTTTTTCCAGTATCTTTTTGTATCCAACCTTCTTTAATATATACCTTACCATAGATAATAGTGTTGGGCACTAAAAAGTGTCGCAATTTTAAGTAGTCTTCATTAAAGATCTTAAACTCAAAACTCTCTCCAAAATCGGCTACCGTGAAAATTGCCCAGCCTTTTCCAGCTTTGGTTTCTCGGTGTTGCACATCGGTAACAACACCTCCAAAAGTGAGTTCTTTACCTACGTGTTTTTCAAGTTCGTAGAAATCGGCTACCCTACAATTAGTGAAGGTATCCATCTCTACTTTAAAGTCGTCTAATGGATGCCCACTTATATAAACTCCCACTACCTCTTTCTCAAAGTTTAGCTTTTTCATGGTTCCCCAATCTTCACAAGGAGGCACTTCTGGTTCGGGGATTTGCACTTCACTAGCTTCACCAAACAAGCTCACCTGACTGCTATTTTGGGTTTCTTGGTATCGCGCGGCATATTTTAACACCTTTTCGTAAAAAGTGATCCCATCACCATCTTCATGCATGTATTGGGCGCGGTGATTTCCGAAGCTATCAAAGCCGCCTCCCAACACCAAATTTTCAAAGGCTTTTTTATTGGCCGCACGCAAATCGATGCGCTTTGCCAAATCGAAAATAGACTTGTAGTTTCCATCTTTTCTATTCTCAACAATGGTTGCAACTGCGTTTCCTCCCACTCCTTTTATGGCACCCATTCCAAAGCGAACGGCGCCTTCATCGTTTACAGAAAATTTATAGAAACTTTCATTAATGTCGGGTCCAAGAATTTTTAAGCCCATGCGCTTACATTCTTCCATAAAGAAGGTCACTTGTTTGATATCGCGCATGTTATTACTCAACACGGCAGCCATATATTCGGCTGGATAGTGGGCTTTTAGATAAGCCGTTTGATAGGCAATCCAGGCATAACAAGTAGAGTGCGATTTGTTGAAGGCATAACTCGCAAAGGCTTCCCAATCTTTCCAGATTTTCTCTAACTTTTCTGCATCATGCCCATTCTCAACCGCATTTTTAATAAAGCGAGGTTTCATTTTATCAAGTACCGCCTTTTGCTTTTTACCCATGGCTTTACGCAAGACATCGGCATCACCTTTACTAAAGTTGGCGAGCTTTTGAGACAACAACATTACTTGCTCTTGGTAGACCGTAATTCCATAGGTTTCTTTTAAATATTCTTCCATAGCGGGAAGGTCATATTCAATATCTTCCTCCCCATTTTTACGGCGAATAAAACTAGGAATATACTCCAACGGACCAGGACGATACAAGGCGTTCATGGCAATAAGATCTGCAAACACAGTTGGTTTTAGCTCTTTCATGTACTTCTGCATCCCGGCAGATTCGTATTGAAAAATACCAACAGTTTCTCCACGCTGGAACAACTCATACGTCTTTACATCATCTAAAGGAAAATTATCTGGATCGAGTAATATATCATGTTTATGCTTAACAATTTTTACGGTATCCTTAATGAGCGTAAGTGTTTTTAAGCCCAAGAAATCCATTTTCAACAAACCAGCATCTTCTACCACCGAGTTATCAAACTGGGTCACATACAAGTCACTATCTTTTGCGAGGGCTACGGGAACAAAATTTGTAATATCATCTGGAGTAATAATCACCCCACAGGCATGAATCCCTGTATTACGCACAGAGCCTTCTAAAATCTTCGCTTGGTTAATGGTCTCTGAAGTTAAATCGGTTCCATCTGCAAGGCCAATTAACTCTTGTACCTTGGGCAACTCATCACTTCTAAATTTACTTCGAAGTGTCTTCTCGTCCATGTTAAATACCTTGTTGAGCTTGGTCATGTTGGGTATTAACTTCGCCACACGATCGGCATCACTCAAGGGTAAATCTAATACACGCGCCGTATCACGTATAGCCGATTTTGCCGCCATAGTTCCATAGGTAATAATTTGTGCTACTTGGTTGCTTCCGTATTTTTCGATAACATAGTCCATAACTCTACTACGTCCTTCATCATCAAAGTCGATATCGATATCGGGCATAGACACACGATCTGGATTTAGGAAACGCTCAAAAAGCAGGTCGTACTTAATGGGATCTATATTGGTAATCCATAAGCAATAGGCAACCACAGATCCTGCAGCGGATCCACGTCCGGGTCCTACAGAAACATCCATATTTCGGGCTTCCCTAATAAAATCTTCGGTAATCAAGAAATACCCGGGGTAGCCTGTTTTCTCAATAACATCTAATTCAAAATCGAGACGTTCGGTAATAACTTTTGCTTCTTCTTTGTCTTCTTCGCTGTCGCCACATAAGGCCGGATATCTTTTTCTAGCACCCTCAAAAGTGAGGTGTCTTAAAAATTTATTTTCTCCTCTTTTCCCACCATCCACTTCATCTTCTGGGACTTTAAAATCGTCTGGAATATCAAATTTTGGAAGTAAGACATCCCGCTGCAAACTAAAAGGTTCTATCTTTTCTATGAGCTCACTTATATTGGCAATAGCCTGTGGAAGATCTTTAAAAAGCGCCTTCATCTCTGCCTGGCTCTTAAAATAATACTCTTGGTTTGGGAGTCCGTAGCGGTATCCTCTACCACGACCAATAGGCGTTGCCTGCTTTTCACCATCTTTTACACAGAGCAAAATATCATGTGCATTGGCACTTTCTTTATCGATGTAATAGGTATTATTTGCAGCAATTAAAGGAATATCATGTTTTTTAGAAAATGAAATTAAGGTTTGGTTCACCCTGTTTTCATCTTCTTGATTGTGGCGCATGATTTCTAAGTAAAAATCTGAACCAAAGTTTTCTTTCCACCATAGCAAAGCTTCTTCGGCTTGTTTTTCTCCTATATTCAATACCTTACTAGAGATTTCACCATACATACTTCCAGAAAGCACCATGACGTCCTCTTTGTACTGTAAGATCACTTCACGATCTATTCTTGGTACATAGTAAAAGCCCTCTGTATAGGCAATACTAGCCATTTTAGCCAGGTTGTGATATCCTTTTTTGTTCTTTGCAATTAGTACTATTTGATAGCCATTGTCTTTTTGTGATTTATCATTGTGGTCGTTACACACAAAAAACTCACAGCCCACAACCGCTTTTAAATAGGTAGGCTCTGTTGGCATGTTGGGCACAACACCCTCGAAATCTGTAGCGGTATCGTCTACTGCTTCATAGGCCGCCAATGCTTCTTTGTATGCGGCTTTTATCTTTTTATTGTGATTGTTAACGGCGCGTGTAAAATGAAACGCACCCATCATATTTCCCGTATCGGTAATGGCAACCGCGGGTTGGTTGTCTGCCACGGCAGCATTCACCAAATCCTGAGTACTTGAGGTGGATTGCAATATTGAATACTGCGAATGATTGTGCAGGTGTGCATAAGGAGCCTCGGCTAAGGCAGCAATATTTTCTTTTATTTCTTCAGTAGAAATTTCTTGGGGTACCGTAGCCGCCTCCAATTCTTTTCTAATTTTCTCAGAAGCCTTTTTAAGGTTGATGTGCTTTAGGCCAATAAGTTCAATTGTGGCTGGATTTTCTCTACTGAAATTTTCGAAATAATCTGGCTGTACGTCAAGTTCTTCTTGTGTGAAAATCTGACGACGAATCAACTCTAAAAAACAACGTGTAGTTGCTTCTACATCGGCTGTTGCGTTGTGCGCTTCTGCAAAAGGCTGATTAAATAAAAACTGATGCAGTTCTGTAAGGGTAGGCAACTTAAATCTACCTCCTCTTCCTCCTGGAATTTGACAAAGCTGCGCGGTAGTTTCGGTACAAGTATCAAGCAAGGGCATTTCTGGCAAGGGATTCTCCATACCTAGACGCAAAAACTCTGCACCCATGATATTGAGATCGAAACCTACATTTTGACCGACAATAAACTTGGTTTTCCTGAGTACTTCCTGAAACTTCGCCATCATTTCGGTAAGCGGGATTCCCTCTGCATCTGCTAGTTCTGTAGAAATACCGTGAATTTTCTCTGCATCAAAAGGAATATTAAACCCTTCTGGCTGCACCAAATAATCTTGATGTTCTAACACGTTTCCCATACCATCATGCAACTGCCATGCTATTTGTATACAGCGTGGCCAGTTATCACTATCACTCAATGGGGCGTTCCAATTTCTTGGAAGTCCAGTGGTTTCGGTATCAAAAATTAAGTACATAGGCTTGTTTCCAGTTTAGTGGTCTGCGTTAGAAATTTTACTTCGGAAATATTAGAAGGCCACATGATTTAACACAACACCAACATTTAAAATTTCCGAAGAAAGAAGCAGAAATATGCTATTGGTAAATGTAAAAAAATATGCTTTTTTAGCGACTAAAAGTTATGTAGAGTTGTTCACATTTTGAACAAAAAAAAGACCGAATACAGATTCGGTCTTTCTACATATTTTGTGTTTGTTTTTTATTGATACGTGACATTAAAACTACCAATAGTAATAGTGTGGTTTGGTGTCTCAAAAGAAAAAGAACCTCGTATTAAATTTGCTTGGGTATTATGACTCAATATCACCAAGTTCCCTACAGTTAATGTTTCTAAAGTTCCTGTAACTAGATTTTTATACGTTCCAGCAAATCCTTCTTTTGGCAATACATTTTGACCTGTACCAATACTAAGAGGCATTCTTAATTGAATCTCATCATCTGGATCTGATGCAGTAATCACAATCTTTTCTTGGAAAATAACTGCTTGAACACATAAATTATTTCCTTGTTGTAATGGATCTCCATCCACAAGAGAAACAAAAGTCCCTGCGTTACAAGGCCCTATAGGAGGCACTTCAGGTTCTTCTGGATCAATAATCACTTCAGGGATAGCAACAAAAGGAACTTCGAAGAAGATTCCATTTTTCACAAAAACAGTATCAACATCGGCTTGCATAGCCTCAAATTTAAACGAGCCAGAAATAGTACCCGCTTGTTGATTAAAGCTAGTTACCACAATTTGCCCATTACCATTTGGACTGGTAGTATACCCATTAGCAGCCGCATCATTATAAGTAGCATAGTTTGAACTTGACCCGCCAAGTGGGTAGGTACCTACTGCTCCACTTGAAACACGAAGTTTAATTCCTTCGTTTAGGCTAGCCCCTTTTATGATATACCCTCCATCGCCATCTGAACTAGCTGTTGGACCATCTGCCATAAACAAAACATTATCTACAAACCCTTGTAAAGCAGGACTGTTATCGCTAACACTTTCAGAGCAAGAAATCAATAAAAAACTCGCAATTACACTATAAAAAAGGTTTTTCATAACAAGGAGGCATAAACAGGCAATCGCAAATGTATAAAAAATAATGCAATTGCTTGAGTTACAAAGATATTTTACAGTATCTTTGCGCACTCAAAAATCTGTGATAAGGGTGTTTAACAAAAACAATACTTTAAAACAGATCCCTTTGAAAATGTAATACAATTAAAACCGGAGTCGTGTACTTCAAAAATTAATGTTATGCCTGTAAAAATCAGACTACAAAGACACGGTAAAAAAGGAAAACCTTTTTACTGGATCGTAGCGGCAGATGCCCGCGCCAAAAGAGATGGTAAGTACCTTGAAAAATTAGGAACATACAATCCAAACACTAACCCTGCACAAATTGACTTAGATGTTGATAGTTCTGTACAATGGCTTCAAAATGGAGCGCAACCAACAGATACTGCCAGAACAATCCTTTCTTACAAAGGAGTAATGATGAAAAATCATTTAATGGGCGGTGTTCGTAAAGGTGCTTTAACAGAAGAGCAAGCTGAAGCAAAATTTACTGCTTGGTTAGAAGAAAAAGCAAAAGGAATTGATGCTAAAAGAGCAACTCTTGCAGATGCTAAAGGAAAAGCGAAAGCGGAAGCATTGGCTGCAGAAAAAGCAGTTAATGAAGCACGTATCGCTGCAAATGCACCTGTTGTAGAAGAAGAGAAAGCTGCTGTTGAGGTAGATGCTCCTGCTGCAGATGCTACTAAAGAAGAAGAATAAAACTTGAGACAATGCAAAAGGAAGACTGTTTCTTCGTTGGCAAAGTCGTTAAAAAATATAGTTTTAAAGGGGAACTCTTAGTCAAATTAGACACAGACGAACCTGAATTATTCTTAGAGATGGAATCGGTTTTTGTGGAACAACACAAAACACTGATTCCATTTTTTATTGAACATAGTCAGTTACACAAATCCACACTGCTGCGTGTACAATTTGAAGATGTGTATGATGAGGCTACGGCCAATGAAATGTTGGGTACTGAATTATATCTTCCACTGTCTTTTTTGCCAAAACTAGAAGGGACGAAATTTTATTACCATGAAATTATTGGTTTTAAAGTAACCGACAAACGTTTTGGAGAAGCAGGCATTATTGTTGGCGTCAACGATAAAACTGCACAGCATTTATTTATTATTGAGTATCAAGGAAATGAAATTTTAATTCCCGTAAATGATCTTTTTATCAAGGACGTGGATCGCGAAAATAAAGTACTCTCCTTAGATGTTCCAGAAGGCCTTATTGAACTCTACCTATAATGTCTCAGCAGCCTTTTCAATTTAAACAATTTACTGTTTCTCAAAACCAATGCGCTATGAAAATTGGCACAGACGGTGTATTATTAGGTGCCTGGGTGACTATTGACCACCAACCTCAATCTATTCTAGACATAGGAGCTGGCACAGGGATTATTGCATTGCAATTAGCACAACGCAGTTTTGCAGACACCATAGACGCCATCGAAATTGATGATGAGGCACACGCGCAATGCATGTCTAATTTTGAACAATCTCCTTGGGGAGACCGATTGTTTTGTTATCATGCCTCTGTACAAGAATTTGCTAGTGAAATAGAAGAAGCATACGATTTAATTGTAAGCAACCCCCCTTTTTTTGAAGCTCCTCATACTACAGAAAATCAAAAAGAGCTTCCAAATGAAGCAAGAGCTAAAGCTCGCTTTACAGACACCTTACCCTTTCAACATCTTATTGTTTGTGCTGCGCATTTACTTTCTGAAATAGGAATATTTGCAACGGTGTTACCAGAACATGAAACTGCTTCCTTTATCGAACTTGCAAAAAGTAGCGGATTATACCTAAAAAAAATATGCAAGGTACGTGGGACTGAAACAGCTCCTGTAAAACGTTGTTTATTAGAATTTTCAAGAATACAAACCAAGGAAATTTCAGAAGCACTTACTATAGAAATTTCAAGGCACGAATACACAGAAGCCTATAAAAATTTAGTCAAAGATTTTTACCTTAAAATGTAGGAAACTATGAGAGTGGTATTTATCTTTACAGCGAATAAAAAACCACACTATGAAACCCGATTTATTTGAAGCTCCAGATTATTACAATATTGATGATTTATTAACTGAAGAGCATAAATTAATACGTGATGCTGCTCGTTCTTGGGTAAAGCGTGATGTATCTCCTATTATTGAAGAAGCTGCTCAAACAGCAACATTTCCAAAATCTATTATTCCTGGACTTTCTGAAATTGGAGCTTTTGGCCCTTATATTCCAGAACAATACGGGGGTGCTGGTTTAGATCAAATTTCATACGGACTTATCATGCAAGAAATCGAGCGTGGTGATAGTGGTGTTCGTTCTACAGCCTCTGTACAATCCTCTTTAGTAATGTATCCTATTTGGAAATACGGAAACGAAGAACAACGAAATAAGTACTTACCAAAATTAGCTTCTGGAGAATGGATGGGATCTTTTGGTCTTACCGAACCAGATCACGGAAGTAATCCTGGAGGTATGATTACCAACTTTAAAGATATGGGAGACCATTATCTATTAAATGGTGCTAAAATGTGGATTTCTAATTCTCCATTTTGTGATGTTGCAGTGGTATGGGCAAAAAATGAAGAAGGACGTATTCACGGACTTATCGTAGAGCGTGGTATGGAAGGATTTTCTACTCCAGAAACGCACAACAAATGGTCGTTAAGAGCAAGTGCTACAGGAGAACTCATATTTCAGGATGTAAAAGTGCCTAAAGAAAATTTATTACCTAACAAATCTGGTCTAGGAGCACCACTTGGTTGTTTAGATTCTGCTCGTTATGGTATTGCTTGGGGTGTTATTGGCGCAGCAATGGATTGTTATGACACTGCGTTACGTTATTCTAAAGAACGTATCCAATTTGGAAAACCAATTGGGCAATTCCAATTACAACAAAAGAAATTAGCCGAGATGATTACAGAAATCACAAAAGCGCAATTACTTTGCTTACGTCTTGGACAACTTAAAAACGAAAACAAAGCTACGTCTGCACAAATTTCTATGGCAAAACGTAACAATGTAGATATGGCATTAAAAATTGCACGTGATGCAAGACAAATGCTTGGAGGTATGGGTATTTCTGGTGACTATTCTATCATGAGACATATGATGAACCTCGAGAGTGTTGTTACTTATGAAGGAACACATGACATCCACTTATTAATTACTGGACTAGACATTACTGGCCTAAATGCCTTTAAATAAAATCCGTTTTTCTAAAATACTAAATGACCATTTCTACTCAAGAAATGGTCATTTTTTTTAAAATCATGTTAACCTAATTTAAAAGGTTGCATTAATGAGAAAATAAATTTTAAAAAATTCTCATTATGAAAACTATTTTTACATTTTGCCTCTCTTTGCTACTTTCATCTTTGCTACATGCACAAGGTGATATTTTAATAAAACATGAAGTCACAGGCACAGATTACATTTCAGTGATAGATCACCCGCTATTAAATGGAAATGAAAATGCCACCATATTTGTAACGCACAACTATGAATCTAGTGGGATTATTTATGATCATCCCATAGGAACATGGTATGATGGAGCCAATTGGACGTTGTTTTCGGAAGACATCGCAAACTTAGTTCCTGGCGATGTCTTTAATATCTATATTGCCGAAGATGGATTAACAACTTCCTTAGAAAGTGATGGCACAGACTACACGCTTCCAATTAATAGCACGGTAATTAACAACGATCCAGATGCAACTTTATTAATGGCAAAACACTGGAATCCGAACGGGGTATATAATCTTCAAAACTATGGGTTTTGGTATGACGTTGGTGGTAATCGATGGAATTTATTTGCAGAAGATATAGCCAATCAACCTGCGGGAGCAGCTTACAAGTTATTAATTCAAGAAAGTGGAGATCAAATTACAGCGTTTAAACATCAAGCTACAGCTGCTACTATTAACTTTAATTATACTACCATAGACCATCCAGATCTAAATGGAAATCCAGATGCTATTGTAATGGCGCAACACAATTGGGGAAATTCAACAGGTGACATTTCAAATGTCATCATAGACAAAACTATTGGAGTATGGTACACAGGCTCTCAATGGTCTGTTTACATAGAAGATCAATCAAACATGCCCGAAAACGCTACATTTAATGTATTCATTCAAGAAGGAGCTGCGCTAAATACAACTTCTTCTGAAACAACCACAGATATTGCAGTGAGTCCAAATCCAGCAAGTAATTTCACTGTTCTTACTGCCAACACACCTATAAAGGAAGTTCTAATCTACAATACCCTAGGACAAGAAATACGTGTTATAAAAGGAGATGCAATGCAACAAACCATCTCTTTAGAAGGAATGGCTTCAGGCACCTACTTACTTAAAATTTCTGGAGAGAATTTTACAGAAATTAAAAAGCTCATTGTGCAATAACAAGCTAATTTTTAAGACAAACTGCTCTATTGTTTCATAAACTTAGAGCAGTTTTTTATGCTGAAATTTTAGAGACACAAACAATTTACTTTTCCTGCACATAAAGACATCTAAAAACAATTGGTATCTTTAACAAAACAATTGTACCTATGTCTTCTCAGCGTAGAATTTCAAACACCTATAAAAATGCAAGACGCGTCTCTTTTAATGACGACTCTAAGTTTATTGTTTTTAGTGATTGTCATCGAGGAGATAATAGTTTTGCAGATGATTTTGCAAACAATAGAAACATCTACTATCATGCCCTAAAACATTATTACACAGAAGGATACACCTACTGCGAAGTAGGAGATGGTGATGAGTTATGGGAAAACATAGAATTTAAAGCTATACTTGAAGCGCATAAAAATGTATTCAATTTAATGAAACTCTTTTATGCAGAAGGAAGACTACATAGATTGCTTGGAAACCACGATATGGTCTATCGAAATCAAAAATATGTAGAAAAGCATTTGTATAGCTATTTTGATAAGGTGGATCACAAAGACAAGCCCTTATTTCCAGGCATTACATTTACCGAAGGCCTTGTGTTAGAACATGAAAGCACCAAACAAGAAATCTTCTTATTACATGGTCATCAGGCAGATTGGATGAACTATCATGGATGGAAATTTAACCGATTTATGGTGCGCGCTTTATGGAGACAGTTGCAAATATTTGGGATTGGTGATCCAACAAGTCCAGCAAAAAATTTCAAGGAGCTTATAAAAGTTGAGCGCAGAACCAAAAAATGGATCTCTGAAAACAACAATATTTTCACCATTACAGGACATACACATAGACCCCGTTTTCCTGAACCCGGAGACATTGCTTTTTTTAATGACGGAAGTTGTGTTCATCCCAGAAGTATTACAGGACTCGAAATAGAGAATGGTACTATTTCACTCATAAAATGGCAAATTTCCACTTCAGAAAATGGAACCTTGCGTGTGATAAGAGTATTGCTAGAAGGACCTACGAAATTGACAGATTATAAAACAGAATAAATTCCTTCTATAATAATTCTTTATCCTGCTCTAGGGTTGCGTCAAAACTTGTAGCGTTTTTTAAATCTGTTCTTTGCTTTATTTCAGATTTCAACAAATCGGTTTGAATGGTATGCATATCTTCTGTCATACGTACAATCTTTCGCTGTCTAAATATCAATAAGATTAATAAACCCAATCCTACAAAACCCAAGACGTAAATGATATTTTGATATTTATTTTGTTTTGAAATATACGCTAAGGTCTCTTCCTTTTTCTTGAGCTCAAAATTAAGTTTCAACTTTTCTATTTCATTTATTTCTTTAGACCGATTCAGGCTATCATCATATTTTTTGAAATCTTCGAAATAATGGACGGCTTCTTTATAATCTTTTGATTTATATGCTATTTGATATAACAAATCATTAGCCTCCATTACACTCGATATATTTCCCTCAGCTTTTGCCATTCTATTTCCTTGTAAAGCATAATCTTTGCTTTTTGACAAGCTATCAAAATGAAATAAAATATTACCGCGAGTAACATACATTTGAGGGAATTCCACTTTGGTTTTTTCGGAGATCAAAAATGCATATTCAATGTGTTTTTTTGCTTTCAAAAAATCATCTAATTTATAGGTAACTTCAGCTAGATTTACATAATCAATTAAAATACCTATCGAGTCTTCTTCAACTTCTGAAAATCGAATGGCTTTCTCAAAATACGATTTGGAAGAACTATAATCCTTCTTATTGTAATATAAAGCAGCAATACTACTATTTAGAACACTTTGGTTCACATAATTACTTGTTCCTTCATAGAAGTTTAATGCTTTAAGATAATAAGATAATGCGAGATCATAATCTCCTAAATTATTATAGATCATCCCAAAATTAAATAAGGCTCTTCCCTCTAATTCACTATTTTCTATTTCTAGAGCAATTTCATACGATTTGTTGTTATAAAAATAACTACTGTCGTTATATACTTGTGTATTGATAAATGCCTTAGCCATATCACCATAGAGCCTCGCTTTATCCTCTAAAACTTCTGTTGTAAGTAATTGCTGTCTAAGGCTATCAACAACTTTGTGTTGGCCTAAAACAGAAATAGTACTACATAATAGCACTATAAAAAAAGTGAAGTATTTAGATTTTGATACCATATATTTATGCATCTAAAGGTACAAAAAGTGTATAATAGATTAGATAGATTCACTCTAAATCTTGTGAGATTGCAGCTTCAAAACCTGTGGCATTTTTCAAGGCAATTTGCTCTCTATTTTTTAATTCTGTCTCTACTAATCTTTTTTGAATGTCATGAATATTTTTAGTCATTCTTACAATCTTACGTTGCCTAAAAATAAGCACTACCAGGAGTGACAAACCAGCTGCTGCCAATACAGCAATAATGTTTTGATATTTATTGCGTTGCGATATTACTGCAATTTCTTCTTTCTTTTCTTTTAGCTCAAAATTGAGTTTTAATTTTTCAATTTCATTTAGCTCTTTTGCCTCATTCAAAGTTTCATTGTAAGCAATGTACTGTTTTTGATATTCAAAAGCATTTTTAAAATCATTCTCCTTTTCAAAAATTTGAGCCAATAGTTGCGAAGCTTCAGAAATATATTTTATTGATTCCGATTGTTTAGCTTGCTTTAGTGAAGCAAATGCCTCTTTCTTAGCTTTTTCTAGTTCTCCTAATTCAAACAAAGTTCTGGAATAGAAAAGATGAATGGTAGGAAAATCAACATTAGCTGATGCTAGCATTGACTTAGATTTTTCAAAATTTTCCTTAGAGGCTAGTAAATCTTTTTGAATGTAATTTACTTCTCCAATATTCATGTAACATACTGCTTGCCCTACGGTATCTTTCAAATGATTTGCAACCTCCAAAGATTTCCTGTAGTTCACTTCTGCTTTATCATAAGCTCCAATTTCAAAATTTACAGCTCCAAGGTTGTTATATGCATTTCCTAAAGTAGTATTTATTTCCAATGTAAGGAGTAAGTCAATAGCATCTTCATAATTACCTATCGCTTTTGTTCTTTTACCTACTTCATTATTTATGAAACCTAGATTGAATATCGCTCGAATTTCATGTCCTGTAAGTTTTTCTTTTTGAGCAATTTCAAGTGATTTCTCAGTATAAAAATAAGCACTGTCATAATAGACTTCTTTCGAAGCATAATAATCACCAATATCACCGAGGGCTTTTGCTTTTTCTTCTGGGGAAATAGCATTCTTAAAATTATCTTGAAGTTTCTCTATCTCTTGTGAATGTGCAGAAATCACAGCACAGAATAATAGGCACAGATAGGTTAAAATTTGTAGTAGTCTCACAACATTCAGTAAATTAGGGGATTGTAAATATACAATTATATTTTAATTGTACTAATTTTCCTACTACTCTGGAGCTATGGTTACTTTTAATCCCTCTAGTTCTGGGTGTATGTGTAACTGACAACCAAGCCTGCTATTGTCTTGTACATAAAAAGCTTCGGCAAGCATGGCATCTTCGTCATCACTCATTTCAGGGAGATCATGTTCACTTTCTATATAACACTGGCAAGAAGCACACATGGCCATACCACCACAAATTCCTATAGTCCCCTCTGGAGCTAATTCATAAGAGCGAATCACTTCCATTAAGTTCATATTCATATCGGTTGGCGCTTTCACTTCATGTACTGCGCCTTCTCGATCTGTTATGTGTAGTATAATGTCTGGGTTTTCCATAGCGATTAATTAATTGCTTTTACCACGGCTTTTGGAGCTTCTTTTTTCGTTCCGTCAAAGCCCTCTACACCTCCAACCGTTGTATATTTCATAACATATCTTTTGTCAGGGAAAATTCTTTGGTAGGCACTCTGACACATTAAAGTTGCTTCATGGAAACCACATAAAATAAGCTTTAATTTTCCAGGATAGGTATTCACATCACCAATTGCATATATACCAGGTATGTTTGTTTGGTAATCTAAGGTATTGTCTACTTTAATGGCATTCTTTTCAATCTCAAGTCCCCAGTCTGCTATAGGACCTAATTTTGGTGCCAAGCCAAATAAAGGTATAAAGTTGTCACATGGTTTTTCTGTAATGGTATCACCTTGTTTTATCATCACACCTTTTACATGAGTATCGCCAACGATATCAACAATTTCGGCAGGTGTAATGAGATCTATTTTACCTTGATCTTTTAATTCTTGTACTTTCTCAACAGAATCTAAGGCGCCTCTAAATTCATTTCTTCTATGCACTAAGGTCACACTTGAAGCAACATCGGCTAAAAAGATACTCCAATCTAAAGCAGAGTCTCCACCACCAGCAATCACTACGTCTTTATCTCTGTATACTTCTGGGTCTCTGATAATGTAGGCAACCCCAGCATCTTCAAATTCAGTAATGTTTGCTATGGGTGGCTTTCTTGGTTCAAAACTGCCAAGACCTCCTGCAATAGCGACTATTGGAGCATGGTGTTGGGTTCCTTTATTGGTTGTTACTATAAAAGATCCGTCTTCCTGCTTTTCAATAGTTTGAGCGCGTTCACCCAAGGTAAATCCGGGCTGAAACGGTTCAATTTGTTTCATTAAATTAGATACTAAATCACCCGCTAATATTTCAGGAAATGCAGGAATATCGTAAATAGGTTTTTTGGGATAAATTTCGCTACATTGTCCACCAGGCTGTGGTAATGCATCAATAAGGTGGCATTTTAACTTTAATAATCCTGCTTCAAAAACAGTAAAAAGACCCGTAGGTCCTGCACCAATTATTAGTATATCTGTTTTAATCATGTACTTAAATCGCTATTTCGCTCGTAAAACTATTCTAAATTCTTGCTTTGTAAAATGATATACATCAATATTACGCTTCTACGTTTATCACTTTTTCAATTTGAGGAGCATGCTTCTTTATGGTCATCTCTACACCGCTTTTCAAAGTCATTTGGTTAACGCTGCACCCTACACAAGCTCCTTGCAATTGTACCTTAACAATGGTGCCCTCTTCAATTCCAAGAAGAGATATGTCTCCGCCATCACTTTGTAAAAAGGGACGGATTTCATCTAAAGCTGTTTCTACTTTTGTCACTAAATCTTGTTGTTCCATAGTCTTATTTTACAGCACTACATCCTGCCATAGTAGTAATTTGAATTGCTTCGGTAGGAGGCAAGTTTTTATTTCTTTTTACGGTTTCACTCACTACATTCTTGGTAATTTCAATGAAAGCATCTTCAATGGCTGTACCTGTTTGTAGAGCTGCAGGATGACCTGCATCTCCAGCTTCTCTTATGCTTTGCACTAAAGGCAACTCTCCTAGAAAAGGTGTGTTTAAATCTTCTGCTAAATGCTTTGCACCTTCTTTTCCGAAAATATAGTATTTATTCTCTGGTAATTCTGGTGGTGTAAAATAGGCCATATTCTCAATGATTCCTAACACAGGCACATCAATGCTTTCTTGTTGAAACATTGCCACTCCCTTTTTAGCATCTGCCAAAGCCACTGTTTGCGGTGTACTTACAACCACAGCACCCGTAATAGGCAACGATTGCATGATACTTAAATGAATATCACCCGTTCCTGGAGGAAGATCCAATAACATAAAATCGAGTTCTCCCCAAGCCGCATCAAAAATTAATTGATTTAAAGCTTTGGCTGCCATAGGTCCTCTCCAAATTACTGCTTGATCTGGTTTTGTGAAAAATCCAATAGACAATACTTTAACGCCGTAATTTTCTACTGGTTTCATTTTACTTTTCCCATCTACCGTAACCGATAAAGGTCGCTCTCTCGCTACATCAAACATGATGGGTACAGAAGGTCCATAAATATCGGCATCCAATACGCCTACTTTAAAACCCATTTTAGAAAGGGTAATCGCCAAATTAGCGGTTACTGTTGACTTCCCAACGCCTCCTTTTCCAGAAGCTACCGCAATAATATTTTTAATCCCTGGTACTGGTTTTCCTTTAATAAGGTTTGGATTTTCCTTTTTTTCAGGAGCCTGCACCTTGATGTTCACCTGTACTTTAGCTTCACTAGACACTTTTTCATGAATGGTTTTAATAATATCTGCCTCAGCACGCTTTTTAATGTGCAGTGCTGGCGTTGCCATGGTGATATCAACCACTACTTCATCTGCAAAGGTCATTACATTGGTCACGGCACCACTTGCTACCATATTCTCTCCTGCTCCAGCTATGGTAATGGTTTCCAGGGCTTTTAGGATGTCTCCTTTATTCAATTTCATCAACACTTCTTTTTCTATATTTAGATTGATTCTAAAGTACAAAGATACTCGTAAAACTTAAGAAAAGAAAGGGCTGCTATTGAAATGATTTATGGGTCTATAACGATTGTTTTTATAGCAATTACTTCGGAAATATGAGTATTTCAGAAACCTTTAAAAAAACAACTATTGTTAAATACCCCTGCTATTGATAGGGGGCAATTCTAGGCTAGGATCCCAAAAATGGGTCTCTAAGTTTTGAATTTGATGATTCACCACTTCAATCCCTTCAGATTCTAATAACTGCTGCATTAGGGTAGTGCCTTCAAAATGATGTTTCCCTGTGAGCAAGCCTTTTTTATTTACCACGCGGTGCGCTTGGACGTCTTCTTGCTTTTTACTAGCATTCATAGCCCAACCTACCATTCTGGCACTTCCGGAGGCACCTAAATACTTGGCAATGGCACCATAACTGGTCACTCTACCACAAGGGATTTGAGCCGCCACCTGATACACTTTTTGAAAAAAAGACAGCTCTTCCATACTACAAATCCTTAAAGATTTTAAATGCCGTAATCAATGAAATAATGGCAGTAATGCCACCAATAATGTAGTTCATATTTACTTTAGGCGGGGTGTTTTGTGAGGTTTCTTTTCGCTTAAAAAACTGAATGTATAACGCGAGCATAATAAAGGTTCCTAACCCAGAAGCGAATACGGCAGCCAACAATTCTGGCGTACCAAACGAAAACCATCCAAAGACAGAAAACGTAACGCTTATATACACCCAATACGGCAATGGCAAGACATTAAGTAGGGCAATAAAAATACCGCCAAAAAAACGTCTTTTTTTAGATTTGCTTACCAAATCTTTGGGCACATCTCTGCGTGTGTCTTTGGCAATAAAAAAGAAATAGATGGTTAAACAAATAAAAATACCCAAAGCTACCTGTTGTAGGGTTTCAATGATTTCGGGGTTTTTATCTAGGTATCTTGCAAATAATAAGGCAATATAGGTTTGTAGCATCACCGTAACGCATACACCTAAAGAAAAAAGCATGGCATTTCTTCTGCCTTCTTTCATACTTATTTTAGCTGCTGACATATTGAGTAAACCAGGAGGTATCACCCCTATAAAGGCAGCTGTAAAACCAATAACAAAATTGAAAAGTATCGTCATAAGTACTCGGTCAAGATACGCTTTTTTTAAGAAGAAAAACGAAATCTAATATAGGTGATTTTTTTACCTACTTCTAGATACTGACTTTCATAAAAGGTTTGAATGCTTGTTACTTCTTTGGGTGCTTCGTCTCCTATACCATACACATCATGATGTGCAAACTCGATAGGCAATCGTAAGCCATGCAGCAACCCAAGGGTATAGCCATGCATAAATTCACTATCTGTTTTAAGATGCATGAGGCCATCTTTCTTTAAGATTTTTTTGTACTTGTTAAGAAAGTCTTCGTTAGTCAATCTATGTTTGGTTCGTTTGTATTTTATTTGAGGGTCTGGGAAAGTAATCCAAATCTCATCGACTTCATTTTCATCAAAAAGACCATCTATGAGTTCTATTTGGGTTCTTAAAAATCCAACATTATCCAATCCTTCTTCAAGAGCAGTTTTAGCACCTCTCCAAAACCTAGCGCCTTTTATATCGACTCCCAAAAAGTTCTTTTCTGGATACATTTTGGCTAGATTAACAGAATATTCTCCCTTACCACAACCCAATTCCAAAACAATAGGTTTGTTGTTTTTAAAAAAGTTTTTGTTCCAATTTCCTTTTAAATTTAGACCATCGTTTACAGCCTCTTCTCTTGTAGGTTGTACTACATTGGCAAAGGTGTCATTCTCTTTAAATCGTTTTAATTTATTTTTACTACCCAAACTATATTTTTTTAGCAAAATTAAGGAAATATAACGCAGTGACAATTATTAGTACTTTTGTTTTATGATGCAACCAAAAACAATTTTAGTAGCACCTCTTAACTGGGGCTTAGGACATGCTACACGTTGCATTCCCATCATTAATGCGCTCCTTGCCCATAATTTTAAAGTTCTTATAGCAAGTGATGGCGCTGCTTTGCAATTGCTGCAAAAAGAATTTCCTACTATAAACACATGTACACTGCCCTCTTATAACATCAAGTATTCCAAGAAGGGTCGGTTTTTTAAAACTATGATGCTGCTTAAAATGCCGCATATTTTAAAAACTATTTCAAAAGAAAAGAAAGAAGTAGCAAAACTGGTAGCCCAGTACAATATACAAGGCATTATAAGTGACAACCGTTGGGGAATACGACATAAAAAAGTGCCCTCTGTTTTTTTGACACACCAACTAAACGTGCTAAGTGGTAGCACCTCAAAACTATCAAGCTGGATGCACCAACGCCTTATAAAAAGGTTCACACAATGCTGGGTGCCAGATCATGCAGGACCACAGAATTTAAGCGGTATTCTTGGACACGGTAACACTATAAAATTGCCTGTACTATATATAGGTCCGCTAAGTAGAATGGCCCCAAAAGAGTTGCCAAAAAAATACGATCTCTTGCTATTACTTTCTGGCCCAGAACCGCAACGCAGCATTTTTGAAACCCAACTCATCAACGAATTTAAAAACGATCCTAGGGCTATTTTTATGGTTCGCGGTGTTGTTGAAGCAATAGAAACTAAAAGGCATTTTGGCAACATAGTTGCTGTTAATTATTTACAAACAGCTGCACTCGAAACGTGTATGAACCAAAGTGAATTGATTATTTGTAGATCTGGTTACACGACCATTATGGATCTTTCGGTATTGGATAAAAAGGCATTTTTTGTACCCACACCTGGACAGTACGAGCAAGAGTATTTGGCAAAAAGATTACAGGAACATGGTGTGCTACCTTATAGTAGCCAAGAATATTTCAGAAAAGAAAAAATAGACGAAATAGCACAGTATAAAGGATTTTCAATGAACCAAACAGATCAAGATTTTGAATCCTTATTTGGACTTTTCCATGGTAAATGAGAATTCTGAACCAATACCATGCTGACTCTCCACATAGATTTTCTCATCATGGGCATCGATAATATGCTTTACGATAGCCAGTCCTAAACCACTACCCCCTTCTTTTCTGGAACCACTTTTGTCTACTCTGTAAAAACGTTCAAACAATCGAGGCATATGCTCTTGTTCAATCCCTTCGCCATTGTCTGTGACTCTAATAATGACTTTATTTTTTATAAGGTGCTCCACACTTACCTCGGTAGTGCCATCCTTTTTACCATATTTTATCGAGTTTACAATAAGATTAGTAAGCACTTGTTGGAGGCGCTCTTGATCTCCATACACTTTTATACTTTCTTTATAATCGATATCAAACACCAAGGATATATTCTTCTTAGCGGCTTTCATCTCTAACAAATCAAATACGTTCTTGATGAGTTTAATGATATTGAAATTTTCTTTCTCTAGGGTAAGTCCGCCGGCCTCTAACTTGGTGATCATATCAAGATCTTTGATGATGTAAAGCAATCGCTCCACACCTTTATTGGCTCGTTTCAAATATTTTTTTCTTACAGACTTGTCTTTATAGGCGCCGTCTAACAAGGTTAAGATATAACCCTGTACTGTGAACAATGGGGTTTTAAGTTCATGAGAGACATTACCGATAAATTCTTTACGGTAGTTTTCTCTGATTTTTAAGGTTTCAATCTCAATTTTTTTGTTTTCTGCAAAACGGCCTACCTCAGCAGTAAGGGTTTCCATATCTGTAGAAATTTTCTTTTCACTAAAAGAGGTAGCATCTAGCAGTGAAACATCATCGTATATTTTTTTAATACGGTTGTAAATAAATTTCTCTAGCCTGTGTTGTATCAATCCAAAACAAATTACAAAACAACAAAGTGCAAAAACAATTACATACCAAACGTTACCATTCGAAGTGGTGTAAAAAAAAATGCTCAACAAGATGCTAAGCACTATGGTTATATACGTTGCAGTAAGGGTTGCGAAACGGTATGTTCTATTTAGTTTTTTAAACATTATACCACAAACTTATAGCCTACACCCTTAATTGTTTTAAAGGCATTATCCCCTATTTTTTCTCGCAGTTTACGAATATGAACATCGATAGTACGTCCGCCAACAACAACATCGTTTCCCCAAACGCGATCGAGAATATCTTCACGCTTAAAAACTTTTCCCGGTTTGGAGGCTAACAAGGATAATAATTCGAACTCCTTTCTTGGCAATACCATTTCTTCTTTGCCAACAAAAATCTTATACCCTTCTCTATCGATTGTAATATTTCCAATTTTAATAGTAGTCTGTGGCTCTTCTTGGGTTTTGAATCTTCGTAACAACGATTTAACTTTACTAGTAAGCACTTTTGGTTTAATTGGTTTTGTGATATAATCGTCTGCACCAGCATCAAAACCTGCAACTTGAGAATAGTCTTCTCCTCGAGCGGTTAAGAAAGTAATCACCGTTTCAGATAGCTCAGGTATGGTTCTTAGTTTTTCACAGGCCTCAATACCATCCATTTCTGGCATCATTACATCCAAGATGATTAATTGAGGTTTGTGCTTCTTTGCTTTTGTAATAGCAACGATACCATTCTCGGCAGTAATTACGTTGTAGCCCTCCGCAGATAAGTTATATCCTATAATTTCTAGAATATCTGGTTCATCATCAACTAATAAAATGGTGGTATCTTTCTTTTTCATCGTATTGAATAAATACAGCAACAAGTGTACTGTAAAATTATAATTTTTTAAAGATATAAAGGCAGAATAGAACCAATATTAAGCTATCGTTAAATAATTAAAATAATCTCCTTTTAAAGATCTCTAATTTAGTATCTTTGCGCAAAATTTAAACCTTATATTATAATGAAAAAAATTACGTTACTACTTGCGCTTGTTTTTACAACCTTAACATTTGCGCAACAAGCAGTTACAAACCCGTCAAACGAAGGTTTTTCTTTGCAAATTGTAGAGATTGATGCCGATCAAACTGGAACAGACGAGATGGAGTTTGTAGAGATATTAACAGGATCTGATAATTTTTCATTAGACGGTTTCATTGTTGTTTTTTACAATGGAAGTGATAATGAAAGTTACAGAACCATAGACCTTACGGGATTTACATCAGATGCGAATGGATATTTTCTTATTGGAGGAGACCTTTTTACTGATGCAGATATAACAATTGGACCAGATAATACTATCCAAAATGGTGCAGATGCTATTGCTATCTACCAAGATTCAGCAGCTAATTTCCCTGATGATACTCCCGTAACAAACGCAAACTTAATTAACGCAGTTGTGTATGGAACAAGTGATGATGATGATATGGAATTATTAATGGGATTAAACCAAACAACGCAATGGGATGAGAATGCTAACGGAATGAAAGATGTAGAATCTATTCAATACGATTTCTCTACTGGCAACTTTTGTGCAGGTACACCAACCCCAAGAGCAGCAAACATAGACTGTTCTGGAGTATGTCCTTTAAGTGTATTTGTAGTAAGTGTAACGTGTGACACTGTAACTCCTGGTACAGATACCTACACAACGACATTAAACTTTACAGGTGGTGGAACCGAAACATACACAATCAATGCTACTGATGGTACTATTGGTGGTGACAACCCATCTACTATGGATGAAGGAGAAATTACAATCACTGGAGTAGACGAAGGTGTTGATTTCAGTTACACAGTAACAAGTACTACTTGTGATATTTCAAACACTATTAATGCTCCAACCTGTGAGCCTGCTGCAACTGTAGCTACTATTGCAGAATTAAGAGCTGGAGTTATTGGAAATGAATACACACTTTCTGGAGAAGCAATCGTAACATTTGTACAAGAATTTAGAGGACAGAAATTTATCGAAGATGCTACTGCAGCTATCTTAATTGATGATAATAATGGTGTTATCACTACTGCTTTAGTAGAAGGTGATGGTATTACTGGACTTTCTGGTACACTAGGAGAATTCCAAGGAATGATGCAGTTTAGACCAAACATGGACATCGCTGCTTCTTCTACAGGAAACGCTGTTGTTCCTCAATTGGTTCAAGCAGACGACTTAAATGCAAACCCAAATGACTACGAATCTGAGTATGTACGTATCAATTCTAACACCATCATAGATGCTGCAACAAACCCAACATGGATTACTGGTACTGAGTACCAAATGATAACAGGTGGAGGAGACTATATCTTTAGAACTTCTTTCTTTGATGCAGATTACATTGGTGGAGATGTACCAACCATAAACACTTTACTAGTATCTGGTATTATTACAGAGCGTGACAATGGTTCTTATTTTATCACTGCTAGAAAACTAAGTGATTTTGGAGATAGTTTAGGTACAAACGACAACCTTATTGAAGGGTTTGTAATGACTCCTAACCCGGCGAATACTCACATCGAGCTTCGTGCTGCAAACAATGCAACAATTGCTGTACAAATCTTTGACTTATTAGGAAAAGAAGTATTAGCGACTCAAGATGCAACTCGTGTAAACATTGAAGCTTTAACAAGTGGAATGTATATTGTAAAAGCAACTCAAAATGGAGCAACTTCTGCTGCCAAGTTGATTGTTGAGTAAGCAAACAAAAAACTTTTTAAGAGGCTGTCTTTTTTAAGGCGGCCTCTTTTTTTTGTCCATAAATCTCATCATTAAATTATGTATTTTTGAGGTATTCACTTCGGAAATATTAACATGCCCACAACACCTATTTTTAACATACAAACAGAAACTGAATTTAAAGAGAAAACACTTCAGGTTTTCAGATTTCAGTTTGAGCATGTGGCTGTATATAGAAAGTATTGTGAGCTATTAAAAATTGACCCCAATACCATTTCAGAACTAAAAGACATTCCTTTTTTACCCATTCAGTTTTTTAAACAGGAAGCTATCATTGCAAATGGAATGACTTCAGAAAAAACATTTTCAAGCAGTGGCACCACAGGGAGTATGACAAGCAAGCACTACGTTGCAGATATTTCGGTATATGAAACCAGCTTTTTAAAAGCTTTCAAACAACAATACGATGCTATTGAAGATTACACCATACTAGCACTATTACCAAATTACCTTGAAAGAGAAGGTTCTTCGTTAGTGTATATGGTAGACGCCCTTATCAAAAAAAGCAAACAACCAAAGAGTGGATTCTATCTCCATAATTTAGAGGAACTAGCAACTACACTAAGATCTTTAGAATTTCAGAAAAAGAAAACACTATTAATAGGTGTTTCTTATGCATTGTTAGACCTTTTAGAAAAAAACAACTTTGAGCTTAAGCATACTATTGTTATGGAAACTGGCGGCATGAAAGGAAGAAGAAAAGAACTCATTAAAGAAGCCCTTCATGAACTGCTTTGTAAAGGGTTTGGCCTAACTACGATTCACAGCGAATATGGCATGACAGAGTTACTCTCTCAAGGATACTCTAAAGGAGAAGGGATATTTACCTGTCCGCCATGGATGAAGATCCTCACAAGAGATACAGAAGACCCTTTTTCTTGGGTCGCTGGAAAAACAGGCGGTATTAATGTAATAGATCTCGCAAATCAATATTCCTGTTCATTTATCGCCACCCAAGACCTAGGAAAAATACATCCTGATGGAAGTTTTGAAATTTTAGGTAGATTTGATGATAGTGACATTCGCGGATGTAACTTGATGATTCAATAATGAGAAAAAACAACCAAAATTTTAGTAATGGCTGCCTGTGGATATTTCTCACGTTTGTTTTTGCCGTTGTTGCCTTTGGTGTATTGCAGTTTTTTGTTGGATTACATGAAGGTATTACCGTTGTAATTGCTATTATCATTTCTATTCTATTTACGTATAAAATTTTAGGAATCCCTTCTCTAAAATCCATTATAAACAACGTGGTAGTGCTTTGTATTCTATTTGCAGGATTGCGATTTGTAGGCTCTTTTTTAATTGATCTATCACATCAAGATCACGCTGTTTTCACAGAAGAAGAAACGGTTACCACAAATTATATCATAGAACAACAAGATACCGTTCCCGTATACAAAAGCAACCGCCGATGGAAGGACAACTTTGGTAATACCTACTCTGGAGAACTCATGGTTCGCGCTAATGACTATAAAAGACTTCGCGGTTACATGCAACAATACACGCCAAGAAACAACACAAATTTTTGGGGAGATTTGTACCAACATATGGAGCAAAAAGATGCCTCTAGCTTAGATTTAGTGATGCAAATGTTTACGAATGTACATGAGCAAAAGAATCTGAATCAGATGGAATTTGCAGAAATGGTAGTGAGTTGCGTGCAAGATATCCCCTATTCTTTTGTGTTCCAAGAAACCTGTTTGCCAGCAAATAACTATGAAGATGACATAAAGTATGTGCTAAAAGATTGTCCAGATTGTTGTATTGGTAATATCCCATTTGGAATTCAAAACCCCGTGTCTTTTATTAAAAATTTAAAAGGAGATTGCGACACCAGGACGGTGCTTATTTACAGCATTTTAAAACACTTTAACTACGATGTAGCGATTGCCAATAGTGATTTTTACAGGCATTCTATTTTAGGACTTAATATTCCCGCTTCTGGAAAACAAAAAAAATACAGAGGCAAAACATACACCCTTTGGGAGACAACTGCAAAATATTTTCCCATTGGAGAATTACCAAGCACCACAAACGATGTTTCTCACTGGAACATAGTACTCACAAGTAAATAACCATTTTATGAACTCACAACTTTTCACCCTTGCTTTATTAGAAATTCTATTTTCTATAGTACTTGCCATCTTTATCATGTTTGCATCGTACAAAATACTCAAGCAAGTTTTTTTTAAAAGCCTAGATGTAAAAGAAAACAATATGGCTTTTTCCATATTTACTTCTGGAATTATTATTTCTATTGGGTTGATTCTTTCTGAAATTTTACCATCCATCACCAACGTTGTTCGCATTTCCCTTCGTCAAGAAACCGCCGTGAGTGTTACCGATTTATTAATGTATAGTGGCCTCTATTTATTTATAGGCTTTATTATTTCGGTTATTATTAATGGTGCCGTCTTTTTATTGTTTTCTATACTCACCAAAGGAGTCAATGAGTTTAGGGAAATTCAACAAAACAATATCGCTGTGGCCATTCTAGTGGTAGCTATTTTAATAAGCATTACCTTAATTGTAAAAAATAGCATTGCAGTACTCATCAGTGCATTAGTACCTTACCCAAGTGTGACAAATTTTTTATAAAAAAAAGCCTTTTTTTGTAAGGAGACTCAAAAAACTAAGACTAGTATAGTAATTGATATGAAAAAGGAAGATACTCCTTACTCATGATTGGTTGGTTAGTTAATGTAGGAAATGCCCAGACAGTGTCTGGGCATTTTTGTTTTAAATACGACTAAGTAGGGTTATGCTACTTCAATAATATATTTATTCTTTTTACCTCTTTGCAACAAAATAAATTTATCATGTATTAAATCTGTAGTAGTAATGGCATGGCCTTCTTTTACTTTAGAAAAATTTACAGAAACCGAGTTTTCTTTGAGTGCTCTTCTAGCTTCTCCATTCGATTTCAAAAATCCTGTTTTCTCTGCTAAGGCTCCTATGATATCTAAGCCATTTTCTAATTCACCTTTTGCTATGGTTGCCTGTGGCACCCCTTCAAAAATACTTAGAAATGTGTCTTCGTCAATTTTTTTGATGTCTTCTGCTGCCGTTTTACTAAACAAAATAGTAGAAGCTTCCTGCGCTTTTGCATAAGCTTCTGCCCCATGCACTGTTGTTGTTACTTCTTGAGCCAATCTTTTTTGAAGTCCTTTTGCATATTCCTGTCCTTCGTGATCTGCTATGATACCATCAATCGTCTCCTTATCCAAAAAGGTAAAAATCTTGATATACTTGGCTGCATCTTCATCGCTTGTATTCAACCAATATTGGTAAAACTTATACGGCGAGGTTCTCTTTGGATCTAACCAAACATTGCCTCCTTCGCTTTTTCCAAATTTACTCCCATCGCTTTTGGTGATTAACGGACAGGTAAGCGCATAGCCTTTTCCGCCTCCAATACGACGAATAAGTTCTGTACCAGTGGTGATATTTCCCCACTGGTCGCTACCTCCCATTTGCAAGGTGCAGTTGTTATTCTTGTATAAGTGTAAAAAATCATACCCTTGTACTATTTGGTAGGTAAACTCTGTAAAAGACATTCCGTCGGCATTTTCTCCAGACAATCTATTCTTTACAGAATCTTTTGCCATCATATAATTTACGGTAATATGCTTCCCTACATCACGAATAAAATCCAGAAAAGAGAATTCTTTCATCCAGTCGTAATTGTTTACCATTACCGCTTCATTCGCTGCGCCAGATGTAAAATCTAGAAATTGCGACAATTGATTTCTCACACAGTCTTGGTTATGTCTAAGGGTAGCCTCATCTAACAAATTACGTTCGCTTGACTTTCCAGAAGGGTCTCCAATCATACCTGTAGCACCTCCAACCAAAGCAACTGGCTTATGTCCAGCTTTCTGGAAAAATGCTAATAACATAATAGGTACTAAGTTCCCTATATGTAGTGAATCTGCAGTAGGATCAAAACCTACATAGGCACTTCGCATGGTTTCAAGTAAATGCTTTTGAGTATCTGGCATCACATCATGTACCATCCCACGCCATTGTAATTCTTCTACAAAATCTGAAATATTCATCGCTCTAAAATTTCAGCAAACTTACATAAATCATCTTTTTTTACCGCTCATAATAGCGTATTTTAGTGCGATGATTTTAGTTACTGGAGGTACTGGATTGGTTGGAAGTCACCTGCTCTATTTTTTGGCAGCATCTGGCTCAAAAATTCGAGCTATTTACAGAGCATCTAGCAACTTGTTTCAAGTAGAAAAGGTCTTTGGATATTATACTGAAACAGCACATGCCAAAACACTTTTTAATAGTATAGAATGGGTAGAGGCAGATATTACAGATGTGCCAGCACTTCAAAAAGCATTTGCAAACTGTACACATGTATATCACTGCGCAGCTCGTATCGATTTTGACCCACGAAATTATCAAACCTTAAAAAAGGTAAATGTAGAGGGTACTGCCAATATTGTAAATCTATCGTTACTCCACAACATTACAAAATTATGTTATGTAAGTTCTATTGCAACACTAGGAAGTACTCCAGATGGCGCACCTATTACAGAAGAAGTTGATTTTAATCCAGACGCCACAAACAATGTGTACAATCTCACAAAATATGCCGCAGAAATGGAAGTATGGCGTGGTACACAAGAAGGACTATCTGCTGTGATTGTAAACCCAGGTGTTATTTTAGGTGCGGGATTTTGGGATAGTGGAAGTGGCACCATATTTAAAATGGCAAATAAAGGAATTCCCTATTTCACTTCAGGAAGTTTAGGTGTTGTTGATGTTCAAGATGTAGTACACACGCTACAATTATTGATGGATAGCTCCATAGAAAACGAACGATACATTCTTGTTGAAAGCAATGTAACTTATCAAGAACTCATTACAGTACTAGCGGTGGCATTTGATAAAAAACCTCCTAAAAAGCAAATTGCAAAATGGAAATTATTATTAGCAAGTAGTGTCGATAGTTTTGGGAGTCTGTTATTTGGATACAAAAGAAGATTACTAAAAGAAACTGTGCATTCTATGTACACAATAAGCAACTACAGTTCACAAAAAATTGAAACAGCTTTAAACCTTCGCTTTATTCCTTTTTCTGAAACGATATCGCGCATTGTAGATCGTTTTCATAAAGAAAAGTAAGCCCTTATTCTTTTGAAGAAATCTTTTGAATTTTAGACAATGCCGCTGCATCGGCCGTTTTTAATAATTGAAATAAACTATCCCGTTCTAATTTTGGGAACACCAATTCCATACTATCTATTCTTGCCTCTTTAATGCTATCTTTTATACGAATGGCCTCTTGGGATCTTTTGTATTGCGCATATAGGGTGTCTCTTTTTTCTTTTTCGATTTTTAGATTCTCTTCTACTTTTAGTAATAGTGTTTTATATGCTTCTAAATCTGAAGAATAGAATGCATTGCTCTGTGCAAATTGCAAACTATCAATCTTATATTTCGAATACAAAATAGAATCTAATACAATTCCTTTTGCTACGATGGTTCTATTATCGATACTTCTCGCCGCATTCATCAAGTAGGCTTCTGTAAAAATTCCAGCCATGGTATCTTCAGGTATAAGATTAGCAGGAGCTTCTGGTCGCTTTACATCTTGACATGCTATGACAGCCAAAAATGTAATTACAAAAGTCATGTATTTGATGGTAGCCATCATTATCTATTAAAGGTTAAACGCTCTGCTTTTGATACATTAGATATTTTGCCATTTTCATAGGCAAGGTGACCGTTTACAAACGTATGTGTTACTCTTGCGGTAAAGGTAGTGCCTTCAAAAGGAGACCACCCACACTTGTATACAATATTATCTTTGGTGACAGTCCAGGGAGCGTTTGGATTAATTAACACCAAATCTGCTTTATAGCCTTCTCTAATATAACCACGCTCTTTAATCTCGAATAAAATAGCAGGATTGTGTGCCGTTTTTTCGACTAATTTTTCAACGGTAATATATCCTTTTCGGTGCATTTCGAATAAGGCTTCTAATGCATGTTGTACTAAAGGTCCTCCCGAAGGTGCTTTGGTATATACATTATCCTTTTCTTCCAAAGTATGCGGTGCATGATCGGTAGCAATAACATCAATACGACCTTCATTGAGTGCTTTCCAGAGTCCATCTTTATCGGCTTGCGTTTTTACAGCGGGATTCCATTTTATTTTGGTTCCTTTTGTAGCGTAATCTTCATTGGTAAACCAAAGGTGGTGTACACAAACCTCGGCTGTAATTTTTTTATCTTTTAAGGCCTTTTTCTTATCAAAAAGTGCAGTTTCCTTCGCAGTAGATAGATGAAAAACATGCAACCTTGCCCCTGTTTTCTTAGCAAGCGCAATGGCTTGGGAAGAAGAAATGTAACAAGCCTCTTCGCTACGTATTTCGGGGTGTTTTTCTATGGGAATATCCTCTCCAAACTCAGCGATAGCTGCTTCAAGATTTTTCTTGATGGTTGCTTCATCTTCGCAATGAGTTGAAATTAGCAAATCGGTCTTACTGAAAATTTCCTCTAATACTTTAGGATTATCCACAAGCATATTCCCTGTAGAGCTTCCGAGGAATAACTTTAAACCGGCAACCTTCGTCTTATCGACTTTTAATATTTCAGATAAATTATCATTAGTGCCCCCAAACATAAAAGAGTAATTGGCGTGTGCATCTTTGGCTGCAACAGCAAATTTCTCTTCCAACAACTCTATGGTAGTTGCTTGAGGTACTGTATTTGGCATTTCGATAAAAGAAGTGATCCCACCAGCAACAGCAGCTCGAGACTCTGTTTTTATCGTTGCCTTGTGCGTAAGTCCTGGCTCTCTAAAATGCACTTGATCATCTATCATACCTGGAATTAAATAACATCCATCTGCATCGATTACTTTGGTGTCTGCACTCTTTACACTAATACTACTAGCGATCTCGGCAATGCGATCTCCCTCAATTAAAAGGTCTCCATTAGTGATGGTTCCTTCATTGACAATTTGTGCATTTTTTATTAAAACTGTGCTCATTAGATTTCTAATCGGTTAAATATACTTTTCAATTTCATGGTTAGGACTCCAAAAATAGCTTCAGAGATAATGCCTTTACTCATCTTAGAAGTACCTTTTGTTCTGTCTGTAAAAATGACGGGGACTTCTTTTATGTTAAATTTACTAAGGTGTGTTTTAAATTTCATTTCAATTTGAAAAGCATACCCCACAAACTTTATGGCTTCTAGATTAATAGTCTCCAACACATGGCGTTTGTAACAAATAAATCCTGCTGTGGTATCATGAATATTCATTCCTGTGACCCACCGCACATACTTTGAGGCTCCCCAAGAAAGTAATACTCTATTCATGGGCCAGTTTACCACATTCACACCAGTAATATATCGAGAGCCAATGGCCATATCTGCCCCTTCTTTTTCACAAGCATTATACAAGCGTATTAAATCGTTTGGATTGTGTGAAAAATCGGCATCCATTTCAAATATATAACTATACTCTTTTGTCAATGCCCATTTAAAGCCATCTATATAAGCAGTTCCCAAGCCCAATTTTCCTTCTCGTTCAAGGATGTGTATACGCCCTAGAAAATCTTTAGCTATTTTTTTAACAAGCGCTGCCGTGCCATCGGGTGAGTTATCATCAACTACCAAAATATCAAAGTCTCGCTGTAAGGATACAACCGTACAAAGCAAGCGCTCGATATTTTCAATTTCATTGTACGTTGGTATTACCACCAAGGCATTTGACATAATCTATTTTTATACTGCAAAGGTACTTTTTTTAAGTACATCTTGTATGTAAAAAAGTGTAATTACACCCCTTTGCATGTTCAATAATACGCTATCTTTAACGCAAAAAAGTACCGTGCAGTATCTGGAAAGAATATCCCCCGCTACCGATTGGATTACGCTTCTTTTAGTAGCCTGTGTTATTGTGATTACCATAGCAAAAATGCTGTACCCGCTTCGATTTCAAGAATTTTTAAAACTACCTTTAACCAATAAGTATTTTTTTGTCTTTGGTAAAAACGATCCTTTTTACCATCCTTTTACTATACTATTGTTTGTGCTTCAAAGTATTTGCATTCCATTAGTTGTTTATTTAGCACTTCAATGGAGGTATCCAGAGATGACAGTCGCAAATCCTTTTTTGTTTATTCAACTTTGCACTGGTTTTATTGTCTTTGTAATAGTAAAAATACTCTTTGAAAAAATTGTAGGAATTGCCTTTAATATTGAGTCTCTTGTAAATCAATATCTCTACCAAAAACTAAGCTATCGCAATCTTATGGCTATGGTGCTGTTCATAAGCCTATTTTTTTTAGTCTACATCACTCCTTTTAACAAAACGTTTTTAATAGTCTTATCTCTTGTATTTACCAGCCTCAATGCTATTGCGCTGTTTTACAGCTACAAAACAAATGGAAAATTAATTTTTAGCAATTTCTTCTATTTTATTTTGTATCTTTGCGCGCTAGAAATTTCACCTTATATCATACTTTATAGAGTATTTATGTAGTTGCGTGATTTTTAAACAGACTAAGCTTATGAAAGTGAAAACTATTTTAGTTTCTCAACCTGAACCAAAGGTAGAAAACTCCCCTTATTTTGATCTTATCGACAGACAAAAGGTAAAAATAGACTTTATTCCTTTTATCCATGTCGAAGGTGTCTCTGGAAAAGAAGTACGCTCTCAAAAGGTAGATCTAAATAATTTCACTGCAATTATTTTAACAAGTCGTAACGCTGTTGATCACTTTTTTAGAATTGCAGAAGAACTACGCTTTAAAGTACCAGATACAATGAAGTACTTTTGCCAAAGTGAAGCAGTAGCCTATTACCTTCAAAAATATGTGGTGTACCGTAAGCGTAAAATTTATGTAGGTAAAAGAACATTTACCGAGCTATCGCCACTCATTAAAAAATACAAGACAGAAAAATTCTTACTTCCTGCAAGTGATAAACTAAAATCGGAAGTACCTAGAGTTTTAAACGACTTAAAAGTAGATTGGACAGAGTCTGTATTCTACAAAACGGTAGTTAGTGACTTAAGCGATTTAAGAGATGTTTATTATGACATCTTGGTATTCTTTAGTCCAAGTGGAATTGAATCTCTTTTTGAGAACTTCCCAGACTTTAAACAAAACGATACGCGCATTGCTGTCTTTGGAAACACCACAGTAAAAGCATCTGTAGAAAAAGGATTGCGTGTAGACATCCAAGCACCTACTCCAGAAACACCGTCCATGACGATGGCTCTTGAAAAATATATTAAAGAAATGAATAAGAAGTAACATTCTTATCACACCAACAAAAAAAGCCCGGTTTCAAATCTGAAATCGGGCTTTTTATATATCATCCAGTGAGCTGCTATCCTTTTAAAGGAGCTCCTGCTAAAATCTCTTCGTTTGCATACGATTCAAACTGTTTGAAGTTTGCCTTAAAGGAAGCTGCTAATTTATGAGCAGTTTCGTAATAACCTTCGTCATTATTCCAAGTACCTCTTGGGCTCAACACCTCGTCTGGCACATTAGGACACGTTCTAGGTTGGTTTAATCCAAATACAGAATGTATGTGGTAATTATCAGCATTTGCCGCGTCTAATGATCCGTCCATTGCCGCAGTAATCATGGCACGCGTGTACTTCAATTTCATTCTTGAACCTATTCCGTAAGGACCACCCGTCCAACCTGTGTTTACCAACCAAACATTTACACCAGCTTCTGTCATTTTCTTACTGAGCATCTCTGCATACTTTGTAGGGTGTAATGGCATAAATGGTGCTCCAAAACAAGCAGAGAAACTTGGTACTGGCTCGGTAACTCCAGCTTCGGTTCCTGCTACTTTTGCTGTATACCCACTAATAAAGTGATACGCAGCTTGGCCAGGAGTTAGCTTCGAGATAGGAGGCAGTACACCAAAGGCATCTGCAGTTAAAAAGAATATGTTTTTAGGATTCTTCCCTGAAGAAGGCACCTGTATATTATCAATATGATGTATTGGGTAACTTACACGTGTATTTTGGGTAATAGAAATGTCTTCAAAATCAACTTTTCCATTGGCATCCATAATTACATTTTCCAAGATGGCTCCTGGTTTAATTGCATTATAAATGTCTGGCTCATTAGCTGCAGAAAGGTTAATTACTTTTGCATAACACCCACCTTCAAAGTTGAAAATTGTGTTTTCTGAAGTCCAACCGTGTTCATCATCACCAATTAATTTACGCGCTGGATCTGCAGACAAGGTTGTTTTTCCTGTCCCAGACAAACCAAAGAAAATAGCCGTCTCGCCATTGTCTCCTACATTGGCTGAACAGTGCATTGGTAACGTATTTTTGTAAACTGGCAAAATGAAATTTAAGGCAGAAAAGATTCCTTTCTTAATTTCTCCAGTATATCCTGTACCTCCAATAAGTGCAATTTTCTTTTCAAAATTTAAAATTGCAAAATTGTGTTGACGTGTTCCATCTACAGCAGCATCTGCCATAAACCCAGGTGCATTTACAATTACCCATTCAGGATCAAAACTTTCAAGTTCAGCTTCTGTTGGGCGTAAAAACATATTATAGGCAAACATGTTTGACCAAGGATATTCATTGATCACACGTATGTTTAATTTATAATTTTCATCTGCACAAGCATAACTATCGCGTACATACACTTCTTTGTCTGAAAGGTAGTTTGTGACCTTTTCATATAAGGCATCAAATTTATCAGCATCAAAAGGAATGTTGATATCTCCCCACCACACTTTATCTTCTGTCACAGCATCTTTTACAATAAAACGGTCCATAGGAGAACGCCCTGTAAACTCGCCAGTATGTACTGCAAGTGCGCCGTTATCCGACTCTTTTCCTTGTCCTTTTTGTAATGTTTCTTGGTGTAATGCTGCTGCAGAAAGCTGGTAGTTTACTTTTGCATTTTTGATTCCGTATTGTGCAATCGAAATCGATTTCGTAGTTTGGTTATCAGCCGCCATACTTTTGTTTAATTGTTGTCCCGCAAAAGTAACAAAACATCCCTATATACTAGGACTATATTTCCTTATTTATCCTAATTTACTGTTAATAAGTTCTTCGTTAAAAAACAATATGGTGCCATCCTTCGGAAATTTTAATACTCAAAAACCTTCCTATGTATTTATACTAGTGATCAAACCAAA
Source organism: Patiriisocius sp. 208BN25-11 (assembly GCF_058147145.1). Classification (NCBI taxonomy): domain Bacteria; kingdom Pseudomonadati; phylum Bacteroidota; class Flavobacteriia; order Flavobacteriales; family Flavobacteriaceae; genus Patiriisocius; species Patiriisocius sp. 208BN25-11. The sequence continues at coordinate 45,552 of NZ_JBYVJY010000013.1, forward strand.
AAGGATAGTGCAATTGTACGCTCAAAAAAGCAAAGAATTTGACTTCTAATATTTCCGAAGTACAACTTAAGAAATTTGAGTTCCTTCTTTTACAACACCATACACAAGACGCGCCCAACCCAAGATAAATAACAGACCTCCAATAGGCGTTATGGGACCCAAAAAAGAAACCGAAAAGGGTACTATGCTTTTTAAAGCCAGAAAATATAAGGACCCCGAAAAAAACAACACCCCAAAAACAAAAAATCGAAGGACCCACTTCGTTGTTTTTGCAGGCAATACATTAGACAACCCTATTGTAAACAATGCCAATGCGTGGTAAATCTGGTAGCTAACACCTGTTTCAAAAATAGCCAAAGAGGCTTCGGGAATACGTGCTTTTAGACCATGTGCACCAAAGGCACCTAGCACAATAGCTATGGCAGCCAAGACACTAGCAGTAATCACTATTTTTTTATGGTATTTTATCATGGTGTACGCTTCAAATTTGTATTTTCGTCACTGCCTTTTCTTGCTATAAAGGTAACCAAAACCATACAGATGAGAAACATATTAATAATAGGCGCCGGACGTTCTGCTACAAGTTTAATAAAGTACTTACTAGACAGAAGTGAAGCAGAAGAATTATTCTTAACCATTGGCGACCTCAACATACAAAATGCACAAAAATTTACCAGCGGACACCCTAACGGGCGTGGTATTTTACTAGACGTATTTAACGAACCGCAACGTAGAGAAGCGGTAGAAAATAGTGATTTAGTGATTTCTATGCTTCCAGCACGATTTCATATTGAAGTAGCGCGCGATTGTATTGAATTTGGAAAACACTTAGTGACTGCATCCTACATTAGTAATGAAATGCAACTCTTAGATCCTATGGCAAAAGCCAAAGGCTTGGTCTTTATGAACGAGATTGGTCTAGACCCAGGTATCGACCACATGAGTGCCATGCAAATTATAGACGACATCAAAGACAAAGGTGGAAAAATGCTTTTGTTTGAAAGCTTTACAGGAGGACTCGTAGCACCAGAAAGCGACAACAATTTATGGAATTATAAATTTACTTGGAATCCTAGAAATGTGGTATTGGCTGGACAAGGAGGCGCCGCAGAGTTTATTCAAGAAGGAAAATTTAAATACATCCCGTACAACAGACTCTTTAGAAGAACAGAATTTATTGAAGTGGAAGGTTACGGCAAATTTGAAGTCTATGCCAACCGAAACAGTTTAAAATACCAAAGTGTCTACGGTCTTGAAGATGTGCTTACTTTATATAGAGGGACCATTCGTCGTGTAGGATTTAGCAAAGCTTGGAACATGTTTGTACACTTAGGAATGACAGACGACACCTACACCTTACCAAATTCTGAAAACTTAAGCTACCGCGAATTTGTAAATAGCTTTTTACCCTACTCACCGACCGATAGTGTGGAACTAAAACTACGTCATAGTCTAAAAATTGACCAAGACGATTTAATGTGGGAAAAAATTGAAGACCTCGATTTTTTAAATCCGACCAAAACCATTGGTATTAAAGATGCCACGCCAGCTCAGGCCCTTCAAAAAATATTGATGGATAGCTGGACACTAGCGCCAGAAGACAAAGATATGATTGTAATGTATCACAAATTTGGATACGAACTCAATGGTAAAAAACACCAAATAGATAGTAATATGGTAGCCATTGGTGATGATCAAACCTACACCGCGATGGCAAAAACAGTTGGTTTACCAGTAGCCATGGCAGCATTACGAATACTTAATGGAGAGATTACAACTCCAGGAGTGCAATTACCAATCAAGAAAGAAGTGTACGAACCTATCTTGAAAGAATTACAAGAGTTTGGTATTCACTTTACGGAAAAAGAAGTGCCGTATTTAGGCTACAACCCGATGAGTGTAGTTGGGTAATTGATTAACGATTGTTGATTGGTGAGATAATAAAAGGTGATTTTGTCAAAGAGGTTTCGTCCCGAAGTATCGGGAGCGCTCAACCTGACAAAATCACCTTTTCTTTGTATTGTTACGCTACTATCGTCTATTTAAAAACATCATTATAAAGTATAGTAGAGTTGCTAAAGACCCAAGCGCAGCAACCAAATAGGTTCTTGCTGCCCATTTTAAAGCGTCTTTAGATCCTGCCAATTCATCTTGCGTTACTATGTTTTCATTCTCTAACCATGCCAAGGCTCTATTACTAGCATCATACTCTACAGGTAAGGTAATAAAAGCAAAAGCAGTTGTAACCGCAAATAACAAAATACCTAATAGAAATATATTGCTTCCAAAAGCAGAACCTCCAACCGAAAGTGCTAACCCTGCCATAATTACAATATTCGATAACTTACTAGCAATCCCTACTGCAGGTACTATCTTGCTACGCATGGTCAACCAACTATAGGCAGTGGCATGCTGTATGGCATGACCAACTTCATGGGCAGAAACCGCTGCAGCAGCAGCATTGCGCTCATGATAGACTACTTCACTCAAATTAACGGTTTTGTTTTGCGGATTGTAATGATCTGTTAATTGCCCTTTCACACTAATCACCTCAACATCGGTAATGTTGTTGTCTGCCAGCATTTTCTCGGCAATTTCTTTACCGCTCATGCCATTGCGTAAGGTAAGTTGCGAATAATGTTTGAATTTGCTCTTTAACTTGTTGCTTACAAAAGAACTCACCAAAAAGATTAGTCCCGCAACAATATAATATCCCATCATAATAGTCTCATTTTTTGTTTGATTTAAAGATAACAAAAAGTGTGCTATTTCAATATACCTGACAAAAAAGCGTTTTAAGATGTTGGATGACCGATGACCGATGACGGGTGTTGAATGTCGAATGTCGAAATTTAAATAAAGTATACAGTAGGCAGATTGAATAATTTGAAAATGGTATCAATAACATAGATGCTTTGCTCCCTTTTGTCCCGAAGCTTCGGGAGGGGTACACAAAGCTTGGTGCCGAATAAAATTTTAGATTCACTTCAAAACCTCAACTCTTAAAGACATAAACTTCTAAGCTACTCCCCAACTTTGCTTCGTTGAGCCTTTGTAACTTCAGTAAAGCCTGCAAAAAGAACAAGAACTTGGTGAGGGTTATCCAACAATATTAATAATCTTTCCGGGTACCACAATCACTTTCTTAGGCGTGCGGCCGTCGAGTTGTTGTATGGTTCTTTCATGCGCCATCACAGCAGCTTCGATATCTTCTTTGCTCATATCTAGTGGTAACTCCATTTTAAAGCGCATTTTACCATTAAAAGAAATAGGATATTCTTTGCTACTCTCTACCAAATGACTTGGCTCAAATAGTGGAAATGGGGCTTCAGAAATACTCTGGGTATTGCCAAGCTTACTCCACAATTCTTCTGCAATATGCGGTGCGTAAGGAGAAATTAAGATGGTTAAAGGTTCCAAAATTTCTTTATTGTTACACTTCTGAGCGGTTAGCTCATTTACAGCAATCATAAATGTAGATACAGAGGTATTAAAACTAAAATTCTCGATATCGTCTTCTACCTTCTTAATGGTTTTATGCAACACCTTTAGAGCTTCTTTGCTTGCAGGTGCTTCGGAAATGTTAAATGCCTCTTCTGCGCCCGTATGAAACAAACGCCAGAGCTTTTTCAAGAAACTGTGTACTCCAGAAATCCCAGCCATGTTCCAAGGTTTTGCTTGCTCCAACGGACCTAAAAACATCTCGTACATACGCAAAGTATCTGCGCCGTACTTGCTACAGATATCATCTGGGTTGACGACATTAAACCAACGTTTAGACATTTTTTCAACCTCACGTCCCACAAAATACTTTCCATCTTCAAGAATATATTCAGCATTTTCAAATTGCGGTTGCCACTTTTTTAATGCATCAATATCTATCTCATTAGAAGTATTCACAATATTAACATCAACACGTAATTCCTCAACCTCGTACGAATCTTTCAATCCTTTAGAAACAAATTTATTGGTTCCAGAAACTCTATAAACAATAGCACTCTCTCCCAGAATCATTCCTTGGTTAATCATTTTCTGGAAGGGTTCTTTTACAGGCACATGTCCCATATCGTATAAAAACTTTACCCAAAAACGGCTGTACAATAAATGTCCTGTACCGTGTTCGCTACCACCAATATACAAGTCCACATTTTGCCAATAGTCTAAGGCTTCTTTGCTCGCAAAAACGGTATCGCGATGCGCTTTTTCCATGTACCTAAAAAAGTACCAACTACTTCCTGCCCAACCCGGCATGGTGTTTAGTTCTAGAGGAAACACTGTTTTGTTATCTGCCAACTGGTTACTGACCACTGCGCACTTTTCTGTATCCCAAGCCCAAACATCGGCGCGACCTAGAGGTGGCTCACCTGTTTCGGTGGGTAGGTATTTTTCAATTTTTGGAAGCTCTATTGGTAAGTGCGCTGCATCGATCATTTGCGGCATTCCGTTTTTGTAGTATACTGGAAATGGTTCTCCCCAATAACGTTGTCTTGAAAATACGGCATCACGCAAACGGTAGTTTGTTTTCCCAGCGCCTGCTCCAATTTTCTCTAATTCGTAAATGGCAAGTTTTACCGCTTTCTTATATTTCAAACCGTTTAAGAAATCGCTATTGGCAATCACTGCAGTGTCTTTATCGCTAAAGGCACCTTCGCTAATATCAACCCCTTCAAACACATTAGGAATTAGCAAGTCAAAATGTTTTGCAAAATCGTAATCACGTTGATCTCCAGATGGTACTGCCATGACAGCTCCTGTTCCATAGCCTGCCAACACATAATCGCCAATCCAAATCTGGATAGGTTCTTTGGTAAATGGATGCTCTGCATAGGCTCCTGTAAAGACACCACTAATGGTTTTTACATCTGCCATACGTTCGCGCTCACTTCGCTTTGCGGTAGCTTGCACATAGGCCTCAACTGCTTCTTTTTGTTCTGGAGTGGTGAGTTTTGCCACCAATTCGTGTTCTGGTGCTAAGGTCATAAAGCTCACCCCAAAGATGGTGTCTGGGCGTGTGGTAAATACATCAATGGTCGGGGACGTCTCGACTGCGCTCGACGAGACATCGGGCTTTACTTTAAAAGTAACCGTAGCCCCAACAGATTTTCCAATCCAATTGCGCTGTGTTTCTTTAATTGACTCACTCCAATCTACTGTATCTAAATCTTGCAACAAACGTTCTGCATATGCAGAGATACGCATGCTCCATTGTTTCATCTTTTTACGAACAACTGGATATCCTCCACGCTCACTTACCCCATTTACAATTTCATCATTTGCCAACACGGTTCCTAATTCTGGACACCAGTTTACTTCCGTTTCAGCCAAATAAGTAAGCCTATAATCCAATAGAATTTCCTGTTGCATTTCCGAAGAAAAACCAGCCCACTCTTTTGCTGTAAACAGGGGTGCATTGTCATCACACACCGCATCTACATTTGCATTTCCTTCTGCTTCAAATACTTTGATTAGTTCTGAAATATGATATGCTTTGTTACCGTGTCTGCAATACCAACTATTGAATAACTCGGTGAAAATCCATTGGGTCCATTTATAGTATTCCGGATTTGAAGTACGTACTTCTCTACTCCAGTCGAATGAAAACCCAATAGTATCTAACTGTTTTCTATACCCCGCAATCACATTTCCTTGCTTATCTGTTCCTCCCTCGATATTTACTTGGGTAGTTTGCGCAGGATGCTGTCCGGTTTGGATAGCATACTGCTCAGCAGGCAAACCAAAAGAATCGTAGCCTTGCGGATGCAATACATTAAATCCTTTATGGCGTTTGTAACGCGCATAGACATCACTTGCAATATATCCTAACGGATGCCCCACATGCAGTCCTGCACCAGAAGGGTAAGGAAACATATCTAACACATAATACTTAGGCTTATCGCTGGTATTGCTCGCGTGAAAGGTTCCATTTTCAGCCCAATGTTTTTGCCATTTGGCTTCTATTTTATTAAAATGATACTTGCTCATTACTCCTGCTTTTTGAAGGGGCAAATTTAAAGGTATTGTTTGAAATGTTAAAGGGATGAAGGGGTTTATCTTTGTTAGAAGTTTGATGACGGATGTCTTGTTGAAATCGAAATCGAAACTGAAATCGAATTTGAAAAGTTAGAAAATTTGTGTTGAAGGTTGAAATGCGCTTGGGAAATGTTATTGATAACTGTAACGTTTTAAAAAAATGTCTTTTTAAAAACATAGTGTCTTAAACCCTTTGACTTCCGAAGTTTCGGGACAGAGTGTCAATAATCAAAAGGTAGAAAATTAAACATGGCATGCTGTCCCGAAACTTCGGGAGTAGAAGCTTTTTTGCATTCATCAACTTCTAAACACATAAACCCATAAACTTATAAACTACTTTGTCCCTTTGCATCTTTGCACCTTCAACAAAACATCTAATAGCGAAGCGGTCTATCTTCTTGCAGAGAACGACTTCGTGCCGCCGAAGCTTTAGCGAAGGAGCAAGTGAACGGTCCAATAGCAAAGCGGTCTATTTCCGCTACACTGTTTCAATGATTTTCGTACTTTTACGGCACAACAATTCCAACTAATTCTAGTTATATAGCTATGGCATCATCTTTCGAAAAATTTCAGAAACGCAGATTAATCTCTTCTTATTTTTCGGTGGTACTTAGTATCTCATTGGTCTTATTTTTACTAGGTATTCTTGGCTTGCTGGTCTTAAACAGTAAAAAAGTAGGCGATTACTTTAAGGAGCAAATACCTTTAGTGGTGTTTTTAAAAGATACCGCCAAAGAAAGTGAAGTTACCCAATTAAAGCAAAGTTTAGCATTAGCCGAGTATACCAAAGAAGCAATTTACGTTACCAAAGAACAAGCTGCAGAAGAACACAGCGCTACCATTGGTGAAGATTTCATGGAATACCTAGGAGATAACCCGCTGCAAAATAGTATTGATGTACGTCTACGTGCAGGATTTGTAACCCCAGAAAAAATTGAAGCTATTGTGAGCGAACTCAAAGACAAAGACTTTGTGGATGATATTGTCTATGACAAACCCTTGATAGAAAAACTCACTGATAATGTTACCAAAATTAGTTTCTGGATATTGGTCATTGCTGCCTTGTTTTTAGTGATTGCAATTTTATTGATCAATAGTTCGATTCGTTTATCGGTGTATGCAAAACGCTTTACCATAAAAACCATGCAAATGGTGGGCGCAACCAAACGATTTATTAGGCGTCCTTTTATATGGAAGAGCATTCGTTTTGGAATTGTAGGTGCCTTGTTGGCAATGGTGGGAATGGCAGTGGTATTGTATTACAGCAACAAAAGTTTTCCAGACCTTCAATTACTGCAAGACAAAGTAATGCTAGGGGCCTTATTTGGCTTTGTATTCTTAATGGGAATCTTCATTTCGTGGGCCAGCACCTATTTTGCAACACAGCGCTTTTTAAATCTTAGAACAGATGACTTATATTACTAAAATTTCAGCAGTACTAGGTATCTTATTTTTATTTCAAAGTTGCATTATCGGAGGCAACACAAAGGCAGAGGACTGTGTTATCAAGAAAATAACAGTCGATAAAATATATGAAGGCGGCGTAAAAGACATTGTATTTGAAGAAGCAAATGGTGACTATTACTACATAAACAGGGGCCTTGAACAAGGACTTACCCTAGAAGAATTAGAAAAAAAGTTACTCAATAAAGAAATCACCTTACATGTATTTGAATTCTGGTTCGGATCAGAAAGTAATCATATAAGCAGACTTGCTTTGGAAGATGAAATTGTATTTTCAGAGTTTTAATTTCCTACCTTTGCAGCTTCGAAAAGATCATTAGACTTTAAAATCTGTAAATAATATTATTATCACCCTTCATTTAAAAAGGAAGAAAAAAGTCTCCCTTTGAAGGGAGATTTAGAGGGATGTTACAGGATTTGAAATTAAGAACATAAAACACACCCATTTTTGGGTATTGCCTATGGGAGAGAAAAAAAGAAAAGAAACCGCTAAAACACATTTTATCTTTGAACGTAAAAATTACATTTTTATGGGCATTGGTGCTGCTGTAATTGCCTTAGGCTTTATACTTATGGCCGGTGGTGGTAGCGACGACCCTAATGTGTTTAATCCAGAAATCTATAGCTGGAGACGCATACGCTTAGCTCCTGCACTTATTTTAATTGGCTTTGGCATCGAAGTATATGCCATATTACTAGACACGCGTAAAAAGAAATAAATGGAAGTATTAGACGCGATTATCCTTGGTGTCATTCAAGGATTTACAGAGTTTCTACCTGTGTCTTCTAGCGGACATCTAGAACTCGGAAAAGCCATTTTAGGAGACAATTCAATCCCAGAAGAAAGTTTATTGTTTACCGTAGTGCTTCACTTTGCAACAGCGCTCAGTACCATCGTAGTATTTAGAAAAGACATTCTAGAAATTATAACAGCCTTACTGAAATTTTCTTGGAACGAAGAAACACAATTTGTCACCAAAATTGTGCTTTCTATGCTCCCCGCTGTGATTGTTGGTTTATTATTTGAAGAACAACTGGAAGCTTTTTTTGGAGGTAATATTGCCTTTGTAGGCGCCATGCTATTGGTTACTGCTCTGCTCCTTTGGTTGGCAGATCGATCAAAAAATACAGGAAAACCTGTATCATTTAAAGACTCTCTCATTATTGGAGTTTCTCAAGCTATTGCTATGCTACCGGGTATTTCTAGAAGTGGTGCTACCATTTCGACATCAGTGTTGCTAGGAAATGATAAAAGCAAAGCAGCGCGTTTCTCTTTTTTAATGGTAATTCCGCTTATCTTTGGTAAGATTGCTAAAGACCTACTAGGAGGCGAATTAACCTCTGAGGCGACTAATTTTACAACACTAGGTTTAGGCTTTGTAGCTGCTTTTGTAAGTGGCTTGATTGCTTGTACTTGGATGATCAAACTGGTAAAGAAAAGTAAGCTCTCCTACTTTGCCATCTACTGTGTGATTGTAGGACTCATTGCAATTGGCGTAGGGCTTTATAATTAAAATGAAAATTGTATTAATATTTCCCAAACCCTTCCGCGTGTCGCTGAAGCTTTAGCGGAGGCACAAAGGGATTATCAATGAAATTTTTAGTTCATCTTTTAGGATTGAGGAAAAAACTATAAATTTCATCTTAGTAAAATTCAGGTAACAAATGGAAATAGCATCACTACAAAAAGAAGACTATCAAGCAGGGCAAGTGTTGTTACTTGACAAACCCCTTGATTGGACTTCTTTCCAGGTAGTGAATAAGGTACGTTGGTTAATTCGTAAAGAATTTGACATTAAAAAGATCAAAGTAGGCCATGCCGGTACGCTGGATCCTTTAGCCACTGGATTACTCATTCTTTGTACAGGAAAATTCACTAAACAAATTGAAAGCTACCAAGCGCAACATAAAGAATACACAGGAACCATTACCCTTGGTGCTACCACACCTAGTTACGACCTTGAAACCGAGGTAGACCAAAGGTTTGATACTACTAAAATTTCCGAAGATAACATTACAAAGGCCACCCAACAATTTATAGGCGATATCTTGCAACAACCTCCCCTTTTTTCGGCCTTGAAAAAAGAAGGAAAACGCTTATACGAATATGCTAGAGCTGGCGAAACTGTTGAAATCCCAAAGCGACCTGTGCATATTTTGGACTTTGAAATTACGGGTATCGAAATGCCACATGTGCATTTTAGAGTCGCTTGTAGCAAAGGAACCTACATTAGATCTTTGGCACACGATTTTGGAAAAGCTTTAGACAATGGCGGACACTTATCTGCGCTACGTCGTACTAAAATTGGAAACTTTTCCGTTGAAAATGCGATGAGTCTAGAAGATTTTATGGCTTATTTTACCAATTGCAAAGACAACTAAGCCACAAAATTGCTATCTTAAACTTATGAATTTCAACTATTCATACCGAGCATTTTTAGTCACCTCCCTTTTGTTTGGAATCTTGTTCCTTACCTTGTGGAGCATTCGCTTATCTTCGGAAATTCCCGAAACACAAGAAACACTTCCTATTGAATATGAAATGTTGCCCGCTCCAGAGGAAACACTCGCAGCCGAAGCCCCTACAAAAATAACGACCAATAGGGCCTATAATGAAGCAGAACGATTTATAAAAGAAGCCGAAAACGAACGCCTCGAGACAGAAGACACCCAAGAAACAACTGAAACGGAAGCTACCATTTCCGAAGATTTTAGCACAAATACGCAAGATGCTTTACAAGAAGCCAAGCAACGATTGCAACAACAAAAAGCTGCAGCAGCTACAAAAAAAGAAGCCAAGAAGGCTTCAAAAGAAAAAGGTGCTAATACCAAAACTACCATACGCTATAGCCTAAAAGATAGGAAAGCCATGCAGCTTCCTAATCCAGTGTATGTGTGTGAGGCTGGTGGCAAAGTAGTTATTACTATTGAAGTAAATGAACTTGGTAAGATTTTAAAAGCAAGCTATAACAAAGCATCTTCTACGACCACCAATGGTTGTTTAATAGACAGCGCACTTGAGTATGCAAATAAATCTCGATTTAACACCAAAGCAGGCGCAACTAAGCAATTGGGTACGATTACCTATTTATTTCCTGGACAAGGATAATGTTTATTTCAACAAGCGTTCTATGTCTTCTACAATAGACACCCCTTTATCTTTGGTATACCAAACTTGCAAATCTTCTTTAAATTCTGGCGTTAACCAACCATGTTCTGCCTTATAATTGGCTACCATTTGCGTTGCCACAGAAGGTCGAGGGCCCCATTCTCCTAACACTACTTTTGATGCATTATCAATAGCAATTAGTTTAGGAATAGACATTCCGCCATTGGTTAAAAAGTGTTGCATTAGAGCTACATGCTCATCACGCAATGCTACTTTGAAATCTACATGAGGCGCAATTGCTGCAATTTTATTGAGCACTGGCATTGATTGTGCTGCGTCTCCACACCAGCTTTCGGTCATGACCAACCAAGTTACTTTCCTTTCATAATGAGAAAAAAGTTCTTGTGCACTTTCTGAAATTTTAATGGTTTTATCCAGGCGTCGCATGCGCACATCATTGAGCTTGGTATAATTGCTTAAGGCTCCGGTTTGATTTGGGCCTGTACTGGTTTCTGTTGCTACATGATTTGATACCAGTTCGCGATATGCTTCATAAGATATTGCAGTATCTAGAGCATCTGTTAATAATTGTTCTTTTGTTTTGATAGTTTGTAGGGTTTCTGTCTTCATAGACTTTAAGACGATTTTATTATTGTAAACTTACTATCTTTAATTTTTTGAAAATAAATTTTTAATAAATTTTAACTATGGATGACAAAAGAAGATGCGAATGGTGTGGCACAGACCCCTTCTATGTAGCGTATCATGACACCGAATGGGGAGTGCCTGTTCGTGATGACAAAACCTTATTCGAATTCTTGTTATTAGAAACCTTTCAAGCGGGGTTAAGTTGGATTACCATATTAAAAAAACGAGAAAATTTCAGAAAAGCATTTGACAACTTCGATTATAAAAAAATTGCACTGTATGAAGGTGAAAAAATAGAAAGTCTGTTGCAGGATGCTGGTATTATAAGAAATAAACTAAAAGTGTACAGTGCTGTTACCAATGCGCAAAACTTTATGAAAATTCAAGAGGAATTTGAGAGTTTTTCTAGGTACATCTGGAACTTTACAGATGGAGAACCCATTACCAATCACTTTGGCTCTATGAAAGAAGTACCCGCTAATACCCCATTGAGTGATCAAATAAGTAAGGATTTAAAAAAACGCGGATTTAAATTTGTAGGCACCACCGTTGTGTATGCGCATATGCAGGCCACTGGTATGGTGAATGATCATGCTACCTATTGTTTTAGGCATCAAGAAGTTTAATTAGAACTTACTGTTGCCACATACGGATTGTTTGTAACATCCATTTGTAAGGCACGTAATGTTTGTATGTAACGTGTTCTATGTGTTTGTGAAATAGGTTGCTCTGATTGAAATAACTTCTCAAACCATTTCTTTGCAGCTACGTACTCACTTTTAAAATAATAGCCGTTCGCTAATTTTTTGTAAATCGCTGGAGTTCCATAGCCATCTTGGGCATATTGTTCGTAGACTTTAATAAGATCGATGTCTTTATTTACATCTGTTTTCTGTACTTGTGCTGTTTGGGCAATAGCGGTAATACTCATGCAGAAAAAGCATAGTACTGCTAGAAATTTTAGGGGCTTCATAAGTATAATTCAAATTTGGAAATTCAAATATGGGTAAAACTTTTAAAAAAAGCAAACACATTAGACATAACGCACTGATTTGTAAGATATTTCATCTTTCAAAACAAAAAAAGCCACGATGACCGTGGCTTTTTGATTTTTATAGCTGTTTTGAGAAATTACAACTTTATTATTTTTTTGGTCGTGCTTCCAAATTGTCCTGTAAAGGTAGCAAACAAAGTACCTTGCCAATTTTCTTGTAATGCTAAGGTTAGTGTTCCGTTACCTTGTGTTACATCTTGTTGATATAATTCTTGACCTAACATATTTGTGATTGTCACAGTAAGTCCACCAGACACATCTTTAAATTTAAAAGAAACCGCATCGCTTGCAGGATTTGGAAATGGACCTGTAATGGTATTTATATTAAAATCTGTAGTCCCAAGTTCACCAACTTGAATTTCCCAATATCCTTCTGGAGCAACAATAGGTCTTGTGATTGATTTGCCAGATACAGCTTCGGCCCAAATATAGTATTCTACGTTTTCTGAAGCTACTGGGATCGTAGCTGTCCAAATATCATCGGTAGTTAATGCCATTGCTGTTTCGGCATATGCTGTTTCACCAACTTCTCTGTAATATACTTTTGCAGCAGCAACACCCGAATTATGTTTTATACTTGCCTCAATGGTTACGGTTGTATTTTCTGGAGATTCGGCTATGGGCTGGTGTACAATCCACAGTGGATCAGAAACACCAATGGTATGCGTAATGCAGTGTATAGCACCTACCAATGCTATTAAATTTTCTCCTGCGTTATCTACATCAATACCTACAATATTATATCCAGGCATTAATTCTTGCCATTGTGCAAGTGCTGGCCCATCTACTGAGGGTCTATAGGTAGGTACTAAAATGGTTTTGTTTACAAAAAGAGCATTGGTATAGGTCCTGTAATACCCACCATTATCAGGATAATTGCCATTTGGACTTGGAGGCGCATCGATCCAATTTACTTTGTAAGGCGTTCCAAAAGGAGTCAACTCGTTAGTTAATACTTCTTCGATATTCGCTTCTATTTGTGGGCCATCTGCAACGCCATCTGGGTATCTACTAACCACCAATGTTTCTTCATCAAGCAGCTTCATGTGCATATCTATATGATTAATGACATCAAAAGGTAGGGCTGGCATTTTGATATAGTTTTGAATCCCCATATAATCTTCCATAATCTGGTCGATTTGCGCTTCTGTTTTTGCAGAAACACCATAAGGATTTCCAGCTTCATTTTCTTCTAAGATAAGTTCAGATGCAAAGGCATTTCCCAAACCATCACTCATGTAATTTCCTCCTGTGTTTACCAAATCGTTAGGAGCTGTATCTGTAACATACAAAGGAATCCCCGCAAGACTTGCATGACCTTCTGGCACTGTATTATCATTTGGTCTTGGTCTGTTGTAAATCCAATCTGTTAAAGCCCTGTCTCCTACTTCATTTTCATAGACAGTATTTGCAGCATAATCTCTAATCCAGATACTATCCCAATCCCTATCTAAAAAAATGACATTTGTTAAATCTACCCCAGCATTGGTAAGAGTATTTATCACAGAATTCTGGTTTTGAGTGGTAATCATGACTTTACACTCTTCTACACCAGCGGCTACTATTTGAGTTAAAATTCCATCAAAAGCAGGCTCCCAAGTGATCACTAAATATTCTACCTCTTCCCACTCTGCAGCCGCTCTCACAGGAACAGAGGGTGGTGGCGTCATGGTAAAGTTTGTAAATTGATACTCTGCAATTAATCCTTGTTCTTCAGCTGTAATAGTATGCGGTATTTGCGCGCTTACAAATGAAGTGACAACTAATAATATGAAAATTGTAATAGCGTGTAGATAATTTTTCATAGTGTAATTTTTTATAAAAATCTGAAATTTTAAGCAATATTCAGGGTCTTAAGGATATTTATATGAGATAATATTTCAGAATACACGGTCATGCTAGTCAAAATGAGATAAAAAAACAGCTCTATCTATCTCCCTAGCCCCTAGGCTTTCTAGATGCTTTGTATATACCTGGCAATCGATAAGACGGTATTCTTGTTTGAGAACCCAAGCTACTAAATGCGCAAATGCAATTTTTGAAGCATCGGTCTTTTTACTAAACATACTTTCGCCACAAAATAGTTTGTTGATTGGCAAATGAATCCCATACAATCCGCCTACTAAGGCATCACCCTCCCAAACCTCAACAGACATAGCAATATCTTGGTGATGCAATGTAATATAAGTTTCTTTCATTTCTGGGCTAATCCAAGTACCCTCTTGATCGTCTCTAGGAATAGCGGCACAGGCATCTATCACTGCTTCAAAAGCAGTATTAAAAGTCACTTTAAAGGGAGTGATGCGAAGTGTTTTTTTAAGTGATTTTGAAATTTTAAATTCGCTTGGATAGAGTACCATTCTTGGGTCTGGGCTCCACCATAAAATGGGCTCGTCTTCAGAAAACCAAGGGAAAATTCCTTTTGTATAGGCAAGCAAAACGCGCTCTGGAGACAAATCACCACCAATAGCTACAATGCCGTGTTCATTGGCTGATTTAGGTTCGGGAAACCATAATGTTTCATCTAAGATAGGTATCATATCACTAACAATCCAATAATATACACCGCACTCCCTAGCAACATTAAAAGCAAGGTATAAGGTAAAATTTCTCGCGCTTTTAACTTGGTGATGCCTAATAATGGTAAAGCCCAAAAAGGTTGTAGCATGTTGGTAATTTGATCCCCATAAGACAATGCCATAATTGCTTTGGGTAGCGGCACTCCTAATTTTAAAGCAGATTCGATTACAATAGGACCTTGTATGGCCCATTGTCCGCCACCACTTGGCACAAAAACATTGACCAGTCCCGCACTTATAAATGTAAAAATAGGAAGCGTTCGGGTAGTAGCAATCGACACAAAAAAGTCTGAAATTTGAACCACCATTCCACTATCCTTCATAATACCCATAATTCCAAAATAGAGTGGAAATTGAATTAAAATTCCAGTAGCCCCTTTGATGGCTTCCTCTAAAGCATTTAGAAAGTTTTTAAAATTTCGGTGTAATAAAAAAGCAAGCCCTAGCATAAAGAAGTTGAGTAAGTTGGGTGTGATAGCCAGAGTGGTGAGTTGTTCCCAATATTGATACAAAAAGGCTACTAATACCAAGGTTCCAAATCCCATACCCAAAAGGGTAGATTGGTCCAATTTTTCGGCACCTTTTAAAGATGCTTTGCTTACTGACTCAGGTTCATAAATTGGCAAATTAATCGCTGTGGTAGAGACTCGCTTACTAATCCAATATAACAAGGTGGGCACTAAAACTAATAAAATACCAAACAAGCTAAGGTTATAGGTACTCAGCACAGTTTGATCAAAACCAATACTTGCTGGAAGTTGTGCTTGTATTGCAGCATCGCTAATGCCGTTCATTAAACTTTCTATATGCCCATTTTCTGCCACTTTTAAAGGTGCCGAACCACTGATACCTCCATGCCAAATCATGAGTCCTACATATCCCGCAGCACCAACGAGAGGATAATTAATCGCAAAGCCTCTAAGCTGTGCAGATTCTGCTACTTTTCTGGCTAGGATCGCTCCAAAAATGAGCCCTAAGCCCCAGTTAAAAAAGGAAACTATCATGGTTGTTACACTTACCAAAATTACAGCTGAGGCCGTAGAGTGAACATACTGCGTTAATTTTCCTATGAGATTATTAAGTGGCTTGCTAAGAACTAAAATATGGCCTAACACCAAAATAAGCATCATTTGGTAGGCAAATACCAAGAGCCCATTGCTCCAAATTCCTTTTTCCCAGAAGGATAAAATGGCTAATAAATGCTGCTCATCTTGCGGTGGCTTTGTAAACACAAGAGCCAAAACAATAGTCGCTATGGTGAGCAGCACTGCAATTACAAAAGGAGAAGGTAGTACTTTTTTAAAAATATTTTCTATGGATTGGGTGATTGGCATTTGGTAAAAATAAGAAAATTGAAACGCATTAACTTATAGAATCAAAAGTGTACAAACTAAAAAAGACTGTTCAAAAAGTGGCTTTTAATGTCTATTTGATTCGATTGAGAACTAAACCTATGAATACTTACAATAGGTTTCTCCCGAAGCTTCGGGAGCGCTCAACCAGACAACTAGCGAACACTTATTTTAAACAGTCTTTTTGCTTTAAGCAATACAACTTCTAGAAAGGAAGATCGTCGTGATCTGCTTCATTTACGTTGCTTGCAGGTTCAAAAGCATCTGCAGGTGGCATTGGCGGCATTGCGTTTGCTGCAGGCGCTCCTTGTCCAACTCCTTCAATTCTCCAACCCTGGATAGAGTTAAAATATCTCGTTGTGTTTGTTTTTGGGTCTAACCACTCACGCCCTCTAAGATTGATGCTTACTTTCACATCTTGTCCTGGTGCATAGTTGTTTAACAATTCTGTTTTGTCTTGCACAAACTCAATCATGATGTGCTGTGGGTACTGCTCTTCGGTAGTTACTACCAGCTCTCTTTTTCTAAAGCCGTTGCTACCAAATGTTTGTGTTTCTCCTACTAGTTTTACTTTTCCTTGTACTTCCATACTGTTACTTTTCCATCATACGCTTTTGTTTTTTGCGTTAATGGCCATCTTTAAAAAATTAATATTTACGTATTTGGTTTCCCTAGCGCTTCCGCATTATTTTTAAAATTTCCGAAGCGAGTTTCTATATTTTTCTTCGGAAATATGAGTTGGTTTTTATTGTGTTAGTGCATTCCAAGCGCCGTCTACATCTCCAAACAGAAGAAATTTTTGAACGGCATCTGCGGTATGCTCTGAAACAGTTGTTATGTTTGCTGCACCTCCTGGCAATACTTCTACATTTGCTAACATGGCCAAATCGTTGCCCGTAAGCAATGCACTTGTTCGAACGGCAGTTGGCAATTGATCAAAACCTATGCCTAATGTACTGAGTGGTTTTGGCACTTCAAACATGCCTTCTTTGGCTCTTCCGTACCAATTGCCTCCCATTCTTGATACTGGATCTAATAAGACAGGATCTATTTTTCCATCGGCATCTAAAATGGCTTCATTGATGTGCATTTTAAGTACTTCACAAATCACTAGGTTTCCAGCGCCACCTTCGGTTCCTAGGGAAACTACTTCATTTACCTTACATTCAAATTGTACGGGCGCCTCTGCCACTCTGGGTGGTTGTATGGTTTCTGAAGCTAACTCTGTCAAGCCTGCTTTTGTAAATTCATTCACTCCAGCAGCATACTCGGTACTTGACAAGGACATTTGCTGTACAATAGCATAATTTACCACATTAATCACCACCTCTTTGACTTCTAATACATTTTCATAGGTATGCTTGGTGGTGTTATCTCTTCCACGTCTGGCAGGAGAGAATATCATGATAGGCGGATTGGCACTAAACACATTAAAAAAGCTAAAAGGCGAAAGGTTTACATTTCCTTTAGCATCTATGGTACTAGCAAATGCTATAGGTCTAGGTGCTACAGCTCCTAACATATAGCCATGTAATTGGCCAGTAGATACTTCTTTTGGATCAATGGTTTTCATAAACACAAAGATAGTAAATACACAAGGCTGTAAAAATTAGGTTATACAATAATATCAACATAATTCCATTATATTTAGCGACACCTAATGTAGTACTTCATGCAGCAAAACGCTTCCCTTTTTCGTTGGATTTTTATCATCACCTCGGCCATTATTGTTAGCCTTATACTATGGAATACGCTTGCTTTCTTCAATGAATTAAAAGAAGACGAGCGACAAAAAATGCAAATATGGGCAGAGGCACAAAAAGAAATTGCTTCCAGCGCAATAGACCTAGATGCTACTATTAGCAAAACATCTTTGAAAGCCATTTTAGGAAACACTACAACACCCATGATTAGTTTTAGTGAAAAAGATAAAAAATACGACAGTAAAAACATTGATTCTACCATCCTTGATTTTCCTAAAAGAAGAGACGCACTTATCGAACAATTTAAATCGGAGTACACGCCTTTGGAATTAAAATACCAAGGAAAAGTGTATGAAACGGTGTACTATGGAAACTCACCACTCATTAACAAATTAAAGTATTATCCCGCAATACTTATCGTAATACTTGTCTTGTTTATAGCTTCAATATACTACTTCAATAGAACTGCAAAATCTGCTGAGCAAAACAAATTGTGGGCTGGGATGGCAAAAGAAACTGCGCATCAAATTGGCACGCCTTTATCTTCTCTAGTGGGTTGGACCGAAATTTTACGAAGCGAAAATGTGGATCCAGAGTATATCCTTGAAATGGAAAAAGATATTAAGCGACTAGAAACCATTACCGACCGTTTTTCTAAAGTGGGATCTGTCCCAACCCTTGAAAAAACTGATCTGGTTGCAGAAACCCAAGCAGCGTATGACTATCTTAAAAGTAGAAGTTCTAAGCTCATCAACTTTAAAATTAACACGCCAAGCACTCCTATTTATGTGAATTTAAACTCCCAACTTTTTGGTTGGACCATAGAAAACCTAGTAAAAAATGGTATTGATGCCATGAAAGGTAAAGGAGATATTGAAGTGATTGTAGAAACGTCTCAAAAGAATGCTTTAATTTTTGTGACAGATACAGGTAAAGGGATACCGAAAAGAAATCATAAAAAAATCTTTAAACCAGGATTTACCACTAAAAAAAGAGGTTGGGGTTTAGGACTGTCTTTAGCAAAAAGAATTATAGACGAATACCATACTGGAAAAATTAGAGTTTTAAAGAGTACTCAAGATAAAGGTACTACCTTTGTGATCTCACTACCACTCATACCTAACTAATGACCACTATAGAAACCTTGCATACCGCTCGCTTAAAAAACAATTGTCCGGAATGTTTTGCGAATGATGGTTTAGAATTTTCTTTTACCCAAGAACAAACGGTACAAAAAATGTTCACAACTGCGAGTAAGGATATTTTAGAAAAACTCTATTGTCACACGTGTAACACAACCATTTATCCAGTAAACTGGGATGATGATATAGAACGCGTGTATGACTACCACAAAAAACAAGTCCATCCCAAAAAATCTGGGATGCGTTTTACAGCTTTAGGGTATGGAGTTCTTGCTGGAGGTATTCTTCTGCTTGTTTTGGGGGCAATACTTGTCGTTAAAAACTTGTAACCTATACAAGGTTACTTGCTATTTCTTTTGCAAGTGCAGTAAATGCTTCTTCAGTTAGTGAAACTTTGTCCTGAAAAGTCATTTCTTTCATGTCATTTAATGGTATTAAATGTACATGTACATGAGGTACTTCTAGGCCAATCACACTCACCCCAATACGTTTACAGGAAATTGTTTTTTCTATGGCTAAAGCAACACGTCTGCTAAACTGCATGAGTTTGAGGTATTGTTGTTCACCCATATCAAATATTTTATCTGTCTCTTCTTTAGGGACACACAAGGTATGACCTTTGGCATTTGGATTAATGTCTAGAAAAGCAATAAATTGATCGTCCTCTGCCACTTTATAGCAAGGAATTTCGCCGTTTATAATTTTTGTGAAGATACTAGCCATTAGTCTCTAGAGATTTCAATGATTTCAAATTTCATAGTCCCCGCAGGCACTACTACATCTGCCACATCACCTACTTCACAGCCTAAGAGTCCTTTACCAATAGGAGAATCTACAGAAATCTTTCCTGTTTTTAAATCGGCTTCACTTTGGGCTACCAATTTATAAGTCATTTGCATCCCATTCGCTTGGTTTTTAATTTTTACGGTAGAATGAATTAATACTTTAGACATATCTAACTGCGACTCATCAATTACACGTGCATTGGCAACCACTTCTTCAAGTTTACTAATGCGCATTTCTAGCATTCCTTGTGCTTCTTTTGCTGCATCGTACTCTGCGTTTTCACTTAAATCTCCTTTGTCTCGTGCTTCTGCAATTGCGTTAGATGCTTTTGGACGCTCTATGTCTTTGAGCTGATTTAGCTCATCTTTTAATTTTTTTAATCCTTCTTGGGTATAATAAGATACTTTACTCATGGTCTCTACGTTATTAATTAGGCCTTGTATAGCCTTGCTTCATCATCAGGCTATTTGTCAAAAAATCCTGCCAAAAAGTTTGAAACGTTTCAAACGAGGGCAGGAATAGAAAAATCCCATGCAAGACGGGATTTGGTTTAACAAATATACTAAAAAATAAGTTGTTACGTAATTTTTGTAATTTCGTAATCTTAAAATTCTTCTTAGAAATGAAAAAAATTGCGCTACTAGTTACATTGTTATTTATGGTTATTGGATGTGGATCTGATGATGATAATGACATACGACAAGACAATCCTTTTTTAATAGATCCGCAAGTAAACATAACTATCAACCTTAACCTGCCGCAATTTAATGACCTTAATTTTCCGGGAGGTTCTGCCATCATTACAAGCCAAGGTATTAGAGGTATTGTTGTTTATAGATTAAATGATGATCTTTTTACAGCATTTGAACTTAGCGATCCTAACCACCAACCTAACGATTGCTCTAGAATGCTAGTAACTGGTATAGAAGCTTCTTGTCCTTGTACCAGTGATGAGAACACGTATAATATTGTAACGGGGCAACACAAAACGATGCCTAACGAGTACCCTATGCAAGCCTATAGAATAACGCGTGATGGAAATTCTTTAAGGATTACTAATTAGAGAATACTATTATAAAAAAAGAACCCCAATAACAATCTGTTATTGGGGTTCTTTTATGTACAGTGATTTCTTAAGGTGTATTCACCCTATAAAATTTCAGCATTAAAAGGTTAACGTAGCACCGACTAGAAAATTAATCCCAGCTTGTGGGTAAAAACCAGCACCTTCTATAGTAGTTACTGTACCCGGATTGCTAAAATCGTCGTCGAAAGTAAAGAAATATCCATTCGACACATAGTCTACATCAAAAATATTATTTACGAGTCCGCTCAATACCAAACTTTTGGCAAAAGGTATTTTTGTGATGGTATAGTTTACGTTAAAATCGTTTAAGAAATAGGCATCAAATTTTGAGGTTTCGCTATCGATATTCCCCATGTATTGCTCCCCAACATATTTTGAAAGCAAAGATACTTGTAGGTTTTTTATGGGTGTGTAATCGATGCTATTTCCTGCAATAATGGCCGGAGAAAAAGAGGTGTTTGTGGTTCCAAGGTTAACCAACTCCCCATCTCTTGATGTCACAAAATCTTTATTTTTATTGCTACTCAAGGCTATGTTTGGTCTAATGTGCAACTGTTCAAAAACAGTAACATCTGCAACTATTTCAAGTCCAGCTCTGTAACTATTACCACTTGTTTCTCTTACAAACCCACCAGAATCATCTAACTGTCCTGTAAGAACCAATTGGTCTGTGTAATCCATATAGTACAGATTGGTTTCAAGATTTACTTTGTCACTTGTAAAACGCCATCCTAGTTCATAATCGTCTAGCTTTTCTGGGGTGAACACGCCTTCTTCAAAATCGCTCCTTCTTGGCTCTCTACTTGCTCTACCATACGAAAAGTAAAACTGATTATTTTTATTTAAAGCATAACTCGCACCAAATTTTGGATTAAAAAATTCGTAGGTTTCATCTACCAACAAGTTGACTTTATCGCTGGTCAATCCTCCCGTTTTGTAATTTACAACACGCAATTGTAGATCTCCAAAGAAAGACCATTGCTTATTTAATTGATAGGTTGCTTTAGAGAAAGCTGTAAACTCATGTTTGTCTCCTGTTCCATTATAATAGCGATCTCCTAAATTAGCTCCTGTAAAATAATTAGACCAGATAACCTCTCCAAAATGAAGTCCTTGATAGTAGCTATAAAACACACCTGATGTAGTATCCCATTTGTCATCTTTGTAATGTGCGTTTCCACTCACGGCGTAGAAATTATTTTCTAACCAACGGCGTCTTACTAAATCAGACTCTGTAAGCAGGTTTCCATCTACAGTCACCGAAGACAAGCCATGAAAATCTAGCGAGGCATCTTCTTTGTACTCTTCAAAAAAGCCACTACCTCTTGTGTAGTTTAATGTCATACTGGTGCTCCAGTTATTATTGAAACGTTGGTTCCATAATACTTGGTAGTGATCTTGACCGTAGTCGTCTACCTGATTATCATGAAAACGAACGGTTCCATCTGCATCGGTATACAATCCTGCGGGATTAAAGGTTGGGTTGGTGTTTAAAGTTTCTTCATCGATTCCAAACCAAGATTGGTAGGTAACTTCTCTTCCTCCAAAAGCCAAGGCTTTAATAAAAGTATTATCTCCTTTGTACGCCGCTTGTAAAAAATACGATTTTAAATCACTAGAAGCACGGTCTATATAACCATCACTTTCTATTTTAGACAATCTTCCCGAAATTTCTATACGATCTTGTAGCAACCCTGTAGAGAATTTTGCATTGTGTCTCCACGTATTAAAAGATCCGTAGCTTGTTCCAATTTGCGCATAGGCATCCTTTGCTACACCATCTGTTTGGATGTTTAAACTCGCTCCAAAAGATCCAGAACCATTGGTGGAGGTTCCAACACCACGTTGTAACTGTAAGTTTTCTATAGAAGACGCAAAATCTGGAAGGTTTACCCAAAAGGTCCCCTGACTTTCACTATCGTTATACGGAATTCCATTTATTGTAACATTTACTCTTGTGGCATCACTACCACGAACTCTAATACCTGTATACCCAACACCTGCGCCGGCATCACTTGTGGTTACAACACCTGGCAAATAATTAAGCAATATTGGAATATCTTGTCCTAAATTGCGCTGTGCAATTTCTTCTTTACTAAGATTGG
This sequence comes from Patiriisocius sp. 208BN25-11, assembly GCF_058147145.1. Taxonomy (NCBI): domain Bacteria; kingdom Pseudomonadati; phylum Bacteroidota; class Flavobacteriia; order Flavobacteriales; family Flavobacteriaceae; genus Patiriisocius; species Patiriisocius sp. 208BN25-11. The sequence goes on from NZ_JBYVJY010000013.1 coordinate 68,611, forward strand.
TGTGGGTAATGGGTGAATCTGCATCTACGCGTACAGATTTTAAAAGCACCTCCTCTAGAGGTTCAATTTTAGTAGTGTCCTGTACTTTTTCTTGTGCTTGTGTAAGGACAGATACACTCAATGTCAATGCAATAATGAAATACTTCATTCGTATTAGTTTAGTACGAATAAAAGGGGTAATTATTCTCGTTAGTTAAAAAAACAATCGTGTAGTTGAGTGCTTCCGATAGCTATCGAAATAAGTTCTTAAAAAAACTCAATGATGGCTATACATTTCTCAATACTACAGTAACATTCCTAAACAGCATTACCTGTTCTAGGTTCTATGGGTATAATCTCAGCCGTTGGAAGTTTCGAAGTACGAATTACGAGGTACGAATTTTTAAAATTCGTCATTCGTCATTCTACATTTGTCATTCTACAGCACCCCTTTGAGATGTGGTGCAAAGATACTGCTTATAGTTACATGGCATACAATTATTTAAAAAATAATACCATGCTACGATTGCTATCGTTATTTTTATAAGATGCAAGCCACCAAAAATTCTTTTACTTTTAAGTTGTTGCTAAGCTATCTCATCTTAGGGGCTTTAACAGTATTGGTGGGGTATATTTTGTATGCCGAATTTAAAAAACTCACCCAAGAAGAGGATACCAAACAAGAAGCACAATTTATCGCTACAGGAACGCTTATCAATTTGGTATACGAAACCGATGGGCTTTCTCGATTGGCATTGCTAACGTTAAAAGATTCGGATTTTGAAAATTTCAGCGGAAATATTAGCGCCCTACAAAACGTTATTTTCGACTTAAAAGAGATCGTAACCGAAACTCCGCAACAAATGCAATTGGACACGATTAGCCAACTTCTAAATAACAAAGTAGCCAATACCATAGCATTTAGAGATTTAAAATTAAATAGTGAAGACACCTCACTAGATAAAATTTTAAAAGAAATATTAGAGCTCGAAAAATCTATGGGTAAATTAACTGTTGAAACAGCCGTAGAAAATCCTGAAACGCTCTCAAAAAGGAAACTTGCTGTACTTGAAGAATATATAGAATATACCTATAAGACCCTTGCCGATAAAAAAGTACCTAGAAAAATGATAGATTCTATGATAGATGTATCAAGAGGCATTGTAAAAAGAGCGAAAAGAGATAATGAATTTGCAAAAAAAGTAATACAGTCTAAAGAAAATGAACTTATTGAAAATGATCTTATTATCTCCACAAAACTGCGTACCATCATTACTGAATTTGATAAGGAAATTTCAAAATACAATACCCAAACTCAAATCGCTAAACAATCTTCGGTTAGAAAAACCCAAGATATTGTAAAATATGCAGGGCTCGCTGCACTTGGCTTGGTGTTGTTGTTTTCATATTTCATGCTTACCGACTTTTTTAGAGCAGAACGCTTTAAAAAATCGCTTCAAAAAAGTAAAAAACAGACAGAATATTTATTAAAAAGTAGAGAACAACTTATTGCTACTGTGAGTCACGATCTTAAAAGCCCCATTAATACCATCTTGGGTTATACAGATTTAATGAGCAATACTTCACTTACGAGTCAGCAACAAAACTATGCCAAAAGCATTGAAACAGGCGCTACCTATGTCACCAAATTAGTGGACGATTTATTAGATCTATCCAAACTGGATGCAGGCAAATTACACTTAGAATATGTACCCTTTTCTATCACAAAACTCGCCACTCAAATAGGAACCAATATTAAGGGTCAGTATAATAAAAAAGAGGTATTGCTTCAATTTGATTTTGATTCTTTTGCCTCTCAAAGCAGTTTTGTAAGTGATCCGCTTCGCATTCAGCAAATTTTGAGTAACCTGATTGGAAATGCTTTTAAGTTTACAGAACACGGAAGTGTTACTATTGGCATTAAAACACTCTCAAAATCGAAAAAAGAAGCCCAGCTTTCTATCACTGTAACAGATACGGGTATGGGTATTTCAGAAGAAAAACAACAACTTATTTTTGAAGAATTCGCGCAAGCAGATAGTACCATCCCCGAACAATATGGAGGCTCAGGGCTTGGACTTGCCATATCCAAAAAACTCACCCGTTTACTCTCTGGGACATTGGGCGTCGAAAGTACTCCTAGCAAGGGAAGCACATTCACCTTAGTGCTACCCTTAAAAATCGCAAAAGAAGGTGTTGAAAACACAAAAAAGGAAGAACAAAAAACCAAACAAAATCCTACTGTTGTTTTAATTGATGATGACGAGGCACTGCTTTCGTTGTTAGCTGAAATGTTAGCTCATTACAAAATTGATACACATATTTTTAATCAGTATAAAGCCTTTAAGAAGACTAGTCATATTTTATTTGATGCACTGATTACAGATTTACAAATGCCTCAAATTTCTGGAATAGAAATTCTTGAAAGATTAAAAAAGGGAGATGTTACAACCTATCATGAGCAACCTATTATTGCAATGACAGGAAACAAGCACGAAACCACACAGTTTTATATTAATAAAGGCTTTGCAGCTATTATTTCCAAACCATTAAGTAAAGAAATTCTTGTAGATACCTTACAAAAGGTCTTACCCAATTTTACAATTGCAACACACGAATCAATTCAAAATATTGCGGTTAAAAAAGGAGAAGGATATGATGCATCGTTGTTGTATTCTTTTTTAGAAACCGATGAAAAAGTAACCGAAGTACTTCAGGTATTTATCTCTCAAACGGTTCAAGACATAGCAACAATTTCACAAAAAGTAGCCGAAAATGACTTAGATATGGTGTCAAAAATAGCCCATAAAATGAATACCATGTGCAAACAACTGGCAGCTAAAAAAGCAGTTTCGGCATTAGCTGCGCTAGAACATGATGCAACACTAGATACACTTGACTCACTTTTTAAAAGTGCAAAAAAAGAAATCGATCAACTTTTAGAAACGCTAAAAAAAGACTTCAGCTTATAGCTCAATTTGGTATTGCTCTAATTTATTATACAAGGTCTTTCTGGTAATATTGAGCAGTCTTGCGGCCTTAGACTTGTTTTGTTCTGCTTCTTGCAATGCATTGATAATTAATTGCTTTTCATTGGTTTGTTTGCTAAAATCTTTGGGAGCCTCTTTTACAGGCAGCAATACTTCTCTTGGAATCACATCTAAGGGAATTTGTGATCCGTTGGTTAAAAGTACGGCGCGTTTTAGCACATTTTTCAACTCTCTTAAATTTCCTGGCCAGTTATAATTAGAAAAAGCATTTGATACTTCTTTTGATAAAGAAACTACGTCTTTTTGTAGTGATGTATTTGCCTGATGCAAGAAATAATTTACAAACAAATACAAATCTTCTTTTCGTTCATGTAAGGATGGAATATGGATTGAAAACTCATTTAATCTATGGTATAAATCTTCTCTAAAGGTTCCTTCGGCTACTGCTTTTTTTAGGTCTTCATTGGTAGCAGAAATAATACGAACATCAACCTCTATTTCTTTACTACTCCCAACGGGTTTTATTTTTCGTTCTTGTAATGCGCGTAACAGTTGTATTTGATTCTCATAAGACAAATTACCTACCTCATCTAAGAACAAAGTTCCTTTGTGTGCAATTTCAAAGTGTCCTTTTTTATCTGTTATGGCTCCCGTAAAACTTCCTTTTACATGTCCAAAAAATTCGCTTGCTGCAATCTCTTTGGGAATGGCACCACAATCTACCGCAACAAATTGGGCTTCTTTTCTGTCGCTAAAACTATGAATTGTTTTTGCCGCCACTTCTTTTCCCGTACCACTAGCACCTTCTATAAGTACACACATATCTGTGGGACCCACTAGCTCAAGGTATTGCTGAAATTTTTTAGAAGCCTCACTAATTCCTTTTACACGATTAAATGAAACTTTTTGGCTAGGACTTGTTGTTTCAGAGACTGGCTCAGAAATACTTACACTCTTGGAGCTTCTGGTCCCCGCATCATTGATAATCATTAACAATTCTTCGGGCCTAAAAGGCTTGGAGATATAATCCAAAGCGCCTTTTTTAATGGCCTCTACAGCAGCTGTGACCTCAGCATATCCTGTCATTAAAATGACCCCCGTAGTTGTATACTTTTCATTACAGAGATCTAACAGTTCTTCTCCAGAGGCATCGGGTAGTTTGATATCTGTAATAACAATGTCGAAGGTGTTTTTTGAAAGTATTTCTTTGGCATCTAACACAGTAGTAGCCTTTGCTATTTCAAAGTTTTTACGCTCTAAAAAAGCAGCTAGCATTGTAATAAATGCTAGGTCGTCTTCAACAATAAGAATACGTTTACTCATAACCAAAATGAATGTTTATAAAGGTACGCAGTAAAGCGTGATATCACAAATTGCCCCACAAAAAAAAGGATGCTCTGTGGGGAAGAACATCCTCTTAACATCATACGGCCTATGGTTCCGTATGAACTTATTAAACCAACTAAAGATTTATTGTTGCTCGGCTACTTTAATCCATTCGCCTTTTTTATTGGCGTAGACAGTTTTGCTTAGTGCTCTACCGTCTTGCATGGTGTTTAATTCGAGTTTGTATTCACTTTTATCATTTACATAAGCTTTCGAAATAGTAGCACCTTTAAAATCTTTGGCTACAGATGCTGCAACGGCTGCAGGCAAATCTGAAACTTTAATTTCTTTAAAGGCGTCTGCAGTGGGCTGCACAGAGGCTTTAAGTTGAGGAGTGCCTTCCTGTGCAGCAACGACTACAGTGCCATTTGAGATGGCATCGACTACGACTTCTTGTGCTTGGGCTATAGTACCTAGGGCAATAGCGGCGATAATCAGTAACTTTTTCATAATTGTGAGATTTTGTTATTTTTTTGATTAGTATATAGAAAACAACGTACCAAAAAAAAACCAATATTAAATAATACTGATTTACAGCGGTTTAGGTATTCTTCGGAAATTCTACAGGGTGAAAAATGTGTTACTTTTAAGATACAGGTGTATATTTTTTATACAGTTTGTGTGTAGTTAAAACACCTAACGCAATTTTGACACGAACATTTCCGAAGCTATAAAACTATTATTGCTGAAGGAAAGAGTAGTTTTTTTCCAACTTCTCCCGAAGCTTCAGGATCATCTTCGTTTTCGATTTCTCCCGAAGCTTCGGGATCGATTTCAAAGAGATTACTCTAAGGAAGGAGGTTTCCTGTTTGCCTTTTTTAGTGCTTGTTTCTTTTTAGCCTTCACTCTTTTTTCGATAGCACTTCTAGAAGGACGTGTTTTCTTTCTTGGCTTAGATACCTTTAGACTTTTTTGAAGCAAGGTTACCAATCTTTCAATGACCAGGGCTTTGTTTCGGTGTTGGCTTCTAGATTCGCTACAACTTAAGGTGAGTTCGCCTTCTGCAGAGATACGGTGTTTTAATTTTTCGAGGAGACGTTCTTTTTCTACTTCAGAAAATAGGGTCGATGTCGCAATGGTAAAGGAAACAGAAACTTTGCTAGCGGTTTTATTCACATGTTGTCCACCAGGACCGCTACTTCTTACTGCTTTAAAGGTGAGCTCCTTACGAAGTGCTTCGGTATCCATTAGGCATTGGGTCGATGTGCAGGGTGCAACAAATCGTTTACTGTTTTTACAGGGCTAAAGGTAGCTAACGGAACCTCAACAAAAACAGTATTCCAATGTGCCATAGCGCCATTCCATAAACCAGGAGACTCTAATGCTTTAATAGTTGCGCCAGCTACAGTTTTGGTAGCAATAAAACTAGTCAATGGATCTACAAAATGATTGAGATTAAACTTTTCGCCTTTATAGTCTCTTGTACCACATACCAAATCTACAGGATTAAAATGCGTTGCATCCTCAATAATAGCAGCTTGTCTTGGATCGGTTTTGTCTATCTGCGAAAGTTCTACAATTTGTAGAGATATCTCATCATCACTATTCTTAACCCAAAAAGGTCCTCCGCCAGGAGCACCTGTATTTTTAACAACACCGCAAACACGAATGGGTCTATTTAAAATTTCGGCTATACCAGCTTTGGTTTCAGGGATGTCTTTTATGAGCAGTTCTTTCCATAAAAAAGATTTCATCTCACTTAGTTTTTCATCGGCAACCTGATCTTTTACAATTGCATCTATGTATCCAAATATTTTATGTTGTAATTGGAGCAATCTACCGGCTAGCATTTTTTTATTGATAGCAACCTCTCGAATATGTTCTTCTACAGTAACATTGTCTATATTTTTTATGAAAATGATATCGGCATCGACATCATTTAGGTTTTTAATAAGAGCACCATGTCCCGAAGGCCTAAAAACCAAGCTACCATCTTCTTTCCTAAATGGATTGTTATCCATATCTACTGCAATGGTATCTGTACTTGCATCTTGAAAAGAATAAGAGATTCTTACATCTGTCTTCGTTTTTTTTACAATCCGATTTTTAATTTCTTCAAAAGCTTTTTTGAACAGCGATAAATGATTTGGAGAAAATGTAAAATGCAAGTGTGCCACTCCATCTACAGCAGCATATTGGGTTGCCTCATACAACTGCTCTTCAAAAGCTGTTCTCGTATACTTTGCATATTTATGAAAAGGAACTAGACCTTTTGGAATTTCCTCAAAATTAAGTCCGTCTTCTCCTAGGAGTAGCGATACAAATATCTTCATTCGTACTCCTTTATTAGACTGCTTGTACTCTGGATACTGTTGTCTAATCTCTTTTCGAACGGCATGGGTAAAAGGGAAATCTTTTATATGGTCAAAAAATATTTTTAACGCATCTAATTTATGTTCTCTTATAAACTTAGATAGTACTTCTTCTTCATTATAGTCTTCTAAAAAAGCGTGTAAAAACTTAAACATCCTTGTGGCAGCACCACTGGCAGGCACAAATTTCACAACATCTTTTTGGTCCTTTTTCTCGTCGTAATACGCTGCTAATTCTTTTTGCTGAACACTATCAAACACATGTATCCCATTATCAAGACCTGCAGCTCTTACTACTTGAGTAAAAGATACCCCATTCTTAAATGTTCTTAATTGTTGTTTTATGCTATCTTCATCAAGCCCATGTGAAGTGATGTGCTCTAGATCTTGAGGTGTAAACATGTATTACTTTTGCTTAATTAATGTATTTATAATGTTAATAGCATTGGTTAAACGGTCTACTTTTGATCCTTTTAAAACAGCGTAAGGAAGCTCGTTTTTAATTAGTTGAGTTTCAAAAATACGAAACATTTCTTCCCTATCATCAGGTCTATCACGTAAATTATCGAATTCCCATGGGGTATCAATGTGGGTAAGAAAATAGTAGGTATATTGATGTTTTTGTGTGGCTTCTACTATTTCCGAAGGACACCAACCCTCATAATAATATTCGCAATACGTTTTGATTTCCAACAAGTTAGTGTCTAAAAAAAGTAGTTTGTTTGCAATTTTAGCGCATTCATTTTCGCTTCCAATTTGTCCTTTTGCAATAGGAAGCAGATCCTCTTTTTCAATCTTTTTGTGAGAAGTTTCCCATTTTAGCTCTAAATAAGAACGCATAAACTCGGGTACCCATTGGGTATTAAAATGAGCAGCCAATTGTTTCGCTAAGGTCGTTTTTCCAGTAGACTCTGGACCAAACAACACAATTTTTATACAGCCACTGCTGGCTTGTGTAAGCGCTTTTTCCATTGGTTATACCCTTGTATTGCTAAAATGGTGAAAATTAAATATTGTAAGGATAGCATCCCTAGTCCTCTGTACGCGTATAGAGGTACCGTGATGAGATCTGCTATGATCCATAAGGTCCAGTTTTCTAACTTCTTGGTGGCCATATACCACATTGCGGTAAAGAACATACCCGACGTAACAATATCTATATAATTAGGGATCTCTAATGTATAGTCATAGGCGTTGTAAACCAAATAGGTAACATACATGGTAATAAAAAAGAGTGCAATTCCAATCCATTTTTCTTTCATATTGGTCCTAGAAATTGGGACTAGATAGGTATCTTCTTTCTTTCTCGACCAGTTCCACCATCCATAAATACTCATGATCGAATAGTAGAAATTCATCATCATATCTCCAAAAAATTCGGCTTTATACAAAAGATATACTGTAATTACAGTAGCAATTAATCCTGTTGGGTACACTAGAATGTTTTCACGCTTTGCATACACAACACTTGCAATACCAAACACAAAAGCAATGGCCTCTAAAATAATATCTGTAGGGGAAGTATTGGTGTAGGCTTCTAAGAAAAAATCAAAAATTTGGTTCATAGCTACTTCTATCTGTTTTTACAATCTTTAGGTATAGTAACCCATTTTCTATTGCATCTAAGGCAATTTTCATTTCTTTTTGCAATACATTCATCACTGCATCATAGTCTCCATACACTTGGGTACTCAAAGGATTTTCTAACACGGTTAAACCAGATGCTCTTAATTGCTTGATGAAATCAATAATAGGGGGCTCAAAATCGTCTTGCAAAGGGGTAAGTGTTAGTTCTACGGAAATATTCATACCTCAAAATGTTTTTGTAAAGATACTATTTTGGAAAGGTGCAGAACCCATAAAAATTTCGAAAAATTTAGCGTTTTTCAAACACAGTGCCCATCACTACCATATGAGCTCCAGCGGCATAGGCAGCTTCTTTTTGAATGCCTGTTCTAATGCCACCACCAACAATCACAGGAATATTAAGCGCTTTGCTTACTGCCTCAATAATAGAAATAGCTACGGGAACTTTGGCGCCACTTCCCGCTTCTAAATACACTAATTTTGCTCCCATATATTGCGCAGCCAAGGCAGTATGTACAATGGCATCAATATTATTTTGAGGCATCGGACGTGTATTGGTAACCCTAGCTACAGCAGATTCGTTTCCACCATCAATTAAAAGATAGCCTGTTGCAATCACTTCTAAAGTTGACGTTTTTAAATACGAAGCCGCTGCTACTTGTTGTCCGATTAAATAATCTGGATTATCACCAGACACCAAGGACAAAAACAACAAGGCATCTGCTGTATCTGTAATTTGATCTGCAGCGCCAGGAAATATAAAAACAGGTACCTTACTGTGCTGTTTTAATGCTTGTACTACCATTTCTGTAAGCGCTTCGGGAACGGTACTTCCACCAACAAATACATGTGTGGTTTCTTTAGGGAGGGTATCTAAAAAGGAAGCTGTTTGAGACACCTCAAACTTTTCGGGATCAATTAAAATAGCCAGTAGTTTTTTGTTTTGACCTACTGATGTGAGCAATTGTTGATAGTGTTGGGTACTTCGCATGGACTGCAAATATCAGGAAAGAATGGCGTATGCTAAGGTAAATCCTTCAAATTCTTGGAAATAGACTTCGTAGACTTCTTGACGGCTATCGATACTTACCGATGCTGTGGTTGCGATGTCGTCTAATCTAAAATCTTCTACATAAATATGCTCTAAAAAACTCACACCAGGATGTGCAAAGCTTTTATATAGGGATTCTTTGGCGCCCCAAACAATGGTAAGCTTTCGCATAATGGCATCATCATTTGCTAACGTTCTATATTCTTCAATAGGGGTAAACTTATGCGCTATTTTTAAAATTTTTGGGCGTTGTTTTTCAATATCAATACCTACTTCTTCATCACTAATAATGATAGCTGCAAAAATAAAAGAGTGTGTTATGGAAATGTGCATCCCATCTTTTAAATGAGGTTTCCCATTATCATCATAAAACAAATCGTGATCGGTGTATCCAACTTGTGCGAGCAAATGTCGTACACTCATAAAACCTCGTCGGTGCAAATCGCTTTTCATACCATCTACTCGTTTCTGGCAATGATCTGTTAAGGAAATCCCATCGCTTAAGTCTTCAAAAGACTCTTCTATCTTCCAAATCAGCAGCTTAGTGTTTTCTTCAGATGTTATTGTTTTGTAAAGAGGCATTATAATTCGATTGGTTTTGTGTATTTTTGCAATCCGAAATTTTATGTGTCTAAACAGGTGTTAGATGTATAAGATTTCAGAAAAGATACTACTACAAAATAGTAAATATATTAATAAGTTCTCCGCCTTTGCGGAGATAAAAAATTGCATTTTTTATGTCAACAAACACAGTACCTTACACAGCGCATAAAGTAAAAGATATTTCCCTAGCAGATTGGGGACGCAAAGAGATTAGACTTGCCGAAGCAGAAATGCCAGGTTTAATGTCCTTACGTGAAGAATACAAAGACGAACAACCTTTAAAAGGAGCTCGTATTGCTGGGTGTCTTCACATGACCATCCAAACAGCTGTATTAATTGAAACATTACAAGCGTTAGGGGCAGAAGTTACTTGGAGTTCTTGTAACATCTTCTCTACACAAGATCAAGCTGCTGCTGCTATTGCTGCTGCTGGAACACCAGTATATGCTTGGAAAGGAATGAACGAAGAAGAATTTGACTGGTGTATCGAGCAAACACTTTTCTTTGGTGAAGATAGAAAGCCATTAAACATGATCTTAGATGATGGTGGTGATTTAACCAACATGGTATTAGACAAATACCCAGAGTTGGCAGAAGGAATTAACGGACTTTCGGAAGAAACTACAACAGGAGTGCACCGTTTGTACGAGCGTGTTAAAAATGGTACGCTTCCAATGCCAGCCATTAACATTAATGATTCTGTTACCAAATCTAAATTTGATAACAAATACGGTTGTAGAGAGAGTGCTGTAGACGCAATTAGACGTGCTACAGACGTTATGTTAGCAGGTAAAAGAGTGGTGGTTTGTGGCTATGGTGATGTTGGAAAAGGAACTGCAGCCTCTTTTAAAGGAGCTGGTTCTATTGTAACCGTTACAGAAATTGACCCTATTTGTGCATTACAAGCGGCTATGGACGGTTTTGAAGTGAAGAAACTTGAAACAGTTGTTGCAAATGCAGATGTGGTCATTACCACTACAGGAAACAAAGACATCGTACGTGGCGAGCATTTTGAAGCCATGAAAGACAAGACGATTGTGTGTAACATTGGTCACTTCGACAACGAGATTGATGTTGCTTGGTTAAATAACAATGCCGCTAAAGATGAAATCAAACCTCAAGTAGATAGATACGATTTAAACGGAAAAGATATCATCTTATTAGCTGAGGGTCGTTTAGTAAACTTAGGATGTGCAACAGGACACCCTAGTTTTGTAATGAGTAATTCATTTACAAATCAAACCCTTGCGCAAATCGAGTTATGGAACGATGCAGACAAATACGAAAACAAAGTATACATGCTTCCTAAGCACTTAGATGAGAAAGTTGCCAAGTTGCACTTAGCCAAAATTGGTGTGGAGCTTACAGAGCTTAAGAAAGACCAAGCTGAGTATATTGGAGTAACGGTTGAAGGACCATACAAGCCAGAATATTACAGATACTAATTTTTTGTCTCCCTGAGCGCAGTCGAAGGGTCTCTGACAAAAACTATATTTAATAATTTCTTCAGAAATTTTAAAAATCAAAACCCTTGCTATTTACCTAGCAAGGGTTTTGGTATTTAATAGCAGCGTGATTCGTTTATTACTTCTGTTTCCTAAAAATATAGCTCATCCAAACCGGATCGTTTTCTTCAGAAACGATGGCCTGACGTTCCACAAACTCCCAGTCATTTCGGTTCATGTAATTGAGTAGTTGCGAGGTGCCTTTTATATCTTCTATCTCGTCGATTGTAATTTGTTTGCCTTCTAGAGAAGGCTGCTCTTCTACACGTATACGTTTTATTTTCCCTCTATTGTTGGCTTTTTGAACTACAATAACTTCAAGAAAATCGTATTGAGTGATTTGTTGGGCTGCACTGTATGTTGTGATTAGTAAAGACAGGATAAAAAATGGAAATAGATAGCTATATTTTTTCATGATGGATGTATTTAGATACTAAAGATAGGTTAAAAGTGTAAACACAAAAAGCCCAGCAAGATATCCTGCTGGGCTTCTATTTTATAAGGTAAAGACAATTAAGCTTCTGCGAAAGGCACGATGCTTACGTATGATTTGTTGTCTTTTTTCTTAGTGAATTTTACAACACCATCCACTTTAGCGTGAAGTGTGTGGTCTTTTCCACCGTATACATTCTCACCTGGGTGATGTGTATTACCTCTTTGTCTTACAATGATGTTTCCTGCAATGGCAGCTTGACCACCAAAAATCTTTACGCCAAGACGTTTCGATTCTGATTCTCTACCATTCTTCGAACTACCAACTCCTTTTTTGTGAGCCATAATTTCTAGGTTTTATAAGTTAAACTTAAAATTAGATGCAGCTATTAAGCCTTACCACCATCTAATTCGTCTTGCCATTTCTTTAATTCATCCCACTTACCATCTGCAGCCATTTTAGCTTGTGCTGGCCAAGTGTCTGTTACGTGATTTCCACGAACACCTGCAATAATTTCAGAAATCTTAGACGCATCTGTTTTTGCTAAATCAGCAAACGTTGCGATACCTGCCTCTACTAATGTAGATGCAATTTTAGGTCCAATTCCTTCAATCTTTTTAAGATCATCAGCTTTTCCAGTAGCTTTCTTAGGAGCTGCTTTCTTTGCTGGTGCTGCTTTAGCTTCTGCTTTTGGAGCAGCTGCCTTAGGCGCTTCTTTTTTAGGTGCTGCTGCTTTCTTAGCTGGCGCTGCTTTTTTAGCAGGCTTCGCTCCAGAAGCTACAATACTTTCAATAATGATTTCAGTAAGAGCTTGACGGTGACCATTTTTAACACGGTAACCTTTTCTTCTCTTTTTCTTGAAAACAATAACTTTATCACCTTTTAGGTGATGTAAGACTTTTGCTCCTACTTGAGCTCCGTCTATAGCCGGGGCGCCTACAGTTACTTTGTCTCCATCGCCTATTAGAAGTACATTATCAAAAGAAACTTTTGATCCTTCATCAGAAGCTAAACGGTTTACAAAGACTTTTTGGTCTTTTGCAACTTTAAATTGCTGCCCTGCTATCTCTACAATTGCGTACATAGCGTAACGTTTAAAATATTAATTAGTTTTTATTCTCTATAGGTTTTATAAGGGTTAATACCTTACAACAGAACATAGTTCTCCTTAGAGGGGTGCAAATATAAAGTTTATTAACAAAATAACAAACAATTTATGCAGGTTATTTTGCTTGTTTTCTAGAAGGTTAAAGATCGCCGTTGGCTGATAGACCATTCGCTTTGCTCATTGCTAGAAGATAGACCGCCTTCGGCTGTTAGACGGAAAGTTAAAAAATAAATTATTCAACTATTACTTTTTATTCGTCAATAAAACACCCAACAAAATAAAAGCTGCTGCTCCTGCTTGGTATATTGTGAAGCGTTCTCCATCAAGCAAACCCCATAATAAGGCTACAATAGGAATGGTATAAGTTACCGAAGTCGCAAATACTGGAGTACTCATTTGTACCAATTTGTTAAACATTACTTTGGCTACACCTGTCCCTACAACAGACAACAACACCAAATATCCTAAAGAGACATGCAACTCGGTATTTCCAACAAAGTCTTTTTGAAAAAACCCAGAGAACAGCAACACCACAAAAGCTGGAATCACCAAAACAATAAAATTACCTACCGCAATAGCCATAGCGGGAATTTCCTGTAGGTACCTTTTTATAATATTTACGTTTAATGCATAGCAAACTGAGGCCGCCAAGACTAGTGTGCTGTACCAATAATTATGATTCGGATTTACATCTGCTCCACTCCATATTAACAACAAACTTCCAACTAAACCAACAATGACTCCTAATAACTGATTTCGAGTAAATACAATTTTAAACAATAAGGCTCCTAAAATTAAGGTGACTATAGGGGTAGTAGAGTTTAAAATAGACGCTACGGCACTATCAATTTCAGTCTCTGCAAAAGCAAATAAAAAGGCAGGGATAAACGTTCCTAAAAAGGCAGATATGGTGATCCATTTCCATTCGCGCTTTTTAATTTTTTTAAGATGCGGAAATCCAATTAACAACAAAAAAATAGCAGCAAATAAGGTGCGTAATGCTCCTAACTGCAGCGGTGTTAAGCCAATTAATGACTTTTTAATCAAGATAAAAGAACTCCCCCAAACAATGGAAAGAACAATTAAATACAACCACTTTTTATCGATGCTTTTCATAGAAGCTGCAAAGATGAGATTTAATTATGAAATGAGAATCAAGATAGGGCAAAAAGACCGCCGTTGGCTGTTAGACTACTTATTCCTTCGCAAAAGCTTAGGAACAAGCGTAAATTATTCATGATATTTCATTCATTTTCAAATCAACACATCTTCAAATCATCTAATCGATCATTCGTCATTCATCATTTGAAATTCGTTATTCGTTATTGCCACTGCAAGGTTTCCATAAGATGCATAATATCTTCTCGAAGGTACACTACAGCAGGATAAATAGAATCGAAGTTGGGCTTGGCGTTAAAATACAGAGAACCTGTAATAAAATTTTGAACACTATCGGTAAGGTAAAAATGCGATTGAGATGCTGCATCACCATTGATGCTGTAAAAAATTCCGTAGGTCTTATGTTCTGGATTTACAAATAGCTTTTCTGGAATACTGTTCGCTTTGATATCGTGATTATACGCAAGCTTTTGAGCATCATACAACAAAGAATCTAAATTGTTGTTTTGCACTTTTTGATAGGTCATATATACCGCAGCATTCATTTTTGGGTAGTTTACTTTAGTTCCACAATTTCGGGTAGGAATTGAGGTAGCTTCTTGATTCATGTCAAAGTTATACGCGCAATCCGTATTCGATTTTTTATAGACAGGCTCAGGATAATCAAGACGTAATTTTGCGTTGGGCTTAATAAGCACATCATCATTACAGGCAAGCAACAACGTACAGCTCAAAAAAAGAATGAATAGTCTCATGAAGGATCTGGAAGTATCGATAGTTTTATTTGTTTTATACGTTTGTTTTCGAAAGCTTCAATAGTAAACGAATAGTTATGATAACTTAGTATTTCATGCTGCTTCGGAAATCCTTTTGAAATTTCTAACAAAAACCCCGCGACCGTCTCAGCTTCTCCTTTATGTTCTTCAAAAACTGCTGGATCCTCTAGGCCAATGACTCTATAAAAATCTTTTAAAGGTGTCTTTCCTTCAAACACATAGTTGTTTTCATCGAGCTTCGAAAACACCAAGTCTTCATCATCAAACTCGTCGCTAATATCACCCACAATTTCTTCAATGATATCTTCTAATGAAATGAGCCCACTTGTACCTCCATATTCATCTACCACAATGGCTAAGTGCATTTTCATTTTCTTGAACTCATTGAGCAAATCGTCAAGTTTCTTATTCTCAGGCACAAAATAAGGTTCTCGTAATAGGGTATTCCAATCTAAGGTCTTGCATTCTATATGCGGAATTAAATCTTTTACATACAAGATCCCCGTTATAGTATCTACATTGTCTTTAAAAACTGGAATCCTTGAATATCCCTTTTCGATAATTACGGGTAAAATCTCTTTATAGGATAGGTCTTCTGCTAAAGCAAAGATGTCCATCCTATTCTTCATCACCTGTTTTGCATCTGTATTTCCAAAAGTCACAATCCCTTGAAGGATTTTATGTTCTTCAGTTGTTGTATCTGTTTCGTCGGTAAGCTCTAGTGCTTGCGACAATTGATCTACAGAAATATTAGATTTCTGTTTCCCAAAACGTTCTTGAATTTTAATAGTAATTGCTCGCATAGGAATACTTAAGGGAGCAAAGAGCACATCTAATACTTTTAAAGGAAATGCCATAAACGATGCAAACTGAACACTATTTCTACTTGCATATATCTTAGGCAAAATCTCGCCAAATAACAATATCAAAAAGGTAACTACCCCTACTTCAATAACAAACCGGAGGTTAATCCCAAAATACACTTGATTTAAATCGGCAAACCAAACTTGTCCTAAGGCATCAAACAAAAGAACAATGGCAATATTTATAAAATTATTGGCTACTAAAATAGTAGCTAACAACTTTTTTGGTTTCTGTAATAATTGAGAAACAATCTTAATTTTTTTGGAGACTCCTTTTTGTTCTTCATCTTCTATGACAGCTGGAGTTAAGGTAAAAAAAGCCACTTCGGCTCCAGAAATAAGGGCAGAACAGAGTAATAACAAAAGTAAAACAACAAGACTAACACTATGGGTCAGATCCATAAGAGTTAAAAACAAAAGACTAGGAGGTTCTATATCCACAGGGTTCTGTATTGGTTTAATTAGAAGGGCAAATCATCCTCTTCTACTTGCGGTTGTTGTGGTTGCGCCGGACTTGTCGCTTGAGTTGGCTGCGAAGTTTGTTGTTGTATTTGTGGTGATGTTGGCATACCACCTTCTGTTTTCGGAGTTAAAAAAGTGAAATCTGTGCACTGAATTTCAGTGCTGTAACGATCCATACCTTTATCATCTTGCCATTTGCGGGTTTTAAGACGCCCTTCAATGTACACTTTATCTCCTTTTTTAAGGTATTTCTCACATATTTCGGCAGCCTTATTTCGCACTACAATATTGTGCCATTCGGTGTTATTTACACGCTCTCCAGTAGTACGATTGGTATAGGTTTCATTGGTTGCCAAAGGAAAACGACCAATACTATTGCCTCCTTCAAAATAATGCATTTTTACTTCATCACCCGTATGTCCAATTAACATTACTTTATTTAACGTGCCGCTCATTTTTTCTGAAATTTAAAGTTACAAAGGTAGCTTTTGCAAAATAAATATACTCAAAAAAACCATTTAATTGAAGCCGCCAAAGCTTGAAATAAAGTTACTTATCAACACTGGCACCGCAAACTCATGAATTGCTTCAATAGCAACACCATTACTAAGTTCGTTTTTAGTTGTAGCAATCCAAAAACGGGTATGTAAATGTTGGTGCGATAGTTTATGAATCACCGATTTTTCTTCAAACAATGTCAGCTCATTTAGGTTGTATTCTTCGGAAATGTTAGCAAACAAGGCCTCATTACGTAACCCATCCATTGCTACTTCCTTTTCGGTTTCTACCAATGGAAACTCATACAATTGCTGCCAAATTCCTTTTTGAGTACGTTGCTGAAGAACTGTTTTATTTGTTTCAGAAAGAATCACGATATAATTAAAGTAACGCTTTTTTACTTTTAACTTTTTAAGTTTCACAGGAAGTGCTCCTACCTGTTTATTTTTATAGGCTTCACATCGATCATTGAAAATGCAAGCACCACAATCTGGATTTTGCGGCACACAATACCGTGCTCCAAATTCCATCACTGCTTGGTTGTGTGTTCCTGGTCTGCTTTCATCCAAAAGTGCTTGCGCCAATGCTTTAAATTCTTTAATTCCTTGGGTACTATTAATAGGAGTAGCAATCCCGAAGATGCGAGACAATACTCGGTATACATTCCCGTCTACAACAGCTGTAGGTAAATCAAAACAAATAGACCCAATGGCACTTGCAGTATAATCGCCCACTCCTTTTAGCACCAACAGTCCTTTATGGGTGTCTGGAAAAACTCCATCACATGCTGATACAACATATTTTGCAGCAGTATGTAAATTTCTTGCACGAGAATAATAGCCCAAGCCCTGCCACAATTTTAACACTTGTTCTTGGGGTGCATTTGCCAGTGCTTTTACGTCTGGAAATGTCTCTGTAAAAGCAAAATAATAGGGGGTTCCTTGTGCAACTCGCGTTTGTTGTAAAATAATCTCAGACAACCAAATGTGATACGGGTTTTTGGTCGCTCTCCAAGGTAGCTCTCGTTTATTCTCTAAGTACCAATCAATGAGTTTTTTAGCAAAAAAATCCAAGGTTTCTGTCATATCACAAAGGTAGCTTTTATGTATTTATATTTTAATGCATTACGTTTTGATTTATTGATTTTAAAATTGTTATATTTGCGCTCTTGAAAAAAATTGAATAATTACATTAAAAAAAAAGATACACATGACGAAAGCAGATATCGTAGCAAAAATTTCTGAGAAACTAGGAATGGAAAAAGGAGATGTTCAAGCTACTGTTGAAACATTTATGAGCGAGGTTAAAACTTCATTAGAAAGTGGAGATAACGTATACCTTAGAGGTTTTGGAAGCTTTATTATCAAGACTAGAGCAGAAAAAACAGGTCGTAACATTTCAAAAAATACTACGATTAAAATACCAGCACACAACATTCCAGCATTTAAGCCGGCAAAAGTATTTGTTGAAGGTGTTAAAACTAACGTTGAAGTAAAATAATATTAATTGCCTCGTTTCACAGCGAGGCACCATAAAACTATCAAATATGCCAAGTGGTAAAAAAAGAAAAAGACATAAGGTAGCTACGCATAAGCGTAAGAAGAGAAGACGCGCTAACCGTCACAAGAAAAAGTAGTTCTAAACTACTTTTTTCTTTTAAGTAGCTATGTGGTTTTCAATAATGCCACATAGATTCGTTCTTTGAAAATGAAATATTAGTACTACCGACTACCTGTTTAGGCTAGTATTTCAACGGGTTTTTCTGAAATTTTAGGCAACTAATATTTCAGAAGTACAAAAAAACCTGTGACAATTATTGTTTAATCCATCTGTTGGAAGCAATGGCAATAGTGCCTTTGTCTAAAACGGATATAAATTAATGTAACGTGAACTACGAATTATTTATTAGATCCAGTTCACAAGAAGTTGATTTTGCTCTTTTAAAAGATGGAAGACTCATCGAGCTAAACAAAGAAGAAGAGGCAAACAATTTTGCAGTTGGAGATGTATTTCTCGCTAAAATTCGCAAAACTGTGCCAGGTCTTAACGCCGCATTTGTCAATGTTGGTTATGAAAAAGATGGTTTTTTACACTATCACGATCTAGGACCTAAAGTAGCTTCTTTGTTGAAGTTTGTAAAACGTGTAAGCACAGGTAAACTTAAAGAGTATTCTTTAAAAGATTTCCCATTTGAAAAGGAGATTGATAAAAATGGAGGCATTAACAATGCTATTAAATCCAATCAATCTATTCTGGTACAAGTAGTAAAAGAACCCATTTCTACAAAAGGACCTCGTATAAGCAGTGAGCTATCCATAGCTGGCCGCTATATTGTGTTGGTTCCTTTTTCAGATCGAATTTCTGTTTCTCAAAAAATAGAAAGTCGTGAAGAAAAAGATAGGTTAAAACGCTTAATTACAAGCATAAGACCTAAAGGATTTGGCGTTATTATACGCACTGTAGCAGAAGGCAAAAAAGTAGCAGAACTGGATAAAGATTTACAAAATCTAGTAGATCGCTGGACAGCGATGTGCAAAAAGCTACAAGGGGCGCACCACCCAAGTAAGGTGCTAAGTGAGTTAAATAGAGGAGCTTCTATGATACGAGACGTTTTTAACGATCAATTCTCGGCCATTCATATTGACGACGAAACACTCTATTTACAAATAAAAGATTACGTGCAAGAAATTGCACCTGGTAAAGAAAGTATCGTTAAATTATATGACTCGAAAGTACCTATGTATGAAAAACATGGTATTGAGAGACAAATAAAAACTAGCTTTGGTAGAACCGTTTCTGGTACCAAAGGAACCTATTTGGTGATTGAACACACAGAAGCCATGCACGTTATAGACGTAAACAGTGGTAACCGTAGTAACAAAAGCAAGAACCAAGAAGATACTGCCCTAGAAGTAAATATGATTGCTGCCAGTGAGGTAGCAAGACAATTACGCTTAAGGGATATGGGAGGAATTATTGTGATAGACTTTATAGACATGGGCAACGCTGCCAATAGAAAAAAGTTATTTGATCATCTTAGAACAGAAATGAAAGATGACAGAGCCAAACACAAAATACTACCCCCAAGTAAATTTGGGTTGATACAAATTACCCGCCAACGCGTTAGGCCAGAAATGAATATCAAAACACGTGAAGATGCCCCTGGAGGTGAAAACGGTGAGATAGAAGCGCCAATCGTTGTGGTACAAAAGATTACCGAAGAGTTAAAAAGACTCTTCAACAAAGACTATAAAAATGTGACTTTAAGTACACATCCTTTTATAGCAGCCTTTTTAACCAAAGGTTTTCCATCGATGCGCCATAAGTGGTTTATGGAGCATAAAAAATGGGTGAAAATACAACCAAGAGATGCTTACACGTATCTAGAATATCACTTCTTTGACAAAAGTGGTAACAAGATTAAATAACCATAACCCTCTGGAGCTTTAGCGAAAGAGGGTTTTTTAGTATCAGGTGGTAGCTAATAGGACGTGCTTCGCACTTGTAGGACGCTTCGCTTTTAGGAGATTGTCTACTACCACCTACCAGCAACGAAGTTGCGTCCTACCAACTAACAACTATATTTAAATTGTATTTTTGATATTTACAATGAACACCGCCCACAAAACATATACCATAGAAGAAGCAAAAAGACGCTTAGAAAAGTACTGTGCCTATCAAGAGCGTTGTCACCAAGATGTGACCAAAAAGCTACGGGAAATGCGCATGATCCCGCAGGCTATTGATGAAATTATTGGGCACTTATTACAACACAATTTCTTAAACGAAACAAGGTTTGCTCAAGCTTTTGCGCGAGGAAAATTTAGACAAAAAAAGTGGGGTAAAAATAGAATTACGCAAGAACTTAAAATGCGTAAAATTTCAGCATATAACCTTAAACTAGCCCTCAAAGAAATTCCTGAGAACGAATACTACGACACCTTTGAGGCCTTATTTGAAAAAAGAGTAGCACAACTTAGCACAGAAACAAACGCTCAAAAAAAACGCAAAAAAATAGCAGATTACCTCCTATATCGCGGATGGGAATCTGCTATGATTTTCGAGAAAATTCGGGAGCTTAAATATTAAACGAAGCTCCTATAGTAACATTAAATTGGTTGTTTAATTCTTTACGCAACGATTGTGGTACTGTGTAATCATCAGCATCTTTATACCTAGCAATAGGTAAATTAAATTCACCAAACACCCCAAAGCCACTTGTAAAGAAGTAACGTACTCCTGTATGAGCACCAAAGTTTTTTAATCCTAAATCTAGTCCAGGGTACAGATCAAAGTTTTCAGAAATATTTAATACATTACTTAAGTTCGCATTAAAACGAGCACGAACATCAAACCTGTCTGTAAAGTTTGGGTCTTCGTATGGACCAAAAACAGTTGGCGTTAACATGGAATATTCTTCAACTCCTAACAAATAAATTCCTTTGACACCTACAGAGATGTTTTCGCCTAATCCATAATCTAATGTCGCTGCAATTCCAGTACCATCTGCTTGAATATTTGCACCTACACCAAACTTAATATCTCCTGCTCCAGAATAAGCTTGTGAGAAGGCAATCGTTGCACATAAAAGTAATACTACTGTAAAAAGGTTTTTCATAATTTCTGAAATTTTAGTTATTCAAAGGTATTAGAATTCTTAAAAAAATGGCTTAGTTAGGGATCAAAACTAAAGGTCCTGCAAAATTGCTAAACCCATCAGATCCGCAATTGGCTTGTACGTAAAACTCATACGCCGCTCCCGATTGTAAATTACTAACGGTAATGTCTGTGTCTGAAGTATTAATCTCGGTACCTGTTCCTAAATCAAATCCTGAAAGTCCGTATTCTACTCTCCAAGCTGTTTCTGAGTTTGTATCCCAATACACAAACACACGTCCCGGAACCGATGATGTATCACCATCTAAGAACAATGGCACATTACAGTCATCTCCATTTCCAGCTGGTTGAGAGTTGTCTGCTTCTGTAGTAAATGAGTAGGGTCCTGCTAGTGCCGATGTAGCACCATCTGTACATCGAACAGATACATAAAACTGATAATTGGTCTCAAACTGCAATCCAGATATATTCACAAAATTATTTGCGGTTTGTATTTTGGTTCCAGATCCAACAGTAAAGTTTAACACACCATACTCCACATTATAAATAGAAAATGCATCGTTTGTTTGACCCCAAGATAATGAGGCTTCATTTTCATTAAAAATTTCGGCATTTAAGCTTACTGGGGCATTGCATGTAACACCTTCGTCATCAGACTCACAAGAAGCAATAAAAAAGCTTAAAAAAACAAGTATTAGTGATTTTTTCATTTCAATATTTAATTAAATCGGCTGCGAAAATAATCATAATATCATGAAAATGAAGCATGTTTTATTACAATTTAGCCTTGGCTTTTGCTTCTTCGTTACGCTCAATTTTATGATCTGGACGTGTCCATTTTGGCTTTTCACCTTGGTCTTTGTATTTAGAATATTGTGCTTCTACAGATTCAGGTTGTGCCTTTTTCACAAAAGGTTTCATGGGTTCTAAGCCTAGCATCTCAAACATTTTCATGTCTTCATTTACGTCTGGATTAGGTGTCGTTAACAGTTTATCTCCTGCAAAAATAGAATTGGCACCTGCAAAGAAACACATGGCTTGTCCTTCACGAGACATTTGTGTTCTTCCTGCAGACAAACGCACTTGGGTATTTGGTAAGACAATACGCGTCGTAGCAACCATACGAATCATTTCCCATATAGAAACAGGTTCAATTTCTTCCATAGGAGTTCCCTCTACAGGTACTAAGGCATTGATAGGTGTACTTTCTGGTTGCGGACTCAAATGCGCCAATGCAACCAACATTCCGGCTCTATCCTCAATGGCTTCTCCCATTCCAATAATACCTCCACTACACACAGTAACATTGGTTTTACGAACATTATCAATGGTATCTAATCGATCTTGAAAAGCTCGAGTAGAAATTACATCTTTGTAATAATCTTCACTGGTATCTAGGTTGTGGTTATAGGCATATAAACCAGCTTCAGCGAGACGTTGTGCTTGGTTTTCAGTAATCATACCCAACGTACAACACACTTCCATGTCTAGTTTGTTGATGGTACGTACCATTTCTAATACATTGTCAAATTCTGGCCCGTCTTTAACATTTCGCCAAGCAGCTCCCATACATACACGTGAACTTCCGCTAGATTTAGCTCTCAATGCCTGCGCTTTTACCTGCTGCACACTCATTAAATCATTCCCTTCAATGTCTGTGTGGTATCTAGCAGCTTGCGGACAATAGCCACAATCTTCTGGACAACCGCCAGTTTTAATAGAAAGTAAGGTAGAAACCTGTACTTGATTTGGGTTATGATTTGCTCTATGTACTGTAGCAGCTTCGTATAAAAGCTCCATCATAGGCTTGTTATAAATTGCTAAAATTTCTTCTTTAGTCCAATTGTGTTTTGTCTCCATCATAATTCAAAAATAGGGATTTTTTTTTGTCGTTTTAAGGCTTTTTTAGAATAATACTCACGGCATTTCCCCCAAACCCTACTGCGTTTACTAGTATTGTTTTTAACGCAGGTGGCAGGTGTCTAGCATTTCCGAAGAAAGGATTCTCAACAAATGTATTATATGTTAACATCTGAATGGCCATCTCTATGCTTAGCATTCCGCTTGCAGCAAAAGTGTGACCCACCATCCATTTATTAGAGGTGAGTAAAGGCAACTGTTTTCCAAAAATTGCATCGATGGCATTCTTTTCTGCAACATCGCCCTTTACCGTTCCTGGGGCGTGCATCACGACAGCATCTACCGTATCGATACCTGCTTTTTTTAAAGCCATCTTCATGGAGGTCTGGAAACAGGTTGCATGTTCACTAATAGAACTATTGTGCGCTAATGTTTCAGAACCAAACCCATATCCTTTAATAATGGCTTTGGTGTTTTCTGAAATTCCCTTTTCCAACACTGCTACCGCTGCACCTTCTCCCAAAACCATGGTGTTTTTGGTTTTCTGAAAACGCATCGACTCACAAGCCATTTTATTTTTAGACTGTGTGTATAACTTTAAGGCTTGCATTTGAGCGATGGTAAAAGGCGTTAATGCTGCCTCACTCCCTCCTACCAAAAAAGTATCTGCCATTCCTGCTTGTAACCAAGCCATCCCGTTTAACAAGGCGTGCATTGCTGTAGAACAAGTTACAGATTGCTCTATCTGTATGCCGTGGGTCCCTAATTCTTGTGCCACCCATGATGAGATATTCCCCAAAGTGGTGGTAGGTGATGTGTAAGGAGACACCTTGCCTGTTGCGGCAAAAGCAGTATGGTATTTCTCGAATAAAGATGTTGCACCTCGTGACGAACCGATATTTATTCCTGTGTTTTTCTTCGGAAATGTGAGACCCTCAACTGCTTTCTTTGAAACCAAGATCGCTAACAAAACAGATCTGTCTAGGTTTTTATAACTTGGGTTTGTTGTCTGTAATGCGTTTAGTTCTTGTTCTATTTCGGCAGTAGCTTTTGAAACAAAAAAATCTTGCTCGCCCATTATTTCTTCCACAAATAAAGGTTGTTTGGAGCGATACCTCTCCCATACACGTTGTGGCGTGTTTCCAAGAGCAGAAACCGAAGCAATAGAAGAAATAGTAATAAGATCTTGCAAGATGTTGTATTTTTAAGCAAAAATAACGCTTCTTACTTTTGTAACGGCAGCAAAATCTCAAAGAAATGGAAGAAAATACAGTACAAAAAAGCTGGTGGAGTCGTAATTGGAAATGGGCAGTACCTGTGGGTGGTTGCTTGACCATGATTATTCTCTTCATTGCCTTTGCTGGGACACTTTTTGTAGGAATCACTTCTATTATGAAAGATAGCGCAGCCTTTAACGATGCGTTAAAAAAGGTAAAAGACAATCCAGAACTTATCGCCATACTTGGTGAACCCATTGAAGAAAATGGAATGACCAGTGGTGGTATTAACTATGATAACGGACTAAAAACAGCCGAGCTTACCATTCCTATCAAAGGGCCAAAAGGAGAAGCAAGCATACGTGTAGAAGGTGAAGGTGTGGGGGATACTTGGACCTATCAAGTCATGAAAGTCTTTATAGCAAATAGTGATACTGTGATTGATTTACTGGAAGAAGAGAAAAAGCGCATTGACTAACGGTACACTTCGAGCATTTCTTCAAGAGTGCTGTATATCTTTTTTAATTCTGTTTCGGTAATCACGTACGGTGGTAACACATATACTGTATTTCCTAGAGGTCTTAATGCGACACCTCGATCCATAAAAAATTGGTAGAGTTCGTCTCTTAAATTTCCGTATCGTTCCATTGTTATGGCCAAATCGATCGCTAAGACAACTCCTTTGCAACGTACTTCCTTTACAGCTGGATTTTCTGAAATTTTAGTAGCGAAGGATTGATGTGCTTTTGCAATAAAGTCTCGTTGTTTTAAAATTTCCGAAGAAGTTAATAATTCAATACTTGCAATAGCAGCTGCGCAACCAATGGGGTGTGCACTAAAAGTATGCGCATGAAAAAAGCCTTTGTGCACTTCTTCACTTAAAAAGCCATCAAAAATAGCTTGGGAACAACTGGTTATACTTAATGGAAACATCCCAGCAGTGAGCGCTTTGCTCAAGCACATAATGTCGGGTTTGTTTTCTAATTGCTCAACGGCAAAGTTGGTGCCTGTTTTTCCAAAACCAGTCATGATTTCGTCGGCAATACAAATGACATCCTGTTCTTGACAAAGTGCTAGTAAGGCATCCAAACCTTTGGCTTCATGAAATTTCATTCCTGCTGCTCCTTGAACCAAGGGTTCAAAAATGAATGCTGCACAGTTATTTTCTTGGATGATAATTTGGAGCTTCTCAAGTACTTCGTTTAAATTATCCGTCTGAGGTGTTGGAATGCGTTTTACGCTGAGCAATAAATCTTCAAAAGGAGCATTGTACGAAGCAATTCCTGAAGCACTCATCGCTGCAAAAGTATCTCCATGAAAGCCATCTTCAAAGGCTATTAAGGTATCTCTTTTATCACCTTTGTTGTGATGAAATTGAATGGCCATTTTAATAGCTGCTTCCACTGCGGTAGATCCATTGTCATTAAAAAAAACCTTTTGCTGATTGTTGGGAAGTATCTCCAACAACGCTTCAGAAAGCCGTACTGCAGGCGCATGTGTAAAGCCACTAAACATGACAAAATCTAAATCCTGCATTTGCTGTGTCATAGCAGCTATAATATGGGGATTGCAATGCCCAAAGATAGCGGTGTACCATGATGCAATTCCATCAATATAGGCATTACCATGTTCATCAAACAAAAGTGCATCTTTTGCTTTTATAATGCCAACAGGCGGTCTTGCTGTTTGGTGTTGGGTAAGCGGGTGCCAGATATTTTGTTTATCTTTTTGGTGTAGTTTCATTGTCAGCCTGAGCCTGTCGAAGGCTTTTTAGTTTCATACAAATGTAGCTAAACATCCCCCTAGCCCCCTTCAAAGGGGGAATTATTTTGTTACTTTAATTAAAACACTTTATGAGAGGAACCAAGAGACAAGACATCTTGATTTTTTTTCTTGGTTCTTGATTCTCTCTACCTATCCATTTTCAAATGAAAACATCTTCAAATTGTTTCATCAAAAAAATCTTGGTTCTTGAATCTTGACTCCTTTTTAAGGCTTTTTCTTAAAGCTATTAGTCTATAGCTTCGAGACGAACCTTTAAGTGAGACGCATACTCACTCACCACATTTTGATCAAAATAAGGTTCTTCATCAATACGACCTAGGATAGGCACGCCGCTCATTTTTGCGATGATAGCTTCTGTGGTTGGATGCTCAGCACCACTGAAAATAATACCGGCTATATCTAATTTTCTTGCTTTTAAGGCTTCAATAGTTAATAAGGTGTGATTAATACTTCCTAAATAATGACGAGACACCACTATCACTTTGTCTAATGACTGTATGAGATCTATAATGGTTTCGGTGTCGTTAAGGGGAACAAGTAATCCGCCAGCGCCTTCTATCACTAGCCTATTTCTTATCTTCGGACGTGCTATTTTTTTTGCTGAAATAGTAACTCCATCAATACTTGCTGCGGCATGCGGACTCATGGGTGTTTCCAGATTGAATGCAGATGGATGAAATACCGTTTGTGAATTTGAAACAAACTGTTGCACTTTATGTGTATCACTATGGTCAAGTTCTCCTGCTTGAACTGGCTTCCAATAATCTGCTTCTAGTGCTTCTGTAACGATAGCAGAAACAACAGTTTTACCAACTTCTGTAGAAATTCCTGTGATGAAATAGGTTTGGTTTTTCATGTAAAATAAAAATTGTCAGCCTGTCCCGAAACTTCGGAAGTCGAAGGCCTTTTAAATCAATACAAATGTAGCTAAACATCCCCATATCCCTCCCGTTTTAATAACGGGACAGGCTCTTCAAAAGGGGAATTATTGTCTGCTTTTAACGAAAATTGTTTAAAACTCACTTTCTAGGCTTCTTATAAGACTTATGATTTCCTCTTCTGTATTGAAGCTATGTATACATATACGTAAACGCTCCGCTCCTTTTGGGACTGTAGGTGAGAGGATTGGTTTTACATCAAAGCCATGTTTTTGTAGTGCTTCTGAAATTTTCTTGGTGTTGTTATTGCCTCCTATCACACAACTATGAATCGCAGACTGACTAGGAATAAAATGAGATCGCAATCCTGTTGTCGTTAGTTCTTTTTGTAATATTGCAATATTACTTTTTAAATCTATACTACATTTATTCGAAGCCTTTAATATCTCATACGCCGCATGTATGGTGGCGATGCTATGCGGTGGTAAGCCTGTAGTATATATAAAGCTTCTTGAAAAATTTACGAGGTATTGTTTTAAGGCATCACTTCCAAGAACTGCTGCTCCATGACATCCTAGTGCTTTACCAAAGGTAACAATGCGAGCAAAAATTTGATCTGCTAGTCCTAATTCTTGAACAAGTCCTTCTCCATGATTCCCAAATACACCCAATGCATGCGCTTCATCAATAATGAGCTGTGCTTTGTAGGTTTTGCAAAGCGCAACTAATGCCTTGAGATCTGGTTGATCGCCATCCATGGAGAAGATGGATTCTGTTACAATATATATTTCAGAATCAATAGTTCTCGTCCCGACAGGTTTCGGGAGCGCTCGAACGGACAACAATTCTTCAATTGCTACTAAATTATTATGCCTGAACTTATATGCTTTGGCGTTGCTCATTTTTATTCCATCCCGAATGGAAGCGTGGCACAATGCATCGTATAAAATAACATCTCCTCGTTGCGGAACACTGCCAAAGAAACCTATATTAGCATCATAGCCACTATTAAAAATGAGTGCGCTTTCTGTTTTATGAAAAGCTGCTATTTGTTGTTCAGTTTCTTGATATAGGGAATGATTTCCAGATAATAATCGAGATCCTGTTGCCCCATTAACCTCAAGGTTGTGGTTTTTTAAAATTTCCGAAGCCTTAGAAAATATTTTCTTTGAAGTACTAAAACCCAGATAATCATTGCTAGAAAAGTCGATGAGATTGTTAGGTACTCCAAGTGTTCGCAACGAATTAGCATTGATACGATTTTTTAATTTCTCCTGAAGCTTTTTTGGTAGCATGCATCAAAGATACAGAAGCTAAAAATAAGGTTGGAAAGATTTTTTTTAAATTTAATTATGAAAACGAAAATGATCATATGCATCGCATTCTTAACAACAACTGTATCTAGGCTAGCACAAGAACTAACAAAAGACATGTATTTAGCCATCAAAAATGATAGTACCTCAGCGCTTAAAAGTGAGCTGCAAGAAGATGCCTTAAACAACTGTTATACTATTAAAGGGACCTCTTATGGTTTGTTAACATTAAGTGCCAAAGCAGGTGCAATAAAATGATTTGATATGCTCCAAAATATAGCCATTTAGAAATGGTAAAAAACTGGTGGTTGCAGGAGCAGATACTACATATAGCAATAAAGGAAAAACAGCTTTAGATTATGCTAAGAAGTATGAGCATGCAACTATTGTTAGGTATTTAAATTCACTATAAAATTGTATTCATAAAAAACATCAAACTTCTTTTTGATTGTCCGTAAACACTCATAATTGATAATTATTTTGTATTTTAGATTAAAATAATGGATATGAATATATTT
>NZ_JBYVJY010000014.1:0-83139 GCF_058147145.1 Patiriisocius sp. 208BN25-11
TGACCACCAGCACTAGCACTCCATAAATACGTATAAGGTGCTACACCACCTCCTGGAGTAGCAGTTGCCTCTCCATCAGCGCAGCCTTGTGCGGTTGTTGCATTTTCTTTGGTGATTACAATACTAATAGGTTCTGGCTGTGATAAGGTAATTCCACCATTTGGCAGGTTAATTGTACATCCATTGGCATCCGTAACTACTACATTGTAGGTGTCTGCTGGAACATTGCTTAGATCTTGTGTCGTAGCTCCGTTGGTCCACATGTACGTGTAAGGAGCTGTTCCTCCTGTTACCGTAACATCTATTGATCCTGTACTATCGCCAAAACATAGAATATCTACTTGCGTAGCACTAATTCCTAATCCTTCTGTTGGCTCGGTAATGGTAAAGCTCTCTACAAGTCTACATCCATTAGCGTCGGTAATGGTTACTTGGTAATCTCCTGCTGCCAATGATGAAATATCTTGTGTCGTTGCGCCTGTATTCCATACATACGTATATCCTGGCGTTCCACCAGCAACTTCTAAATCAATCGCTCCAGTTAATTCATCAAAACATGCAACATTTGTAATGGTATTGGTTTGACTTAAACCAACTAATGGCTCATCGATAGTAAAGGAAGCTGATAAAGTACATCCGTTAGCATCAGTAATAGTAACATCATAATTTCCAGCAGCTAGTCCTGAAATATCTTGTGTTGTAGCACCAGTATTCCAAGCATAAGTATATCCTGGCGTTCCACCAGCAACTTCTAAGTCAATGGCTCCTGTTACTTCTCCAAAACATAAAACATTGGTAACTGTATTAGTTTGAGACAATGCTGCAATAGGTTGTGTTATTGTGTATGTATCTGAAATGGTACAACCATTTACATCTGTAACGGTTACCGTGTAATCACCAGCAACAACGTTTATTAAATCTTGAGAGGTTGCTCCATTACTCCAACTATAAGTATACCCAGGAGTTCCTCCAGTTACTGAAATATCTATACCACCTGAGGCAGTCCCAAAACAGTCAACATTTGTAAGTACTGGATCTATAGCTAATCCAGCTGCAGGACCATCAATAATAATAGCAGATGCAAACTCAAAAAGACACCCAGTAGTATCAGAAATCATTACGCTATAATTTCCAGCAGGAACATTTTCTAAATCCTGAGTAGTTGCTCCATTAGACCAAGTATAGGTATACGGAGGAAAACCGCCAGAAACAGAAACATCTATATTTCCACTAGCATTTCCGAAGCAATCCACATCAGAGGCAGCTTCAATAGTTGCAATAAGAGTCTCCAAAGTTACTGAAGTAGCACCAGGTAAGTTATCACATCCAGTAGAGATATCCCTCACAGCAAACTCATATGTTCCAGATCCTAGATTATTGAAATCTGGAGAGATTTGGTAAGGTTGGTTATTAATACTGTATTCAAAATTAGCACCTATTGGTGATGTAATTGAAACATTATACGTTCCATTGGCATTACAATTAACTTCAAGTTCTGGGTTAAGAGGCTTTGGATTAAAAATTAAAGTAACAGTTGAACTATCACAAATACCTGTATTTGGAGCAGGTAAACAAACTTCATATTCAAATACAACATTTCCAGAATATCCTGTGGTTGGCATATATGAGTACGTACCATCTGGATTAAAAGTAAAAGATTGACCAGCAGGAACTGGCTGGCTCAAAACAGAATAGGTAGAACCCACTGGAACATTGTTCATATCATCCACATCTCCATTAATCATTCCATTCTCACATCCAGGAATTTCTTGAGGTAACGCATATTTCTGTAAAATAAAAAATTTCCCATCACCATCATCAGTGGTCGCAGAAACAAATTCGATTCTAGTAATAAGGGATCCCGTAGGAGCTACACTATTTAACTCAAACAAGGCTATTGCAATAGATTGTCCATTATCAATCTCTCTATCAGATTCCCAATAATCAGAATTATCTGTAGGCGGATTTGGACCATCACCATCTCGAAGATCTCCTTCATTTCTAACGAAGGTATCTCCAAGAACAGTCTCTGTAATAGATCCTGGCATAAAACCAACCATTCTAACATAGTAACAATTATTTCCACCACGTTCCGTAACCGCTAATAAACCACCAGCATTTGAAGGAATTGCAGGATCATAAAATAATGTCTGTAATTGTGCATCAGTTTCTGTCGCTCCATTAATTCCGTTTGCTGCATCAAAATCTAAACATATATTATCTCCATTACCATTAGAAGAAAAGTAATGATTTAAATTTGGATCTTGAAAAGCTGCTTTTGCAGCATCATCCCAAGTTGTATTATCATTAATATCAAGAGTTGCAGTAATACTAGTCCCAACAACTTCGCCACTAAAAGGAGGTGTGGTTCTATTTAATACAATTCCATTTCGGTTGTGCCTTGCATCTAAACTACCATTACCTCCAAGACGGGTTAATTGATATGCAGATGGAACAGCAAAAGTGTTAAAAATTACTCCATCAACTGTGATAGACTCTATCGTAGCTGCACGATTATTTTCGGTAGCATCGATATCACCGTTATTATTTACATCTTGAATGTCTGACCATTGAAAAGAAACTGGCTGATTTTCTGGAGGTTGACCAACGACCCCTCTAATTGAAGGCGATTGCACTCCTATTTGAGAAAACGCAACAATTGAGAACAATAAAACGAAAACATTCAAAAAAGCGCGCAGAAGATTACGTGCAGGGGAAACATTGTTATTTAATTCCATAGGTAATTATTTAAAATAACTATATTGTATAGGCTCTAGTGGGCGAATGTAACACCAATTACTACAATTTTTATTATTTCAATCATTATTTTAGTTAATCTGCTAATTTGGTCGATGAAATACCTTAAACCGCTGATTTTTAAACTATTCAATCATAGAAATTCCTACAAAAGCCTGCTAGCACCTAACAGTCAGTACCTTACGAAAATTCGTTGCAGTTTTATTGAAAAATATCAATCACAACACACTAACTACTAATTTGTTAACACTTATAATATTTCTACGTATTTAATAAAAAACCATCAATATCTATTATCCTACCACTTAATATTTAAGTGATTAAAAACTCTTTTTCTTGTCGTCGTCATATACTTTTCAAGAAAAAATAGGTAACACATAATAGATAATGCGCTAATTTAATCGATAAAATACATATACTTCCGTTTAAATACGTATTTAAATGTAAGATTTTTCCTAATGAAGTTTCGATAAAATACAATACAACACAATAATATGGCAGTAAAAAACTAAAAACTAGACGTATCTTTGCAATCAAAAATTTCATGAAATGTCTTTACAGAAAGAAATAGATAGAAGAAAAACATTTGGTATTATTTCGCATCCAGATGCAGGAAAAACTACCCTTACCGAAAAATTACTATTATTTGGAGGGGCTATTCAAGAAGCGGGTGCTGTAAAAAGTAATAAAATAAAGAAAGGTGCCACTAGTGACTTCATGGAAATTGAACGTCAACGTGGAATCTCTGTAGCTACTTCTGTATTGGCATTTGAGTATGAAGGAACCAAAATAAACATTCTTGACACACCAGGTCACAAAGATTTTGCAGAGGATACATTTAGAACACTTACTGCTGTAGATAGTGTTATTGTTGTGATTGATGTTGCAAAAGGGGTTGAGGAGCAAACCGAGAAACTCGTTGAAGTTTGCCGTATGCGTAACATCCCCATGATTGTCTTTATTAATAAATTAGACCGAGAAGGGAAAGATGCTTTCGAATTGCTTGATGAAGTAGAACAAAAACTGCAACTTAAAGTCACTCCGCTCTCTTTTCCAATTGGGATGGGATATGACTTTAAAGGTATTTATAACATTTGGGAAAAAAACGTAAACCTATTTAGTGGAGATAGCAGAAAAAATATAGAAGAAACTATTGAGGTAGCTAACATAGCTTCGGAAACTTTAGATGACCTTATTGGTAGTGATGCTGCTGAAACTTTAAGGGACGAATTAGAGTTAGTGTATGAAGTATACCCAGACTTCGACAGAGAAGCCTATCTGAAGGGTGAGTTACAACCCGTATTTTTTGGATCTGCCTTAAACAATTTTGGTGTTCGTGAATTGTTAGACTGTTTTGTTGAAATTGCCCCAAAACCCCAACCAAAATCTAGTGACACTAGAATTGTAAAACCTGAAGAAGATGCTTTTTCTGGATTCGTATTTAAAATCCACGCCAACATGGATCCAAAACACAGAGACCGTTTGGCATTTATAAAAATTGTTTCTGGAGTTTTTGAACGTAACAAAAGCTACATGCACGTTCGAAATAAAAAGAAAATGAAGTTTTCGAGTCCGAATGCTTTTTTTGCCGAAAAGAAACAAATAGTTGATATTTCATACCCTGGAGATATTGTTGGTTTGCATGACACAGGGAGTTTCAAAATTGGAGATACTCTTACTGAAGGAGAACAAATGAACTATAAAGGAATTCCGAGTTTCTCACCAGAATTCTTTAAGTATATTAATAACGCAGACCCTTTAAAAAGCAAACAACTAGAAAAAGGGATTGACCAACTTATGGATGAAGGAGTTGCACAGTTATTTATCTTAGAATTAAACGGTCGTAAAGTAATTGGTACCGTTGGCGCCCTACAATTTGAAGTAATACAATACAGGTTAGAACACGAATACGGTGCTAGCTGTAGGTATGAGAACTTAAATGTTCACAAAGCATGTTGGGTAGATCCTGCCGATGAAAAAAGTGACGAGTTTAAAGACTTTAAGCGTGTAAAATCTAAGTTCTTAGCGAAAGACAAAAGAGGGCAACTAGTATTCTTTGCCGACAGTGCCTTTACGTTACAAATGACACAAAGCAAATATCCAAACGTGAAATTACATTTTGTGAGTGAGTTTGAAAAGCAATAACAATTAGGCATTAAGCATTAGGCATTAGGCATTAGGCATTAGGCATTAGGCATTAGGCATTAGGCATTAGGCAAAATTAAAAATCCCAATAGTGAACTTTAACTATTGGGATTTTTTTCTGCAAACTGCAACTGAATACTGTAAACTAATTCTAAGCCTGCCCCGTAGGACCAAAACTAATGGGCACTTGAGGTTGGTTATTATCTTTAATTGGGCCATGTTGCTTTTCGAATCGAGCTACATTTTCGTTTAGTGCTTTTAAAAAACGTTTAGCATGTTGAGGGGTAAGGACTATTCTAGATTTCACTTTACTCTTTGGAACACCTGGCATAATAGTCACAAAATCTACCACAAATTCAGATTGTGAATGATTAATGATTGCCAAATTACTATAGATTCCTTCTGCCGTATCTGCATCTAACTCAATATTTATACTTGGTTTTTTAGGACCGTTATTATGTTGATCTGCCATTGTATTATATTTTAAAATTTCCGAAGTACTACCTATTGTAGTATTCATAAATGTACAATTATAAATAGATTTAAAAAACAAAATCCCGAAACAGCTGTCACGGGATTTTGTATATAGTAAAGCTATGGGTTAATTAAAATTAACTTCCTGCTTTTCTTTTGTCATTTCTTCCAGTTCTTCTTTAGATCCTACAATAATAGTATCATAATTACGCATACCGGTACCGGCTGGTATTTTATGTCCTACAATTACATTCTCTTTAAGACCTTCTAATGTATCTACCTTACCTGCTACTGCAGCCTCGTTTAACACTTTTGTTGTTTCCTGGAATGATGCCGCAGAGATAAACGATTTAGTCTGTAACGACGCTCTCGTAATACCTTGTAGAATTGGCGTTGCTGTTGCATTTACTGCATCACGACCTTCTACTAGTGTTTTGTCTGCTCTTCTTAAGATAGAGTTCTCATCACGTAACTGACGTACGGTAACAATCTGTCCTTCTTTCAATGTTTCAGAATCTCCAGCGTTTTCAACTACTTTCATTCCAAAGATCTTATCGTTTTCTTCGATAAAGTCGTCTTTATGAACTAATTGATTTTCTAGGAAGGTAGTGTCTCCACTATCTACAATTCTTACTTTACGCATCATTTGGCGTACCACCACCTCGAAGTGCTTATCATTAATCTTCACCCCTTGCAGACGGTATACTTCTTGAACCTCGTTCACTAGGTATTGCTGTACCGCAGATGGGCCTTTAATTCTAAGAATATCTTCTGGTGTTGTAGAACCATCACTTAATGGCATTCCTGCTCTTACGTAATCGTTCTCTTGTACTAGAATTTGGTTACTTAATTTCACCAAGTATTTCATTACTTCACCTAACTTAGACTCTACAATGATTTCACGGTTACCACGCTTAATTTTTCCGAAAGAAACAACACCATCAATCTCACTTACAACAGCAGGATTTGAAGGGTTACGTGCTTCGAATAATTCAGTTACACGTGGAAGACCCCCTGTAATATCACCCGCTTTCGCAGATTTACGTGGTATCTTCACTAAGATTTTACCAATCTTAATCTTCTCGTTATCATCCACCTGAATCAAGGCACCAACAGGAAGGTTGTAGCTACGAATTACTTCATCACCTTTACCTAATATCTGTAATGTTGGGATCTTCTTCTTGTCTCTAGATTCTGTAATTACTTTTTCTTGGAAACCTGTTTGCTCATCAATTTCAACTGCATATGTAATACCTTGTTCGATATTCTCGTACTTGATTTTACCTGCAAATTCTGAAATAATCACACCGTTATATGGATCCCAAGACGACACTACATCTCCATTTTTTAAGGTATCACCATCTTTTATATAGATTGTTGAACCATACTGAATATTGTTAGTACTTAACGTTATACCCGTTTTCTTGTCGATTAATTTCAACTCAGATGTACGAGAGATTACAATATCAATGTCGTTTCCTTCATTGTCTTGTCCTTTCACAGTTTTCAAGTCTTCAATTTCAGCTATACCATCAAATTTTACTTTGAGTTTGTTTTCTTCTGAAATGTTACCAGCAATACCACCTACGTGGAAGGTACGTAATGTAAGCTGTGTACCTGGTTCACCAATAGACTGTGCTGCCACAACTCCTACTGCTTCACCTCTTTGTACCATTTTATTGGTGGCAAGGTTTCTACCGTAACATTGTGCACAAATTCCTCTTTTAGCTTCACAAGTTAATGCAGAACGCACTTCTACAGTCTCGATTGGAGAATCTTCAATAGTCTCTGCAATTACTTCATTAATGTGTTGACCGCTTTCTACAAGAACTTCTTTTGTCAATGGATTTACCACATCATTTAAAGCCGTTCTACCAACGATACGTGCACTTAATTTCTCAACAACTTCTTCATTCTTTTTCAACGCTTTTACTTCAATACCTCTTAAAGTACCACAGTCTTCTGTGTTGATAATTACATCTTGAGAAACATCTACTAATCTACGTGTTAGGTATCCTGCATCTGCCGTTTTCAAGGCCGTATCTGCAAGTCCTTTACGGGCACCGTGCGTAGAGATAAAGTATTCTAAAATTGAAAGTCCTTCTTTAAAGTTAGAAAGAATAGGGTTTTCAATAATTTCTCCTCCTCCACTGTTCGATTTCTTAGGCTTTGCCATTAATCCACGCATACCGGTTAACTGGCGAATCTGTTCTTTAGATCCACGAGCTCCAGAATCAAGCATCATATATACAGAGTTAAATCCTTGTTGGTCTTCGCGAATACGCTTCATAGATAACTCGGTTAGTCCTGCATTGGTAGCCGTCCAAATATCAATTACTTGGTTGTAACGTTCGTTTTGAGTAATAAGACCCATGTTGTAGTTTGCTCTAATAGCATCTACTTTTTCATTGGCCTCATCAATCATGGTGTACTTCTCTGATGGAATAATAATATCTCCTAATGAGAATGATAATCCACCTTCAAATGC
This sequence comes from Patiriisocius sp. 208BN25-11, assembly GCF_058147145.1. Lineage (NCBI taxonomy): Bacteria > Pseudomonadati > Bacteroidota > Flavobacteriia > Flavobacteriales > Flavobacteriaceae > Patiriisocius > Patiriisocius sp. 208BN25-11. The sequence goes on from NZ_JBYVJY010000014.1 coordinate 7,865, forward strand.
AAACTTATATCCTAAAGTTTTAATTGCATCTAGGAACGCTGCCGTTTTAGGTACGCTTGTTTTTGCTAGAATACCACCAATAATATCTCTAAGAGATTTCTTAGTTAATACTTCATTGATGTATCCAGCTTCTTCAGGAACATTTTGGTTAAAGATAACTCTACCCAAAGTAGTCTCAATGATTTGGTACACTAATTCACCTGCATCATTAAAATCTTTTGTTCTAATTTTAATTTGAGCGTTTAGATCTACCATCTTCTCGTTGTAAGCAATTACTGCTTCTTCTGCCGAGTAAAATGTTAAACCTTCACCTTTTACTTTCATGTCTTTTGTAGACAACTTAAGCTTGGTCATGTAATACAGACCCAATACCATATCCTGAGAAGGTACTGCTACTGGAGCACCATTTGCAGGATTCAAGATATTGTGAGAAGCCAACATTAATAATTGTGCTTCTAAAATAGCTTCTGGTCCTAATGGAAGGTGCACCGCCATTTGATCCCCATCAAAATCGGCATTAAAGGCCGTACATACCAATGGGTGTAATTGGATTGCTTTTCCTTCGATTAACTTAGGTTGAAACGCTTGTATACCTAGACGGTGAAGTGTAGGGGCACGGTTTAGTAATACTGGATGTCCTTTAAGAACGTTTTCCAAGATATCCCAAACCACAGGTTCTTTTTTGTCTATAATTTTCTTTGCAGATTTTACAGTTTTTACAATACCTCTTTCAATCAACTTACGTATTACGAAAGGCTTGTATAATTCTGCTGCCATTCCTTTTGGCAATCCACATTCGAATAATTTTAATTCTGGTCCAACAACAATTACAGAACGTGCAGAATAATCAACACGCTTACCAAGCAAGTTTTGACGGAAACGTCCTTGCTTTCCTTTCAATGAATCTGAAAGCGACTTCAATGGACGGTTGCTATCAGTTTTTACTGCTGAAGACTTACGTGTGTTGTCAAATAATGAATCAACAGATTCTTGCAACATACGCTTTTCATTACGTAAGATTACCTCTGGTGCTTTTATCTCCATCAAACGCTTTAAACGGTTGTTACGGATAATCACACGACGGTAGAGATCATTTAAATCTGACGTTGCAAAACGACCTCCATCTAGTGGTACTAGTGGACGTAATTCTGGCGGGATGATTGGAATTACTTTCATAATCATCCAAGACGCTCTGTTCTCACGTTTCTTGTTTGCATCACGTAGCGCCTCTACAACTTGAAGTCTCTTTAGAGCTTCCGTTTTACGTTGTTTAGACGTTTCGTTATTTGCTTTGTGACGTAATTCGAACGACAATGCATCAAGATCGATACGATCTAATAAGTCGATCAAACATTCTGCACCCATCTTAGCGATGAACTTGTTTGGATCTGAATCTTCTAAGTATTGATTTTCTTGCGGAAGTGCATCTAATATATTTAGGTACTCTTCTTCTGTTAAGAAATCTAACTTTTTAACTTCTTCTCCTTCTTCGTTTTTGGCAATACCTGGTTGGATTACTACGTAACGCTCGTAGTAGATAATCATATCCAACTTCTTTGATGGTAATCCAAGAAGGTATCCAATTTTGTTTGGTAAACTACGGAAGTACCAGATATGAGCAACAGGCACTACCAAATTGATGTGTCCTACTCTATCACGACGTACTTTCTTTTCTGTTACCTCTACACCACATCGGTCACATACGATTCCTTTGTAGCGAATTCTTTTATATTTTCCACAAGCACACTCATAGTCCTTTACAGGTCCAAAAATTCGCTCACAGAACAAACCGTCACGCTCTGGCTTGTGCGTACGGTAATTAATTGTTTCTGGTTTCAACACCTCACCTCTTGATTCTGCTAAGATTGCTTCAGGTGAAGCCAATCCAATAGAAATCTTATTGAATTTTGGTGCTGCTTGTTCTTTATTATTCCTTGCCATAATGCTGTAAAATAAAATTTAAAACTATTGATTTGGAAACTAATGTTTCCGAAGAAAAATTGAAAATAGCCCCACCGAAACAGGGCGTATTTTTTATTCTTCTAGCCTGATGTCTAGTCCAAGACCTTTCAATTCGTGCATAAGTACGTTGAAAGATTCTGGAAGACCTGGTTCTGGCATTGCTTCTCCTTTTACGATACTCTCGTAGGTTTTAGCTCTACCAATAACGTCATCAGACTTTACCGTCAATATTTCACGCAATGTGCTTGAAGCACCATATGCTTCAAGTGCCCATACTTCCATCTCTCCAAAACGCTGACCACCAAACTGAGCTTTACCACCCAATGGTTGTTGTGTAATTAATGAGTATGGTCCTATAGAACGTGCGTGCATTTTGTCATCTACCATGTGACCCAGTTTCAACATGTAAATCACACCAACAGTTGCTGGTTGATCAAAACGTTGTCCAGTACCACCGTCATATAGATACGTATGTCCAAATCTTGGAATGCCAGCTTCGTCTGTCAATTCGTTGATTTGATCTAGTGTTGCACCATCAAAAATTGGAGTTGCGTACTTGCGACCTAATTTTTGACCTGCCCAACCTAGAACGGTCTCGTAAATCTGACCGATGTTCATACGAGATGGTACCCCTAGTGGATTCAATACGATATCTACTGGAGATCCATCTTCTAAGAATGGCATATCTTCTTCTCTTACAATACGAGCCACAATACCTTTGTTACCGTGACGTCCTGCCATCTTATCTCCTACTTTTAATTTACGTTTTTTTGCAACATAAATTTTAGCAAGTTTTAAGATTCCCGCTGGAAGCTCATCTCCTACAGAGATGGTAAACTTCTCACGACGCAAGTTACCTTGCAAGTCATTTTCTTTGATACGGTAGTTGTGCATTAGATCTGCAACCATTTCATTGGTTTCATCGTCTGTAGCCCAAACGCCTCCTACTAAATGCGTGTAATCATCTACAGCATTTAACATTTTAAGCGTGTATTTTTTACCTTTAGGGAATACTACTTCACCAAGATCGTTTGTAACACCTTGTGCAGTTTTACCACCAACGATAGCAAATAACTTATCTACCAATACTTCTTTAAGCGCATCAAACTTAGCATCATATTTTACTTCTAAAGCAGCGATGTCTTCTTTATCTTTTGCTCTCTTGCGCTTATCTTTAATTGCACGTGCAAATAATTTCTTGTTGATAACAACTCCGTGTAATGATGGAGACGCTTTTAATGAAGCATCTTTTACATCACCTGCTTTGTCACCAAAAATGGCACGTAATAATTTCTCTTCTGGAGTAGGATCACTTTCTCCTTTTGGAGTAATCTTACCAATAAGAATATCGCCAGGTTTTACTTCAGCACCAATTCTAATCATACCATTTTCATCAAGGTCTTTTGTAGCCTCTTCTGAAACATTAGGGATATCATTAGTTAGTTCTTCGTTTCCTAATTTTGTATCTCTTACTTCAAGTGAGTATTCATCGATGTGTATCGAAGTAAAGATATCTTCACGTACTACTCTTTCAGAAATTACAATCGCATCCTCAAAGTTATATCCTTTCCAAGGCATGAAGGCTACTTTCATATTACGACCCAATGCAAGCTCTCCTTTTTCGGTAGCGTACCCTTGACATAATACTTGTCCTTTTAACACTCTATCTCCCTGCTTTACAATAGGCTTTAGGTTGATAGATGTTCCTTGGTTTGTTTTTCTAAACTTAATAAGTTGGTATGTTTTGCTATCACTATCAAAGCTTACCATTCCTTCTTTATCAGAACGGTCGTACTTAATAGTTACTTCATTTGCATCTACATACTCAACAGTTCCATCTCCTTCTGCATTAATTAAAACACGCGAATCTGAAGCTACTTGTCTTTCAAGACCTGTACCAACAATAGGAGAATCTGCAATCAATAAAGGTACCGCCTGACGCATCATGTTAGATCCCATCAATGCACGGTTGGCATCATCATGTTCCAAGAAAGGAATTAACGATGCAGAAATTGATGCTATCTGGTTTGGTGCAACATCGGCATAATTGATCTGAGTAGGTTCCACTACTGGGAAATCTCCTTCTTCACGAGCAATTACTCTGTCCGCATTAATCAAGCCACTATCTTTTAAAGGAATGTTTGCTTGCGCAATCATTTGTCCTTCTTCTTCTTCAGCAGAAAGATATTGTGGTGTTGTTTTAAGATCTATTTTCCCATCAGTTACCTTACGGTATGGTGTTTCAATAAATCCTAAGTTGTTTACTTTTGCATATACTGCCAAAGATGATATCAAACCAATGTTTGGTCCTTCAGGAGTTTCAATAGGACATAATCTTCCATAATGTGTATAGTGAACATCACGAACCTCAAATCCTGCTCTCTCTCTTGACAAACCTCCTGGCCCTAACGCAGATAATCTACGTTTGTGCGTAATTTCAGCAAGCGGGTTGGTTTGATCCATAAACTGTGATAACTGGTTTGTTCCGAAGAACGAGTTAATCACAGATGATAATGTCTTGGCATTAATTAAATCGATAGGTGTAAATACTTCGTTGTCACGAACATTCATACGTTCACGGATGGTACGTGCCATACGAGCCAAACCAACTCCAAACTGAGAAGACAATTGTTCACCAACGGTACGTACACGACGGTTAGATAAGTGATCAATATCATCAATCTCTGCTTTACTGTTAATAAGCTCGATTAAGTATTTTACAATAGTAATGATATCTTCTTTGGTAAGCACTTGCTTGTCCATTGCGATATCAAGACCTAATTTTTTGTTCATTCTGTAACGTCCTACCTCACCTAAGTTATATCTCTGGTCCGAGAAAAATAACTTGTTGATAATACCACGAGCGGTTTCCTCATCTGGCGGCTCAGCGTTACGAAGTTGTCTATAGATATGTTCTACCGCTTCTTTTTCAGAGTTGGTAGGATCTTTTTGAAGTGTATTATGGATAATCGCATAATCTGCTAAATGATTATCCTCTTTGTGTAATAAGATCGTTTTTGAACCTGAATCTAAAATCTCATCGATATGCTCTTTTTCAAGAATAGTATCACGATCTAAGATAATTTCATTACGCTCAATAGATACTACTTCACCTGTATCTTCATCCACGAAATCTTCGTGCCATGTTTTCAATACACGTGCTGCTAACTTGCGTCCTAAATACTTCTTTAATCCAGTTTTAGATGCTTTCACTTCTTCGGCAAGATCAAATATTTCAAGAATATCTTTATCTCTTTCAAATCCGATAGCACGGAAAAGTGTTGTAACTGGTAATTTTTTCTTTCTATCGATATATGCGTACATAACGCTATTGATATCGGTAGCAAATTCAATCCAAGATCCTTTAAAAGGAATTACTCTGGCTGAATATAATTTGGTTCCATTGGCATGGAATGATTGTCCGAAGAATACCCCTGGAGAACGGTGTAATTGAGAAACTACTACACGCTCTGCACCGTTGATACAAAACGTACCAGATGGTGTCATGTAAGGTATTGTACCTAGGTATACATCCTGGACGATGGTTTCAAAATCTTCATGCTCTGGATCTGTACAATACAGTTTCAAACGTGCTTTTAATGGCACACTGTAGGTAAGACCTCTTTCGATACATTCTTGAATTGAATATCTTGGTGGATCTACGAAATAATCTAAAAACTCTAACACGAACTGGTTACGAGTATCTGTAATTGGGAAATTCTCTAAGAAGGTTTTGTACAATCCTTCTTGGCCTCTTTCTTCTGATTTGGTTTCCAACTGGAAAAAATCCTGGAAGGATTTAATTTGGATATCCAAAAAGTCCGGGTAATCCGGCTTATTTTGAACAGAAGAAAAATTCAATCTTTCAGTTAACATTGCTGACATCTATGGACGGAATTTAGTTAAACAAGTTATGTAGTGTATACTCGAAAATATAGGAACCTTTATATACACAAAATGGTTTAGGTCTTTCCGCGTTAAACGGAAGACCTAAACCTTAAGGTTTGGAGTTTAGGAAAGCTTACTTAAGCTCAACCTCTGCTCCAGCTTCTTCTAATTGAGCTTTAAGAGCCTCAGCTTCGTCTTTAGCAACACCTTCTTTAATTGGAGATGGAGCGTTATCAACTAACTCTTTTGCATCTTTAAGACCAGCACCAGTTAATTCTTTTACCAGTTTTACAACTGCTAATTTAGAACCACCTGCAGCAGTAAGGATAACATCAAATTCTGTTTTTTCCTCACCAGCGTCTCCACCAGCAGCAGCACCACCAGCAGCAACAGCTACAGCTGCAGCAGCAGGCTCGATACCGTACTCATCTTTTAATATAGTAGCTAATTCATTAACCTCTTTTACGGTTAAGTTAACTAATTGTTCTGCGAATTCTTTTAAATCTGCCATTTTCTATCGTTTTTAAAAATTGTAATTTATTATTTGTAATTTAATTAGTGCAATATGTTGCTTATCCTTCTCTTTCAGAAAGTGTTTTAACAAGGCCTGAAAGTGTGTTTCCACCACTCTTAAGAGCAGAGATAACATTCTTAGCAGGAGATTGTAATAACCCGATGATATCACCGATAACTTCTTCTTTAGATTTGATGTTCACTAGGTTATCTAGTTGATCGTCTCCAATGTAGACAGCTTCTTCGATATATGCTCCTTTAAGTACAGGCTTTTCAGATTTTTTTCTGAATTCCTTAATTACTTTAGCAGGTGCATTTCCTGTTTCTGAAAATAATAAAGATGTGTTTCCTTTTAAAGTTGATGGTAATTCACCAAAATCTTTATCAGAACTCTCCATTGCTTTTGCAAGCAATGTGTTTTTAACTACAGCCAACTTCACACCTGCTTTAAAGCAAGCACGACGAAGGTTTGACGTTGATCCTGCGTCCAATCCAGAAATATCTGCTAAATAAATAGTAGTATTCTCTGTAAGCTGAGCAGTTAACGTTTCAATTACTTGTGATTTTTCTTGTCTTGTCATAAGTCTGTGTTTTGCTACTCTGCGAAGTTTTTAGTATCGATTTCGATACTTGGACTCATTGTGCTGGACATGAATATACTTTTAATATACACTCCCTTAGCCGCTTGAGGCTTCAGTTTTACCAACGTAGTTAATAATTCTCTTGCGTTTCCTGCAATTTTTTCTGCATCAAAAGATGCTTTCCCTATTGCTGCGTGAATAATACCAGTCTTCTCAACTTTAAAGTCAATCTTACCACCTTTCACATCTTGAACCGCTTTAGCAACGTCCATTGTTACTGTACCAGTTTTTGGGTTTGGCATAAGACCACGAGGTCCTAACACACGACCTAAAGGTCCTAACTTACCCATTACACTTGGCATCGTTACAATTACGTCAACATCTGTCCAACCTCCTTTAATTTTATCGAGGTACTCATCTAATCCAACAAAGTCTGCTCCGGCAGCTGTAGCTTCAGCTTCCTTATCTGGAGTAACCAAGGCTAATACCTTCACATTCTTACCTGTACCGTGTGGTAAGGTTACAACACCTCTTACCATTTGGTTAGCTTTACGTGGGTCTACATTAAGACGCACAGCTAAGTCCACAGATGGGTCGAAGTTTGTGTTGGAGATTTCTTTTATTAAAGCTGAAGCTTCTGCAACAGAGTAGGTTTTAGCCTCCACTTTCGCAGTATTCACTTTTTGCTTTTTAGTTAATCTTGCCATTTTATAGATTCTTTTTTATTAAAAAGGTGCAGCACCTTTTGTTTTAATTCCCATTGAACGCGCTGTACCAGCTACCATTTTCATAGCAGACTCTACAGTAAACGCATTTAAATCGGGCATTTTGTCTTCTGCAATCACTCGAATTTGATCCCAAGTAATAGTTCCTACCTTCTTAACGTGAGGCTCTCCAGATCCTTTTTTGACCTTGATAGCTTCAAGAATTTGTACTGCAGCTGGAGGAGTTTTAATTACAAAGTCGAAAGACTTGTCCTTATAAACTGTAATCGCAACTGGCAATACTTTTCCTTGCTTATCTTGTGTTCTAGCATTAAACTGCTTACAGAACTCCATGATGTTCACACCGGCAGCACCTAAAGCGGGTCCAACTGGTGGTGACGGGTTAGCCGCACCTCCACGAACTTGCAATTTTACTACTTTACTGACTTCTTTTGCCATTTTTTAAATTTAAAATTTGTCGATTTTACCTTAAGTGGAAGCCTGAGATAAAATCTATAATATAGCGTGTAACAATTATATTTTCTCTACTTGCATATAGCTTAGTTCTAGTGGCGTTTTTCTTCCGAAAATTTTAACCATCACTTCTAGCTTACGCTTTTCTTCATTGATTTTCTCAACAGTTCCATTGAACCCGTTGAAAGGACCATCAACAACCTTTACTGTTTCACCGATAGTGTAAGGAATATTTACATTTTCATCTTTCACAGAAAGCTCATCGACTTTCCCTAGCATTCTATTCACTTCACTTTGTCTTAATGGTACTGGATCTCCTCCTTTAACTTCACCTAAGAAACCAATAACACCATTAATTGATCTTATAATATGTGGTATTTCTCCAGCAAGACTTGCTTGCACCATGATATAACCAGGAAAATAAACACGTTCTTTGTTTGTTTTCTTTCCATTACGGATTTGTATCACTTTCTCAGTTGGAACCAAAACTTGTTCTATGTAATCTTGAAGATTTAAACGAGTAATCTCAGACTCGATATAGGCCTTAATTTTGTTTTCTTGTCCACTTACTGAACGAACAACATACCACTTTTTTGTACTTTTTGTATCGGTCATGCTTATTATTTAATTAACTCAAAGTAATAAGATATAACTTTACTAAACACACTATCAACACCCCAAACCGCTAAAGCTAATACTACAGAAAATGCAGCAACAATAACTGTAAGACGTTGTGCCTCGTTCCAAGGTGTCCACGTTACGTGATTCTTTAATTCGTTATACGACTCTTTTATATAGTTTACCATCGTTGTGGGTATTTATGTTTTCTTTTTCTGAAATTTTAAAATTTCAGAGCCTATGCACGGGTTGAGAGACTTACTTCGACTCTGCACTTAACAGCGCAACGCTCAGCATAAACTTCTCGTATCGAGATACACAGTTATATTAAATTGCACGGGTTGAGAGACTCGAACTCACGACACCTGGTTTTGGAGACCAGTGCTCTACCAACTGAGCTAAACCCGTAGGATATTGCTCCAAAAGAGCTAAACCCGTTATAAAAGTCAAGGCGTCCCGAAAAACGGAACACCTTTACCTTTATTTATTATTGACTAGTGTTTAGTCTAAAATTTCAGTTACCTGACCTGCACCTACAGTTCTACCACCTTCACGGATAGCGAAACGTAGACCAACGCTCATTGCAATTGGAGAGATCAAATCAACGTGGATTGTCAAGTTATCACCAGGCATTACCATTTCAACTCCATCAGGAAGAGAAATGTTTCCTGTTACATCAGTTGTACGTACGTAGAACTGTGGACGGTAGTTATTGTGGAATGGAGTGTGACGTCCACCTTCTTCTTTTTTCAATACATACACCTCAGCTTTGAACTTAGCGTGTGGGGTTACTGATCCTGGCTTAACGATTACCATACCTCTAGAGATTTGAGTTTTCTCAATACCTCTTAATAAGATACCAGCGTTATCTCCAGCCTCACCTCTATCAAGGATCTGACGGAACATTTCAATACCAGTAATTGTAGAAGTTAATTTCTCAGCTCCCATACCAATGATCTCAACAGGATCTCCAGTGTTAGCGATACCAGTTTCGATACGACCTGTTGCTACAGTTCCACGACCAGTAATAGAGAATACATCCTCGATTGGCATTAGGAAGTCTTTATCAACTTCTCTTAATGGCTCCTCAATCCAAGTATCAACAGCTTCCATTAAAGATAATACTGTATCAACCCATTTTTGCTCACCGTTTAATGCTCCTAATGCAGAACCAGCGATTACAGGTCCGTTATCACCGTCATACTCGTAGAAAGACAAAAGATCTCTGATCTCCATCTCAACTAATTCAAGTAATTCCTCATCATCAACCATATCTACTTTATTCATAAATACAACAATACGTGGAATACCTACCTGACGTCCTAAAAGGATGTGCTCACGTGTTTGTGGCATTGGACCATCTGTTGCAGCAACAACTAAGATAGCTCCGTCCATCTGTGCAGCACCCGTTACCATGTTCTTTACATAATCGGCGTGACCTGGACAGTCAACGTGTGCGTAGTGACGGTTAGCCGTCGCGTACTCAACGTGTGAAGAGTTAATTGTGATACCACGCTCTTTTTCTTCAGGAGCGTTATCAATTTGATCAAAAGCCGAAGCTTCAGAATATCCAGCGTCAGCTAATACCTTTGTAATAGCAGCTGTTAATGTTGTTTTACCGTGATCTACGTGTCCAATAGTACCTACATTTAAGTGTGGTTTCGAACGATCATATGTTGCCTTTGCCATTTTGTATTTATTTAAACTTAGTTATATATTAGTGTTCAATTGTAATTCTGTATTCTTTGAGCCAATGACGAGTCCCGATAGTTATCGGGATGAACTCACCGATCTCAACGGAAATAAAACGAACAAGAAATATACAACCTTGCTCAAATTACTCATTATTTCAATTTCTTTGAGCCAATGACGAGAATTGAACTCGTGACCTCTTCCTTACCAAGGAAACGCTCTACCCCTGAGCTACACCGGCTTTTAATTGCTGGTTTTACGACTGACCGTTAAAAGCCAAACAAAACTCAAAAGATTTTCTTGTTATTTTAAGATGAAACGCCTTTAAACAACAATATCCTCACATAACTGCAAGGATGAAAATAGAGCGGGAGACCAGGTTCGAACTGGCGACATTCAGCTTGGAAGGCTGACGCTCTACCAACTGAGCTACTCCCGCTTTTAAAGAGAAATACTAGGATTTCTCAAGCCTTCAAATTCTAAAAAAATATAAATGCTTTTGGTAATTTTCGTGCAAATATACTAAAGTTTTACAGTATTAAAAATTGTGGGGAGAGCAGGATTCGAACCTGCGAAGACATAGTCAGCAGATTTACAGTCTGCCCTCGTTGGCCGCTTGAGTATCTCCCCTAAAGTTTAATACTTTGAACAATGTTCAAAATTTGAAATTCAATATTTTAAAGAACTAGTTTCAAAAAGACCTTCTTCAAGTGTTTCTACCTACAACATAGAAACTAAACTTTTCAAAATTTAAGAGCCGATGGAGGGACTCGAACCCACGACCTGCTGATTACAAATCAGCTGCTCTAGCCAGCTGAGCTACATCGGCTTTTGTGTTTTTTTATGTTGAAAAAATCCCCACAAAAAAGCCCGCTATTTCTAACGGATTGCAAATGTATAGATTTAATTTTTTCTACAAAACAAATTGCTAAAAAAATTATTTAATTATTCGCAATAATTCCGGGCGCAAAAATATTCAAATCATACATATGCGCAAAGCTTTTTTGAAAAAAAATTCGAGAAGTTTACAAAGCCCGGTATAAGTGGCTTATTTTGAATTTCTTGGGTGTGAATTTTTATATACTTCTTTTAATGTTGCAATATTATTATGAGTATACACCTGTGTAGAAGCCAGGCTGGCATGCCCCAATAATTCTTTCACAGCATTGAGTTCTGCTCCTTGGTTTAACAAATGTGTCGCAAAGGAGTGCCTTAGAATGTGCGGACTCTTTTTTACTTTTAAAGAAGTTTCAGAAAAATACTGCGTAATCACTCTATAGACCAAGGTTTCATATATAGGTTTCCCTTTTTTGGTGAGTAATAAAATTTCCGAAGCATGTATGGCAGTAAGTTCACTTCGGAAATGTTTGTATCTCAAAATCGTTACAAGCACCGAGGGTAATAAAGGAATGATTCTTTCTTTATTTCGTTTCCCTAAGACCTTAATGGTTTTTTGTATTTCAGAAATATCCGAAATCTTTAATCCTATAAGCTCTGCCCTACGCATGCCTGTGCTGTAAAACAACTCGACAATGAGCTTGTTGCGCACACTTTCAAAATCGTTTGCATCCTGAAACAGCTCGAGCACATCTTCAACCTCTGTTTCTGAAAAAGGAATCTGCACTTTTTTAGCCGTCTTTAATGCCTTATGCTTTGCCAAAGGTGTTTCGGTAATTTGTCCTGTTTTTAGCAAAAACTTATAATAGGTCTTTAGCGAAGAAACTTTTCTATTTATACTATTGTTTGAAATCTTAGTATCTACCAAACTTACAATCCAACTACGCACCATGCTATAATTAACAGCTGCTAAAGATTTGAGCTCATACTCATTGGCTACAAATTCGAAGAAACGCTCTAAGTCTTTGGTATAAGCAGTCACTGTATGCTGAGAATATTTTTTCTCAAGCAAGAGGTAATCTGTAAAAGGTTTGAAGGGCATTCGTTATATGTTATTGGGTTTATTGGGTTATTGGGTGAGGTTTATAAAAAACAACATCAACTTGCAAAGGCTTTTTAAAAATAAGCAATAAAAAAACCGCTAACAAATATGCTAGCGGTTTTGAATATCTATCAGAACACAATACTAAATTTCTTCTGCATCTCTAAGTCCTTGAATGTATTGAGCTTTTTGAATCTCTTTTCTTCTCACAACCGATGGCTTTGAGAATGCCTGACGAGAACGTAACTGACGCATAGTTCCTGTACGATCAAACTTACGCTTGAAACGCTTTAGCGCTCTGTCTATATTTTCTCCGTCTTTTACTGGTATAATTAACATAGTTCCATAACCTCCTCTCTATTGGGCTGCAAAGATACGCAGTTTTTTTTATTACAAAATATTATTTTGAAATTTTATTCTGAAATATTAAAAACCGTTACCTATTGCTTAAACAAACCTGCTCTTCTACTCAAGTCACGAATAAGCTTGTCTTCTTCTTTACTCTCTAATAGTACATTATAGTTTTCCCAGAACTCAGGGTTATAAGGTCTTGGAGAAAAGATATCTTCACTCCATTGTTTGGAACGTTCTTCAGCAATGATCTCTTTGTCTCTAATAATCTCCGTAAAAACAATTTCTTGCACCGTATTGTAATAAAACTCTGATTTGTCCTGTGTTGGATTCCCTTCTTTGTCTACTTGGTCTGAAGAACGGTCTCCTGCATTTACTAACTTTGGTGTTTCATAGTAAATATACTTTGGATACATTCTTCCTTCATACTCCATATAGGTCATCACCAATTTATGATTCAACAAAGTACCAAACAAACTTTTGCTTCGCTTCTTCTGATTGTCTGCTGCCGCAACGAGTTGATACTCCACCTTTTTTATCGCCCAAGAATCCCAATCTATATAGATCCAACCTTTGGCTTCAAAACCTTCGTTATAGATATCTGGTGTATTTAAGCCAACAAAGTCTGAACCCTTTAAAATTTCAACTTTGTATAATTTTTTTTCATTTTCAACTAGTACGGTGTCAAGTTTAAACTGATGGCCTTCTAACACATCTTTTCCAAACAAGGCATTACTAGCATTGGCATTTCTCACCAAATTAATTTTTCCTCTAAATAGATTATCCAATCCGTTGACACGCTCATCATTCCAGCGAATGGCTTTTATTAAGGAAGCTGTAGAAATAGTATCTCTACGTAAATTGTTTTTACGCAATTTTTTATTACGTGTTCTTTTCTTAAGATATGAAGTGTAGGCAAACAAACTATCCACATCTCTTAAATCGTAACTTTTACGGGTTTCATCTACATTAATTTTAAGGGTTTTCTTAGAACCAGCATCATAACTTCCATCATATAAAGTAATAGCACTTTCAACTAACCATTTATACTCTGTGGAGTTTCGTTCTTTATGTCTCAAAAATCCTTTTTGAATGTAGGCACTATCGGGCAGTGTTTCTGGCAATTCTTCAATAGCACGAAGTACAATATCATTACCCGTTTTTGGCCTTGTTTCTGCCACCAATAATATTTCATCTAAAGAAGCAATGTCCTCCTCCAGAAAGATATCCATACTCCCATCAAATTCATCTACTACCGACTTAAAACTCTTGTACCCAATAGACGAAACTACTAAGGTATCTTTGGCATGTTTTTGAGGTACACTTAGCAAAAACCTTCCGTCTTTGTTAGAGATGGTACCAATAGTAGTATTAGCTATATACACACTTGCACTTTCTATGGGCGCAAAAGTGCCAAAATCTACAATCTTGTTTTTAATTTCTATTTGAGCAGATGCACTTGCGGCAAACAAGCACAAAAAGATTATAAAGGAAAAGTTACGTAGGTTCATATGATTTGGAATCTGTTATTATTAAATTCAGGGGCTTACCCTGAAGCATTCATATTTCGAATAAAAATAGGCATTCTCTGTAAAACAAAAAATCTTGGCATTTCTATAGTAACGCCAAGATTTCAAGTTCATTATATTTCTTATGTTAGGTGGCTGGTTTGTAATTCACACCATCAATCACCATCTTAGAAATTATTTCTCTAAGGATCTCTGAGGTTCCGCCTCCTATAGGTCCTAGTCTGCTATCGCGCAAGTTTCGTGCCAACGGATATTCTTCCATATAACCATAGCCTCCTAAAAGTTGTACGCAGTCGTATGCAACTTGATCTGCAATTTTGGTAGATAGCAATTTAGACATGGTTGCTTCTTTTACTACATACTCTCCATCGTCTAGTCTTTTTGCGGTTACATAGTTAAATGTTTTTGCCATTTCAACTTCACTAGACAAATCTGCAACTTTGTGACGCAGGGCCTGAAATTTTGAAATAGGCTTTCCAAAAGCAGTTCGTTCTTTCATGTAGGCGATAGCGTATTCTAATGCCCATTCGCTCCTTGCATGCGCGTTAACCCCCATGATCAATCGCTCTAATGCAAAATGCTGCATGATATACGGGAAGCCCATATTTTCTTCACCCATTAAACTATCTGCAGGTATGGTTACATTATCAAAAGCAATCTCTGCAGTATCGCTTGCTCTCCATCCTAATTTGTCTAATTTGGTAGCAGTAATCCCAGGAACATCTCTATCCATCACAAAAATGCTAATTCCTTTATTTCCTAATTCAGGAGCTGTTTTCGCCGCAACTACTAAATAATCACTATACACCCCATTGGTAATGAAGGTCTTAGAACCATTAATAATGTAATTATCTCCATCTTTAACAGCAGTGGTACGCATCCCTCCTACATCACTTCCACCAAAAGGTTCTGTGATACAAAGACAACCAATTTTCTCACCGGTTACACTTGGGACTAAGTATTTTTGTTTTTGGGCTTCATTTGCTTCTTTGTTAAGGTGGGTCATGGCTAAATATTCATGCGCCCACATAGCAGCAGCAAAACCTCCACTATTTATTTTTTGTAATTCTTCAATAAAGATGATGGTATAGAAAATATCTAGATCCATCCCGCCATAGGCTTCTGGGGTTGCTAAACCAAAATAGCCCATCTCTCCAAACTTCTCCCAGATAAAACGATCTATCCTTCCAGTTTCTTCCCATTTTTCTATATGTGGAACGACTTCTTTTTTCAAGAAATCTTGAAAACTCTTTCTAAAAAACTCGTGCTCTTCTGTAAAGTATAAATTCATCTGTATTGCGAAATATTAATTATTGCAGGGTTAAATTATCAAAAATAAAATTAGAAGTCCTAATTTTTAATGATTTTTAATCTATATACAAATATAACTCAATTTGAGCATATCTACTCGCGGTCATTCCTTCTATTTTTTGGAGCGATGTTAGTGATGAAATTGTATCGTGCAAGACTCTAAATTCCCATATCTCTTTGGCTAAATCAAATGACACTCCTGGGATGGTGGCTATGTCTGATGCAGAAGCTTGATTTATTGCAATCTTATCAATTTGCTTTGGGGTTTTTACAGTAAATCGATGCAGTACTCTTTGCACTACCGAGTCGTTTAAACCCCAAATGCTCAACAGTTGCTTGTCGGCTGTAAATCCTCCTAGCTTATCCCTATACGCCACAATCCTTTTACTTAGCGCAGGACCAATGCCGTAGATTTTTTGTAATTCTAGTTCGGTTGCTAGGTTTAAATCTGTTTTTTTATCGTAGGATAATGCTACTTCCTTTTTATCCCGAAATGTTCTTTTCGCCCCGAAAGCTTTCGGTGTCGACTTCGTAACCCACTCTGGAAACTTAAACAAAGGTTGTATGATTGCTAATAAACTATCTGAAACTTGAGTGACACGTTTAAAATCTGCAGCACTATTAATCCATTGATTTTTGCTTCGGAAATTGGAGAGCCTGTCATATTCTCTAGGAGACATCCCAAGCGTGTAAGCTTTGTAATCGGTAATAAAATTAGGATTAAAAGGATATACTTTTGGTTTCTTCTTTTCGATTTCGATACGGCGTAAGGAATCTAACACAGACTGATGTGCTAAAATTTCCGAAGAAGAAATATCAAACACCCTAATGGGTTTGGGTTTATAAAATTTCAGAAAAAACAATAAACCAACAAGCAGGATGCATAAAAGCAAAATCCCACTTCGCTGTTGGTTGTCAAACTCGAAATGGGATTTAAAATTTCGCATAACAATCCAGTATTAAAAACTGGGGAGTTATACATATATATTTGCTATTATCTAGCTTTTGTTAGCCTTGATAGCCTCTCTGTATTTTACAACTTCTTCTTTTACTCTTGGTAATAATAACGACACACCAATTAAGTTAGGTACCGCCATGGCAAAGATCATCGCATCTGAGAAATCTGTTACAGCTCCTAGGCTGATAGAAGCTCCTAACACTGTAAACAAGCAGAAAACGATTTTGTACGTAATTACATTTCTTTCAGATCTTCCGAAAAGGAATAACCACGATTGTAGTCCATAGTAAGACCAAGAAATCATGGTTGAGAATGCAAATAAAATCACCGCACCAGTAAGTACATACGGGAACCATGGAATTGCAGAAGCAAATGCATCACTCGTAAGTTGTACTCCATTTGCAGCACCAGCATCTAGGTAATTACCTGTAATTACAATTACTAAAGCTGTGATAGTACATACTACTACCGTATCGATAAATGGCTCTAGCAAGGCTACAATACCTTCACTAGCAGGATACTTTGTTTTTACAGCAGAGTGTGCAATGGCAGCCGAACCAACACCTGCTTCGTTAGAAAACGCTGCACGTCTAAATCCTTGTACCAAAACACCAACAAATCCACCGGCAACTCCCATAGGAGCAAAAGCACCGTTCCAGATTTTACCGAAGGCTGGCCCTATTTCTGAGAAGTTCATTCCTATCACTACAAATGCAGCTAATAGGTAAATCCCTACCATAAATGGCACTACTTTTTCTGTTACAGAAGCAATACGTTTTAATCCTCCAATAATTACAAACCCTACAAATAAGGCCATGATAATACCAAAAATTAATCCTGAAGAACCTCCTGTGAATCCTGCAGTATCATTAAAGATGATTGCCGCTTGGTTAGATTGGAACATGTTTCCACCACCAAAAGAACCACCAATACAGAAGATGGCAAATAAAACCGCTAGCACTTTTCCTAATCCTGCAGCTCCTTTTTCACTCAATCCTTTCTTTAAATAATACATCGGACCACCAAATACAGTTCCGTCTGCATCTACATCTCTGTACTTTACCCCTAGGGTACACTCAGCAAATTTTGAAGTCATCCCTAACAATCCAGCAATGATCATCCATAAGGTTGCACCTGGTCCACCAATGGTGATTGCAATAGCAACACCGGCAATGTTTCCAAGACCTACTGTTCCAGAAAGTGCCGCTGTTAATGCTTGAAAGTGAGACACTTCTCCTTCTTCACCCTCAATTCTAATAGTTTCTGGGATATCATCTCCTGGTGTTAGATCACCTTTTAAAGCGCCTGCTTCTACGTGATCTATATCATCATACTTTCCTCTAACTACATTTATAGCAGTCGCAAAACCTCTTATATTTATAAACTTAAAATAAATGGTAAAGAAGGTTGCAAAACCAAGTAGCATGATTACTACCCAAGGAATTCCTACTTCATCTGTAATTGGTATTTGTGCAAAAATGGCTTGAACAAACCATCCTGTGGCATTTCCAAATTTTTCATTAATCACCTCATCAATCCCTTGTTCTTGGGCTTCTTGAGCAAATAATAAAATGGGAGATAGTACTGTAAATAGTGAGAGAAGAAATTTCTTCATAATAGTTGTTAAGATTAGTTTACATTTTCAGCAAAGCAAGATGCTAAAAAATTACCCGAAAGTCAAGAAAATGAACGTTAAATTGTAAACGAAGTATTAAACACCATACAACTTCTTAAGGCTTTCTATCTGTGTAGGGCGACCTATAAGTATTAATTTAGAATCTTTTTCTAAGGTCATTGTTGCCTCAGGATTCACGATATATTCTCCCGAAGGCGATTTATAACCAATAACAGAACAGCCTGTTTTTTGTCGGATATCTAAATCAATAATAGCTTGTTCTTGACCCGACGGACACACTTTCTCAAACGGAATTTGCTCTACATTAATACTATCTTTCTCACCAGAAACCGATAAATTATCTAAAAACTCAACCAAATCTGGCACAACGACTAAAGAGGCCATGTGATCGCCCCCTATTTTTTCTGGGAGTATGACATTATCTGCTCCTGCTAACTTTAGTTTCTTATAGCTTGTCTCTTCTGTGGCGCGGCTAATAATCTTAAGATTTGGATTCATTTGCCTAGCGGTAAGTACGATAAACAAATTATCTGCATCGCTAGGCAGCGCACAAATCAAGGTACTTGCTCTTTCTACACCCGCTTCTTGCAATACCTCATCATCACTTGCATTACCTTCTACAAACAAAATATCTTCGATGTATTTATCGACCACTTCATGATCTTTTTCTATGACCACAAAAGGCTTGTTATAATCTACTAATTTCTCGACGGCTTGTTTTCCGTTTCTACCGTAGCCACAAACAATAACATGCTCTTTCATACTATCAATTATTTTATGAATTCTCTTTTCTCTTAAATTTCCAATATTGTTTTTACTCAACATATATTCTGTAATGACAGAAATAGCATAGGCTACTATAAAAATACTAGACAATATTAAAATAGAGGTGAAAAATTTATCACCATCATCTAGTGGCATTACTTCTCCATACCCAACGGTAGTAATGGTAATTACCGTCATATAAAAAGCATCTACCCAGGAATAGTCTGAAATAAACTTATAGCCCAATACACCTGCCATAAAAACAGCAAGCAAGAGCAACACAGCTACATATATTTTAGACTGAAAAAGCTTTCTCATAAATCGAATACCGAAGATCTTTTACTGTACACTAAATCTTTAAGTCGTAGCCAAAAAGCTAAGGTTAGGTAGATGGCAAACCAAACACCCAATGTAGCAAACGAAACATAAATAAAAAACAAGCGCACACTTTTGGCGCGCATTCCTAAGCGGTCTGCTAGTCTTGAACACACATAATACCCGTGTCGTTCAAAATAATGCCGTACGTTATAGACCCATTGTAACATACCTGCAAGTTAGGAATTTTTTTACTGAAACTTTAGGTGCTATTTACATTCATTTCTCTACTAATTATCTTCTTAAAAAATCATTTCCAATAGCACATTGCATGCACTTTAATGTAGCACAATAGTTTTTATTGAGTTGCAACAAAGCTTGACTTTCAAAAGCATTTGACGCAACTTTTTTGAGGGTATTAAATTTTTTGATAATGGTATTATTTTCTTTGGCTAAAGAACGAGCCATTGTAATGAGTTGCTCTGTTGTATCTTCTTGCATATATCGTGCATATAAAAACTTCATGGGTATGATAGTATTGATAAGCAACAAATCAACAAAGGCTTTGCTTAAGGTTCTTTTGTATGAGGCTGCAGTAACGCCAAAGCTATAATGCGTTTCCCAATAAGGCAGCGCCGAAATTTTAAACAAATCATATAATTGCGTTACAGAAGTTACTTCCATCACGCTCGAAAACAAATGCCTTCGTTCTGAATACAAATTTGCTAATTGTGATAAACGTATTGTTGGAAAATTATGAGGTCGCAATCTAAAATATTTTGGTGCAATCACACCATCATTTGTTACACCATGCTTTTGAATTAAATAGGTATAATTTTGCTGTTGTTGTAATTGGTAAACATCTTTTGCTTCCTTGTCTAGAAACCCTGCCTGACCTAACAACAAAGCCTCTAGCTGTTCTGGATCACATCTGTATTTTTGAACCAAAGTAAAAGGAACAGATTGCGCAATGCTTAAAAAGGAAGCTCCATTTACGGCAAGTCCAAAACTTTTGGCGAGCATTTCAAAAAACACTGCTTCCCAGTCATTTTGCAATGCTTTTAATCTTTCTGAAATGTGAGTGCTCTTTTGTTCTAAACGTTCAATATACAATCGTTCTAACCAGCTTGTGAGCGTCATGGAAGACACTTGAGGAAAATAATCCTCGCAGGGTATCCATTTGGATTTTTGAGCTACTAACGCCTGGTAGTTTTCTAACATTTCCGATGCAATAAAATCCCGCAATACTAAGGTAGGGATCTGAACCCCATTTGCTCTGTAAATCTCGGCATCGTGTTGCCATACTATATGTAAAATTACATTGTCATAGGCTTTGTCTTTTTCGTGGTTGTGGATATACCAATCGCTCGCGTTTACATGAATTTCTATGGTCCCAGCCCATTTCTGATTTCCAATAATGAGCTGCCCGTTAAAGAAATCTGGGCCCGCATTGTAATTATGCTGACCTACTTGTAGTACTTGAATGGGAACTCCTGTGCTTGTAGTTAATTGTTGTGTATGTAGCTTTTGAAACTTCCACACATAGTGTAAAAAATCTTCGTTCATCTAAGATGGTGATGCGCGATAACTGGAGAGAAGTTTAAAAGTAGTGATTTTTTTGTTAAGTGTAAAAAGGGTGACGGGTGACCGATGACGGGTGACCGAAGTCGAATGTCGAATGTCGAAAATTTAAAAAGATACTTCTAAACGCCTAAGCTTTTAAACATATCAACTCTTTTCAAAAACTACGCTTCGACTCCCGAAGCTTCGGGACAGGGTGACAATGAGAATTCATAAAAAAGAGATGAACCAATGTTGTTATTTTGAGCCTTTCGAAGACCTTAGTAACTCAATATCGAATAACGAATATCGAAATTTAAAAAAACCAAATAACAACCCCAGTCTATCAGCGACTCGTACTTCGAAGCTTTAGCGAAGGAGTAAGCGGTCTAACCTCTATAAGTAAGCAACGCGAACGATCTATCAGCCGAAGGCGGTCTAGTCCAAATACCCCATTTCTTTCATCCACTCATCGTTGTACATTTTACCTACGTACCTACTTCCGTGATCGTGGAATAATACAACAACAACATCATCTTCGTTAAAATGTTCTTTTAATTGGTGCAATCCTTTCATGGCTGCTCCAGCTGAGTTTCCTAGGAACATCCCTTCTGTTTTCGATAATTTTTGGGTCCAAACGGCTGCGTCTTTATCGGTTACTTTGGTAAAACCATCGATGATACTAAAGTCAACATTTTCTGGCAAGATGTCTTCTCCTATTCCTTCAGTAACGTAGGGATAGATTTCCTTCTCATCAAAGATACCTGTTTCATGGTATTTTTTAAAGACACTACCGTAGGTGTCAATTCCCCATACTTTTACATTTGGGTTTTGTTCTTTTAAGTATTTTCCAACACCACTAATGGTACCACCAGTTCCTACACCTACTACAAAGTGTGTTACTTTGCCATCGGTTTGTTTCCAGATTTCTGGTCCGGTGCTTTGGTAATGCGCTTTGGCGTTACTCGGATTGTCATACTGGTTAACATACCAGCTATTGTCTGTTTCTTCTGCTAAGCGTTTTGAAGTAGAGTAATACGATCTTGGATCGTCTGGTGCTACATCTGTTGGACATACCACAACTTCACTTCCTACCGCACGTAGAATATCAATTTTCTCCTTACTTTGTTTATCACTTATCACGCAGACCATTTTATACCCTTTAACAATGGCCGCAAGCGCTAAGCCCATTCCAGTGTTTCCAGAAGTTCCCTCTATAATGGTCCCACCAGGCTGCAGACGTCCGTCGGCTTCGGCATCTTCAATCATTTGCAAGGCCATACGATCTTTTACCGAGTTGCCTGGGTTAAACGTTTCATATTTGGCAAGCACCAATCCTGGAATATCCTCAGCTAGTTTGTTGATCTTTACCATAGGGGTATTTCCAATAGTACCCAATATATTTTCTGCGTAGTCCATAACGTGTTGTAAATGTGTAAAATTTCAGAATGCAAAGGTACATCCTTCTTATGGATTTGAGAAGTGCTATTCTTAGGTTTTATTCAAACCGAATCGCCTTCACAGGAGAGATCTTAGAAATGATATAACTGGGAATTAATAAAATCAAAAAACACAAGACCAAGGTCCCAATGTTTAGGGCTAGAATATAAGTCCAATGCAAATATACTGGCGCTTGGTCTACATAATAGGTATCTGGGTCTAGTGGAAATAGATTAAACTGATCTTGTGCCACCAGCAAACCAATACCAATCAAATTTCCCCAAAACAGTCCAACCGCCACCAAATACATAGCGTTGTAAATAAAAATTTTACGCACACTCCAATCGTTACTCCCCATGGCCTTTAAAATTCCAATCATCTTGGTGCGTTCAAGAATTAAAACCAATAAAGCTGTAATCATGTTAAATCCAGCCACGACAATCATCATCACAATAATAAGCGCCACATTAAAATCGAATAAATCCAACCACTCAAAAATAGAGTAAAAGCGTCCGCGAATGGTTTGGGTATCGAGCATGCTCCCAATATTTTCATACACTTCATTATTGGTTGCATCGATGGCGTCAAAATCGTTTACAAATAATTCAAAAGCACCAATCTCATCAGGCTCCCATTTGTTGAGGCGTTGTATGTGTCTAATATCACTAATAATAAACTGCGCATCAAATTGTTGAAAACCGCTATTGTACAAGCCAACAATAAAAAATTTACGAATACGTGGTGGTTTACTGCTGTTTTCATTAAAGAAATATGCCAAGGCAGTATCTCCTAATTGCAGGCCTAGTCTGTTTGCGAGGTATTCTGAAATAAGCACCTCATTACTCATTGCTTTTGCACCATAATCTGGCAGCACGCCTTGTGTTAAGAAATCTTCAAAATAGGTCCAGTTATAATCTTGCCCGACGCCTTTTACTATAATTCCTTCAAAATCTATTTCGGTACGCAACACGGCACCCTTAGATGCCGTTATTTGTATGTGACTTACATTTTCTGAAAGATTAAAATCTGGATAGAAGTCCTGTTCCATCGAAATAGGAACCTGGGAGTCATCTGAGTTATTGGTGTCGAAATTGGTGATAATTAAATCTCCATTAAAGGCAGAGACTTTTTCTTTGATCTTTTTTTGGAGTCCAACACTCGTCGCAATGGCTATTAACATGGTAATAATCCCTAGCGCAATTGCTACGATAGCAATTTTTATTATTGGTGCCGAAATACTACTTTTATAGTCTTTATTGGCAGCAATACGGCGAGCGATAAAATATTCAAAATTCATTGGACCTATGGGCGTATCTTTTTTCAAAAATATAGTATTTATAACGATTATCGGATTCTTTTCTTGTGGAAGTCCGAGTACAAGTAAAAATCAAGGTTTTGCAGATAGCATTGTTATAAATGATACCCTTAACATTTCAGAAGCAAAAAAGAGAAAAGAAAAAAGAGAAAAGAAAAAAGAAAATGAAATGGGACGAACTATTGATAGCCTTAATGAAACAGGTATTAAGATAGGAGCCAATCAAATTTCAAAGTATTATAAGTTACTTCTAAACAAAAAAGTAGGAATTGTAGCAAATCAGACTTCAATAGTAAACGATACATTAACAGGCTCTATTTATAACCCAATAAATCCTGCTGAAGGAGTTATTGTAGAAGATATCCATCTAGTAGATTTTTTAATTTCTCGTGAAACTAATGTCACCAAAGTATTCGCCCCAGAGCACGGTTTTAGAGGGAAGGCAGATGCAGGCGAAATGATTAAAGATGGCGTAGATTTAAAAACGGGAATCCCTATTATTTCATTACACGGGAAACATAAAAAACCTTCTGTTGAGCATTTAAAAGATATTGATGTCATGGTATTTGACATTCAAGATGTGGGAGCTCGCTTTTACACCTATATCTCTTCGTTGCATTATGTGATGGAGGCTTGTGCAGAAAACAATATTCCGCTGATTGTACTAGACAGACCCAATCCCAACGGACATTACATCGACGGACCTATTTTAGAAACCAAGCACACTAGCTTTGTTGGGAAGCACACCATCCCTGTGGTGCATGGAATGACCATTGGCGAATATGCACAAATGATTAATGGAGAAGGCTGGCTCGACAACAAAGTGCAATGTGACCTTACAGTAATTGCCATGAAAAATTACACGCACAAAACACCTTATTCGCTTCCTATAAAACCCTCCCCCAATTTACCCAATGATGTAGCGATTAACCTCTACCCTAGCCTTTGTTTCTTTGAAGGTACTTTTATTAGTGCGGGTCGCGGTACAGAGCAGCAATTCCAAATATTTGGCGCTCCGAGTTTACCATCAGACAAATATTCATATAGCTTTACGCCGCAAGCCAATGAGGGTGCCAAATATCCTAAATTTAAAGGGGAACAATGCAATGGATTAGACCTCAGCAAGGCAAAAGCCCAAAACAGTATTAACCTAAGTTGGCTTTTAGATGCCTATAACACTGTAGAAGATAAAAAATCATTCTTCATCCCATTCTTCGCTACCTTGGCTGGGACCGATACACTTCAAAAACAAATCGAACAAGGAATGAGTGAGGAAGATATTAAAGCAAGTTGGCAAAAAGGACTTCAAAAATTTGATGCCATGAGACAGCCGTATCTTATCTATGAGTAAAATTCAAATAAACGATTTTATTTTTGAATCAATTTTTCGATTTCTGATTGCGTATACTTTTCAGTTGCAATTATTTCTGAAACCATTAACATAAGAATTTCTTTTTTCTCACCACTTGTACTTTTAATATTTTGATAAAGGTAATCAGAAATTTTATCTTGTTTGTACTCTAGATTTTTTTTTGATTCATCTAATTCTGAATATAAATACAACTTATCAAATTCAATGAGTTCTATCCTAGAATTTGCAACAGCCTTCCATGAAATGTTTTTTATTTTAGGTGAATAAATACCTCCAACCTTTCTAATAATTTCAAATATTGATACATTTTCATTATTTAAATAGAAATTTAAACTGTCTAAAAGTTTTTGTTGTTTTGGAATGTTTTCTTTGAAATCTAAATCACTTTCCTTTAGCTCTTTTTGAATAGATTTATAGATTTGATTTAGATACTTTTTGTCTTTTCGTTCTTCATTCCAGTTATTAATTAGCAATGCAATTAAAATTCCTAGAATTACCGGTATTACATCTTTTAATATTTGCTTCATAATAAAAAATCTTTTTTTAGCTAATCTCTACCATTAAACTTATACTTCTTCCCTTTTGGGTTTGTTCCAACATCAATACGCTTTTGCATGGCTTCTACAATGTTAAAAGCAGCAGGACAAATGGCAGTATTTTTTAAAGTGATCTCGCTTATTTTATGGAAATTTCTTCGGTTGGTATGTGGGTATTCCTGGCAGGCTTTAGGGCGCACGTCATAAATAGTACAACTATTATCATTTTCATCCAAGAAAGTACAAGGAGCAAATTTTAGTACATGAAAATTATCTTCATCTACTTCTAAATAGGTCTCTATAAAGCGCTGCTCTTTTATTCTGAAATGTTTGGCAATCCTAAAGATGTCCTTTTCCGTAAAAATGGGACTGGTCGTTTTACAACAGTTGGCACAAGTAAGACAATCAGTTTTTTCAAACTCCTCTTCATGAAGTTCGGCCATGATGGTGTCAAGATGCTTTGGAGTGCGCTTCTTAATTTTTGCAAAGAACTTTTTATGCTCTTTATGTTTATCTTTGGCCTTTTTAGGGAGTTCTCTTAATATATCGTCCATTTCCATAGCAGCAAAAGTACGAAATAAAAAAAGCAGCCATTGCAATTGAATTCTAAATAAGAAGATATTCAATTATAGCATTCACCTTCAGGTTATATTCAAAATGAAAAAAGACATCTTAGGCAGCGCCTTACTTGATTATCACAATAACAACTATACCGAAGACATCATCACTGCTACCAATATTAGTGAAGAAGATGAAATGCCGCTGCCCTATTTATTTCGGAGCTTTCAGGAAATGCCCGGGATTGAACAAAGGGCTTTACAGCTCGCAAGTGGAAAGGTGTTAGATATTGGCTGTGGCGCAGGGAGCCACGCTTTATATTTACAAGAAAAAGGACTAGAGGTTATTGCCATGGATATTTCCGAAGGTGCTATTAAAGTTACCCAACAAAGAGGCGTGAAAAATGTTAGGCAAACTGAATTACTGGCATTTGAGGGAGAAAAATTTGACACCCTGCTGCTCCTCATGAACGGAACGGGTATTTTTGGCATCCTGCAAAATATAGGGTTATACCTGCAACATATTAAAACGCTATTGACTCCTATGGGTCAGATTTTAATAGACTCAAGCGACTTACGCTATATGTATGATCAAGAGAAAATTTCAAAAACCGATACACAAAGCGCTATTTGGGTGCCCGCAGATCGGTACTATGGCGAGTTAGATTTCACCATGTCTTATAAAGGAGAAACTAGTGAGGCCTTTCCTTGGTTGTACCTAGACGAAACTTTATTTGAAACCGCAGCCATTGCCAACGGATTCGACTTTGAGGTTATAACCAGAGGAGACAATTTCGACTATTTAGCAAAACTTACTATTGCGGAGAATAGCCTTTAGCAATAAGGTTATTCATAGCCGCATTAAACAGATCTCTACTCCAGTATTCTGAAACTTGAGAAATATCGGTAGTAAGCTCTACTTTAACACCGTCCAACTTTGTTGCAACAGGAGATTTATAAAACTCTCCAACGGCAAGACGCTGTTCTCTATTCAATCCTTCAGGATCTAAACGCATCTGAACACCCGCATCTGAACTATAAAAATCATTTAATAGGGTAATATCATCTTGTGTAAAATGCTTGCGATATACAGAAGCAAACATTCGTATGACTTGGTCTACAGATTTTGATTTGTCATTTTTAAGCGCATCCCACTCTGTTTGCGGAACATCTGCATTTGCAAATTGCTGTTTAAGAACACCTATCATTTCATCATAAACACCATTGTACTGGGTTACTGTTCCGTTTGTTGTCAAATATGAAATGACTTCTTGTTGAAAACCATTTTGTGCGTTCATAGAAAAACAAATGGTTAAAAAGAGCGTTAAAAAGTTGAAACGTATTTTCATAATGCGATTAAAAAGTTATGTTTGCTAAAATACAAATTTAATACCATGATTCGCTTTTATAAAAAATTAACCCTTATTCTACTTTTAGTTTTCGTTGCCATGTCTTGTAAAAACGATGACGGAGGCAATAGTCAAGACCCAAAAGCAGAAAACAGAAAAGCATTGGGCCTATCTGCAGAAGACTTATTGAGCGATGACACATACAAAAGCATGACGGTAGAACTTGTATATTCTCCAGCATACAAACCCACGCAAGAAGCATTAGATGCTTTTAGAGTTTTTATTAATGAGCGTGTCAATAAACCCGACGGCATTTCATTTATCGAAACAGTGATTGCCGATCAAAACGGTCCTTTCTCTATTTCTCAGATTAGAAACATAGAAAATGAGCAAAGAACTCAGTATACAGAAGGCGATAATATTGCCGTGTACGTTTACTTTGCTAGTGGAAACTCTAATAGCGACACCAGCACAACCCTTACACTAGGAAGTGCTTATCAAAATACTTCTATTGTTATTTATGAACGTACTTTACAAGAGGTTACCAATAATGTACAAGATGTACTAAGTCGTCTAGAGTCTACTACATTACACCATGAATTTGGACACATTTTTGGATTGGTAAATATCCAAAACGATGATATTCATCCTGGATCAGATCATGAAGACCTTGACCACCCAAAGCATTGTATTGTAGAAGACTGCTTGATGTATTTTGAAGCTCAAAACATTACAAGATCAAGATTGTCTAGAGATATGCAACGTCTTTCAAGATTGGCAGATGTTCCTGGTTTTGATGCTAATCTATGCATTCAAGATCTGCAGGCAAAAGGGGGGAAATAAACCCTATTTAGTTTTCTTCGGAAATTTTAGAGCGATCAAACACTTTCGCTCCATTGATAAATGTAGCTACTGTTTTTACATTTGGAATACTGTCCTCATGTATTTCCATGATGTCTTTTTCTAGGACTGTAAAGTCCGCAAATTTACCTACTTCGATACTTCCTTTTTCGACCTCTTCGAAGTTAGCGTATGCTGCCCAAAGTGTCATACCCTTTAACGTTTCAGCTCTGCTTAAACCTTCTTCTATTCTATAACCACCTTCTGGGTATTGTTTTAGATCTTTTCTAGCTACAGCCGCATAAAAAGTATGCATCGGATTGACGCGTTCTACTGGAAAATCGGTTCCCAAAGCAATGATACCAGCATTATTCAATAATGTTTTGTAAGCATAAGCACCTTTGATACGTTCTTCGCCTACACGATCTTCTGCCCAGTACATATCGCTGGTAGCATAAGTAGGTTGTATAGACGGAATGATATTCCTCGAAAAGTTTTTAAAATCTGAAGGCGTTACCACCTGTGCATGTTCAATTCTCCAACGGGCATCTTTCTCACCTTCCAGTGCTTTTGAATACGCTCTTATGGTCGCAATGTTTGCAGAATCTCCAATGGCATGAGTGTTCATTTGATATCCTGCTGCTTTGATTCTTGCTGCCAAAGCATCTAGTGCATTGGCATCGGTGATCATGGCACCAAAATGGTTATGCTTATCACTATACGGACTTCGTAAAGCCGCTCCTCTACTCCCCAATGCTCCATCGGCATAGACTTTTACAGAACGTACATGAAGCCTATCTGTTTTAATAATCCCCTTAGGTAAGAAGTAGTCTAAATCTTTTGGCGTATTGCTTACCATAGCATACACGCGCAATGAAAGTTCATTCGCTTCCTGTAATTCTTTAATGGCTTCGATTACTTTTATAGATAATCCAGCATCGTCTAAGGTCGTTAAACCATACGACAAGCATACTTGCTCTGCCTCTTTTAAATTACTCTTTATAGTTTCTATTGAAGGTTCTGGAACGGTGGCGTAAACCAAACTCATCGGTGTATCAATAAGAACGCCCGTCATTTTTCCATCTTCTAAGACCACCTCTCCTCCTGGTATTTTGGTTTCTGTTGTAATTCCGGCCATTTCAAGTGCCTTGCTATTGGCCACCATAGCATGTCCATCTACTCGAGTAAGTGCTACCGGAGTTTGAGGAAACAAAGCATCTAGCATTTCATTGGTAGGAAATTCTTGTACATCCCAATCGTTTTGATCCCAACCACGACCTAAAATAAAGTCTAAGTCTTTTTCTTTCTGAAATGTTACTGTTTTGGTCACCACATCTTCAAAACTAGTGGTGCCTACCAAATCAACCTGCTGCATAGTTCTTCCTAAATTGTATAAATGTGCATGTGCATCGATGAGTCCAGGTACAATTGTTTTTCCTTGTGCATCGAAAGTAGTGGCTACCTTGTACTTTAGTTCAAGCTCAGGTTTTTTACCTATCTCCAAAATCTTCCCGTCTTTCACCACAAAAGCAGAGGCAACATCAAAGGTTTCGTTTACGGTGTAGATGGTTGCATTTTTAACCAATAAGTCTGCTGAAATTTTATCGGGTGCACAAGCGGTTAAAAAAACAAATAAGGTGATGTATGAGAGTAGTTTCATGAAGATATAGCTTTGAAGTAAAAATAGGAATGTTTTGTGAAAATACTATTTGAACATCAAAACAAAAACCCAAAAAAGTATCGAAATACAATTTTGGGTTTTAAATAACATTTCAAAACAACTACTCTACAATAAGTTTCTGCGTAGTTGTTTCATTAACCGTGATAAAGTAAACACCTTTTGTTAAAGCAGATACATCTAATGAAACTAGCTGTTCATTTTCTTGCCTTTCTATAAGCAACTTTCCAAAAACATCATACACAGATATGGCAATAGCATCTTGATTAGGCACTTTTATAGTAACCCTATCTGAAGCCGGATTAGGATATATGGAAACTGATAGCGCATTTACTTCAGGCACAGCAAGACTACTATCTCTAATAAGTAACATACCGGGCACATAATTAGGATCATTAAAGCGTAATGTAGTTACTAACAAGGTACCACTTTCAAAATAAGGGTACACATTCCAAGCACCACTATATCCTGCTCCATTTCCAGAAGGATCAACATCAAAAAAACCAGTTTCTACAAAGTTTTCATTTTCAATATCACTAATATCTATGGTACGAATACCCGCAGTATAGTTTGCCAAATAATAGGTATCGCCTTTGACGTAGCCATTATGGTCTGTTGCAGCAGTGGGGCCCTCATATTGAAAATGTAATTCTGGATTATCTAAATCTTGAAAATCAAATACGATGGTACGGGTATTGAAACCAATATTAATTTCATCTATTTCGTCTCCTAATAAAAAATAACGATGATCTTCTGTAAACCATCCTTGGTGTGTATATACCGTACTTGGATAGGTAGCTGTCGAAATAGCTACTGGATTTGATTTATCTGTAATGTCTACAATAGAAATAAACTCCTCATTACTACCAATATAAATTTCTCTATCTGTATAGTCTTCATCTGGACCACTGTACGTAATTACTTGTCCATCGTGACTATAGTCATCTGTAGCAAAACCACCTGCAGCGACAGGATTTAAAGGATCTGAAATATCTACAAAATGCGGCCCCCCATTAAAAGTGCTTGATCCTACTCCATAAGCATATCCTGACGCTTCATTAATTACAACATTATGTGCACTCCCAAAACCATCATAATGAGCATCTTCTGTAAAGTTTACTGGAGGATTAGAAACATTGCGCAATCTAGTAAGATCAAAAACTTGCATTCCATGATCGAAGGCTTCACTCACAATAAAAGCATAATTATTATAGGTTTTTATATCTCTCCATACACTTGACCCCGTGTGCGTGTCTAATCTTCCTAAGTAGATTGGATTCACAGGATCGTCAATATTTAAAAAGGCTGTACCATCATTCAATCCAACCAAAGCATACTCTGAGCCAGATTCTGGGTCTGTCCAACCCCATGAGTCGTTTGCATTACTAGAACCAAATTCTGAGGCAGTCCTTTCAAAAAGAAGATCAAATCCGTCACATTCATAAGGACCAGCCATACCATTTTCACAAGGGGTTTGTGCAAATGTGCTGAGTATTGGAAAGATAAAAAGGAGATGCAGTAGTTTTTTCATTGCAATAGAATTCTTTTAGGGCAATATCATCATTATTCTATCAAAAACCTGAAATAACAACTCACAAAAGTATCATATGTCTATTTTGAAATACTAAAAATTCGATAGCAGCCCACAAAAATAAAATACCCCAACGCAATTACAATAAATAGCAAGAGTGTCATGATGAAAATTTCAGAAATATTGATCCAAACATTTGGAACACGCTCATGAAGATCTAGAATAAAGCCAAGAATAGAAAGTCCTCCAGCAGTTGCTAATATGTATAATAGATTCTTTTTATGGTTTAACATAATAGTTATTTATGAGTCATTCTAGCTTACAGCATACTACCTATAGTGTATTGCCAAAAAATTACCAGTCAAATTTATAGGTAGCGCCTCCTAAAACTTGTATTCCTTGTACTGGGAAGTTGTACCATTTTTCGTAATTATCTGCTAACAAGTTACTTCCTTTTAGAAAAATAGACAAACGCTCAGAGAGTCGGTAGCCTAAATGCAGATTGGCATCTACATACCCATCTAATGTAACAGTTGTATCTCCAGAATCTACTAAGACATTATCATCTTGATCTTTACGCTCTCCAACATAAAAAACAGAAACACCTCCATACAAGGCTTCAGTGATGTTAAAGGTACTAAATAGTGATGCTTGTAAAGATGGTAAATTCCATGCCTCTACTTGGTTATCTGTATTGTAGCTATTAAAGGTTGCATTTACACCAATAGATAGATTAGCAGACAACTCAGATTTTAGCTCCCCGAAGACATGTAGGGTTTTGATATCATCATATACCAACCCAAAAGAATTTCCGAATTTGTAGCCTTCTGTATCCAGCAAATTGCTATACAAATTTGATTTAAATAATGCTTTGTCTCTTTCATCACTATACCCCGCTCTCACATTATAGGCTATTGCATTGGTTACTTTTCCTTTAACACCAGCGTAGGCGTCATAGTTTTTATTGGTTGGGTTTAAGTCTAGAGTTGGAGACACAAATGGATTTACCTCTTTGCTTCCATAGTAGCTATTTTGCGTTAAATCTCCTTCGATTCCTCCATAAGCAATAAACAAGTCATCAACTACTCTGTAGCTAGCGGTAATGTTTGGGTAGATAAAGAAATCAACACCATCTTCTTGGCCATCGATACCAAGATAGGTAGACACCCCAAGATTTAATGACAAATCGTTGGTAATGATGGATAGTGATGGATTTAATCCAGCATTTAGCTGACTGTATTTTTTCTGACTTGAAACAAAGATATCCTCTGCAAAACTTCCCGATAGGTAATCGATCTCTACACCAATTCTAAAATTATAATCACTCACTGGAAAAGCAAACTCTGGCAAAGCCGAAATATTAAATTCTGATGAGCTGTAACTATCTCCTAAATAGCGAAAGTTTACTGCTGCTTTTTCAAAATAAGAATCCTCTATCGCAATACTACCTCCTAGATTTGCTGAAAAATAGTTTTGAGACACATCAAGGTCGTCAAAGAAAGTATCTGGCAAAAAATTAAAGGCATCGTTAATTCCATACCAATTAAATTTTTGATGTTGAACGCCAAAATTCAAACCATACGAAGCATCTCGCTGTCTACTAGTGTAGTCTATAGCCAATTCTGTATCAAGATAATCACTGTCTGTTCGCACATCGTCAATACTTCCCAAAGAAGAATTATGCTTAAAAAAAACACCCGCATTATCGGTTCTACTCAATTGAAAGTTGCTGTACAGCTCTCCTAGAATAGAGGTATAATTTCCAAAACCTAGGGTTGCATAGTTTTCATACAGTTTTATCTTTTTTGCCTTTTCTACCTTTGCCGCATTCCCTTTGGCAGGTGTAAAAGTGGAAGCCACAGGCACAGAAAAAATACTATAGGCTACCTCTTTCTTCTTGGTGTCTATAGAATCGTTTAAAATAGGTGTTTCTTTTACTTTAAAAGCATCACTTATGGTAGGTGTGTATGGTTTTACAATATTGACAACTTCGGTTCCTAAATCGTCTTCTTTTTCTTGCGCTAACAAAGTAAAAGGGGCAGCAAGTAAGAAGAATAAAAATAAAGGCAATGATCGATTGATGTGCATTTTGTAGGCGTTTGAAAAGGTTGTTACAAACATATAGATTGAGTTAAAGAACTATAGTATAATTGATTTGGCTGCTTAGTTTCCTTCTGGGCTTTCTACAGAAGAATTAGTCTTTGCTTCGGCTGTTTTAATGATATCGAGTTCGGCTTGTGCTTCTGCGACAACATCTGGGAAATCGGTGAAATTACTAATCACACTTTCCAGAATATAAGTAGCTTGATAGGCGTCTTTTAAACCATAGAAGTTTTTTGCCATGATGACTAGGCCTTTGGCTCCGTATAATTTATATCCAGAATATTCTTTTGCCAATCGTTGCACCACTTCGTTTGAAGTTGCAAAGTCACCTTGCTTATTTTTAAAATAGGCATCATAAAACAATGCCTCTGCGGCCAATGACCCTGTTGCAATTTTTGCAACCTCTGCATAGGCAGTTTTTGCCTTGGCTTCATCTCCCGTCTTCATAGCAGAACGTGCAATGATAATCTGGGCATCACTTTTAATGCTGTTATCTATCTTGGTGTTCTGTAATACTTTTTCTGCATAGGTTACCGCTGCAGCATATTGCTCTAGCTCGTAATTTGCCTTCATAGTATTGGTTTGGGCAAAAATGATGTTTTGAGGGAAATCTGCTTCAGTTTCTAATCGCGTAAGATAGATCGCAGCATTTTCATAATCTTTCTCCCCTAGATATACTTCAGACAAACGTGCCAAGGCTTGCTCGGTAAATTCGCTTCGTTCACGAGCTACCACAAATGTGTAATGTGGGATGGTTTTTAACATTTCAGCAGTACCAAAATACAACTGTCCCAAATAAAAATGAGCCTGCATTGCGTTTTTACCATTCGGAAATTCTTGTAGATAGGTTTCAAAGCGTTTAATCGCTAAGGCAGCTTTATTTTCCAGATACGGTTGTTCTGCAGCGAGATAGGTAGCGTCGTCTAGCTCTGCATCTTCTACATCCACGAAATCTAAGGTTTTTACCCAAGCTGCATACTCATCTACACGTCCTTCGTCTATGTAAATAATTTTTGCACTTGTTACTGCTTGCAAAGCTTCTGGAGTAGAAGGATATTCATTGGCCACTTTCTTAAATAGTCCTAATGCAGCATTGCTCTTTCCATCATTGTCTAATAAAAGCGCTTGTTTCAATAAGGTTTTTGAAATATAACTACTCTTTGGATGTTGCTGTACTAACTTGTTGTAAGCATCCACCGCAGCCGTGGTATTGTTTTGAGATACATAGGTATTTCCTAGTTCATATAAGGCATCATCTCTGTAAAATGACTTCGGAAATTTCCTGTCGAACGCACTGAGTTCTTCTATTTTAGAAGCGGTTCTATCTACAAAACCATAACTAATTGCCTTTTGAAATGTAGCATAATCACGATCTGGAGTTCCTCCTTCGATAGCAGCATTATAGTTTTCCATAGCAGGCCAATACTGGCTAGTCACAAAATAACTATCTCCTAAACGTACCAAAGCATCATTTTTTCTTGCCGTATCAATACCTTGTGTATCCACAAAATTTTTAAAGTTGGCAATGGCTGTTTCATAGGCTTTCTGCTTGAAATAAGTATAGCCAATATTGTATGGTGCATTGGTATACTCTGGAGTACTTGATGCATCTGGTAATTGCATGTATTGTTTATATCCCACCGCAGCTTCTTCGAAGTTAGAAAGTTGAAAATCGCTTTCTGCGTTCCAAAAAGTAGCTCTTGCGGTAAATTTAGGATCACGAGGCTCTCTAAGTGATTTATCAAAGTATGTTTTTGCTGCTGCATAATCTCCTTCATTAAATACCTCCACTCCCCTAAAGAAGGCTACTTTTTGATACGCCACTTTATTTTGGAATGCATTGTTATTTTCGAGTAAATTCAAAGCCTCTTTGTAATTTCTTGAAGAAATATATGAGTCGATTAATAAGTCTTGTAGTTCGTCATTGTTCTTATTCTCAGGATATTTTGAGATAAAAGCAGATAATACTTGAGGTACACTGGTGTAACTATTTCCAATTTCGTAACTGATCTTAGCGTAATTTAAGAAAGCATCTTCTTGAATTTCTGCACTAAAATCCATTTCACTGGCATTTTTAAATGCGTTTAATGCTTCTTGTTGTTTGTCTTGTTTAAGATACGAAGCGGCTAAATGGTAATAAGCATTTTGAGCTACTGCATTACGCCCATCGATAATTTTATTAAACTCACCAATGGCATTGGCATAATCTCCTTGCTTGTAATACGCGTAGCCTAATTGATAGTAATCTGTATTGTTCCAGCGACCTCTTTTACCTTTGTATTGCGTTAAGTAAGGAATTGCTTCCGCATACTTTTCTAGGTTAAAATAACTCTCTCCAATAATTTTTGAGAGTTCACTCTTTTCTTTTGGGCTGGAACTATCAAATTGTTCCTTCCCCATATCAATTGCTTTTTGAAACTTCCCTAATTTAAAGTTCATATCGGCTTGATAATACGATAGGTCTTTATTGTAGCGCTCATTGTCTTTTACCTCCTCAAACAATTCATTTGCTTCTTCATAATCGTCGCCTTCATAGGCTATAAACCCTAAATAGTATTTGGCTTGCGCACCGTATTCTTTAGAATCAACAACTTTATTCAAGTACTTCTTTGCCTGTGTAAATTGCTTCGCTTTAAAAAAAGCATAACCGTTGTTGAAGTTAAATCGTTCTGTCTCTGCCCTACTTAAACTACTCGCATCTACTTTTCCATACCATTTTTGAGCATAGGCATATTTACCATTCTCAAAATAATAATTGGCTACATCGATGTAGGCCGAATTTCGTTTTACACTGGTAGGATAGTTTGCCACAAACGACTCCATAAGTTGGTCTGCATCTTGTTGGTTTAACCGAACCGCACAATTAGCAATGTAGTATGCACAGTCGCTTTCGATACTTTCGCGATCTGTTGTTTTTTTTACGGTTGAAAACTGTTGTTGCGCTGCTAGATACTGATTGTTGTTGTACAATTCGATTGCTTGGTTAAAAGCAACAAGATCGTTGGTATAGGCAGCGGTTTGTTGTGAAAAAGCTGTTGTACTAAAAACAAAACAAAAGCTTGCAAGAATGAGGTTTCTTAACATGAAATAGATTTTTTGGGCTACTGTCAAAGATATACGTTTACGAATACGCTTTTTTAAAATCGCAACCCGAAGTATTCACAGGTTGTTAACGATATAACAGACTGGAATTACGTGAGGTTGTTACATCAATAACGCATGAAATCTAAGATGCGTATTTTAAGTTTTAAAATTTCAGAAAACAAACACTAAAGTTTGTGTAAAAAAGAAACTATTCTAAAGCTATTTCTTTGTTTGTATATTCTTAATGTAGGTATTTAATAATTCACTACACTTTTTTGCGCCTTGGTTTGTAAGATGGTCTGCATCTCTAAGATCTTCTTTTTCAAATATAGGATGGGTGCTCAAATCTAAATATTCAACGTTTTCATTTGTAACTGAAAAATCGCTTAAAACCTTTTTTATTTTCTTTTTCTTTTCAGCATTTAAAAGCTCATAATATTTAGGATATACTGGCATTTCAAGTAACACTACCTTCACATTATGGGCAGCACAAAGGGCAATCATTTGTACAAGCCTCTTCTCATTTATTTCAAAATCTAAGGAGTTATCCTCATGCTTCTTTGCAATCACTTTAGAAATGGCTTCTTTATCTTTAACAATGTTAGTGGCGTCTTGTAATCCATATCCTAATGCTGTCGTTGAAACAATTGTATTTTCTTCAAAATAGGTGTGCACCAAAGCCATTGATTTATCAAAACGCTGGATTAAGGCCATGCTATAGCGCTGTGGATTCCAATACGAGATACTTGATGAAGTAACATCCATATGATGATGGTAAAAGAACTTTCGCCAATTGTTCTCTACACCATCTTCTTTGGCAGAAAGTGTAAAATAACTAATATTTAAAATCACTGTCTTTAATGCAGGCAGGGAGTCAATATGCTTTTCTAACAATAATTGATCTGTTGCTAAACTCTGACTAATATTAGAAATATTAAACGTATTACTTTCAAAATAGTTAGGGTCTATTCCAAAAAAAGAATGGGAATCTCCAAAAATTAGCGTCTCGATTTCTGAATAGTTACTTTGGATTTGTTTATTCTTATAAGAGTAATTATTAGGAACTTGTCTATAAAAAAATTCTAAGGCAAGCCAACCCAAAAATACTGGAAGCAAGAAAAGTGCTATTTTAAAATATAATCGACGCATTAAAATTGAAAATATATAAAGGGTTGTAAATCTCCTGCAAAATAGAACGTAGCTATTATAACTACATAATAAATTACATAGCGAATTCCTTTGGGAAGATGTGTAATATCTAGCACATGATCTCTTTTTCTTTGGAACCATTCTACACCCATATACAATGCTAAAAACACCAACATACTTCTAGAGACCCAAGGCATGGTAAAGAAACTTTTTGAAAATATAATGCCTAGATATTGAAAAGCATCTGCTACAGTTGGAGCCCGAAAAAAGACCCAGGCCAACACCACAATAGAAAAAGTAGCAAGGATATTTGCAAATTGTCGCCAAAGTGGGGTTTGCTTTTCAGGTGTAGGATTGTCAGTACTTCTTTTTTGAAGTAAAATTACAGGAATCACAAATAATGCATGTACGGCTCCCCAAAAAACAAAGGTCAAGTTTGCTCCATGCCACAAGCCACTTACTAAAAACACGATAAAAATATTTAATACCAATCGGCTCTTTGAAACTCTACTTCCACCTAAAGGAATATACACATAATCTCTAAACCAAGTAGACAAGGAAATATGCCATCGTTTCCAGAATTCTGACATGTTTTGAGATAGATATGGAAAATTAAAATTCTTCATTAAATCAAACCCAAGTAGCCTCGAACTACCAATAGCGATATCGCTATAGCCAGAAAAATCACCATAAATTTGAAATGCAAAAAAAACAGCTCCAACAAACAAAGTGCTTCCAGATTGAGAAGCATAGTTTTCGAAAATCTGATTTACCACCAAAGCGCAATTATCTGCAATGACCATTTTCTTGAACAAACCACCCAGAATAAGCCGTAATCCATCTACTTGTAATGCGTATTGAAAAGTTCTCTTTTTTGCAAATTGACGTAATAAATGAGAAGCTCGCTCTATTGGACCTGCTACTAATTGAGGGAAAAAAGACACAAAAGCAAAAAACTGCACCACATTTTTAGTAGGCTTCATCTTACCTCTGTATACATCGATTGTATAACTTAAGGTCTGAAATGTATAAAAACTAATTCCTACCGGGAGTATCAAGGAGATACTACTGGGCTGCCATTGTGTTCCAAATAGAGAAAAGACCTCAGTGAAGGTATCTATAAAAAAGTTAAAGTATTTGAATGTAAATAGGAGTCCGATATTAAAAAAAACAGAAGCAAAGAGAACCATCTTTTTTAAACGATTTGATATCGGTTTTAAAAATTGATAGCCAACAGTAAAATCAACTAAAGAACTTAGAAATATAAGTCCTAAAAAGCGCCAATCCCAGCAAGCGTAAAAGAAATAACTAACAACAACAATAAAGATATTTTGAAGTCGCAACGATTTCCTAAAAACTGTCCAGTACAACAAAAGCACTATGGGAAGAAAAACGGCAAAGTCAACAGTATTGAATAGCACAGGAAAGGGTTAAAATCGGTATTGCCAAATATATTATTTATTACGTTAATTGAGTCATTTAATAAGTAAAGAAAAAACTTGTACTTTTAAACAAACAAATTTATTCTCGATATGAAAATTTCAGTAGTAAGCATCATGCTCCTCATTTTTACAAGTTCATGCGCAGCGCAACAAAGTTTTACTAACATTTCAGAAAAAAATGGGAACATTGGTATTGGCACCAACGTACCGGATGAAAAACTTACGGTGAAAGGTAAAATTCATACGCAAGAAGTATTAGTTGACCTCAACGGGGCTGTGGCTCCAGATTATGTTTTTGAAAGCTACTACAAAGGCTACTCTTCATTGAATAACAATTACAAAATGTTGGATTTAAAAAGTCTTGAAACCTACCTAAAAGAACATCATCATTTGCCAGAAGTGCCAAGTGCTGCTACTTTAGAAGAGGAAGGACTTGAACTTAAAAAGATGAACTTATTATTGCTTCAAAAAATTGAGGAGCTTACGCTATATACCTTAGAACAACAGCAACAAATTGATGCACTCAATGAGAAAGTAAATAGTCTAACCAAGGAGTAATGAAAAAGGCAACTTACATACTTCTGCTACTACATTGTTTCTTGATACTGGCACAACAGCAAGAAACTGATGAACGCCTTTATTTTCATGTAAATATTGCAGATGCAACATCCCTGAAAATCAACAAAAGTAATACTGTTGTTCGTGTTATTAGTAAGACGAGTGATAAGGAAACAGAAATCTACAAATTGCACAGGATCTTTCGCTTTGAAAAAGCATATCCTAATACCAAAAGTGATCTCTTAAAAACAGTATACACCATAAGTACAGACAATCCAGAGTTATTAGGATCATTGCAGTATCATTTCCCCGAAAAATATACACGTGTGGGTCAATTTTTTACTACAGAAAATGCGTACTACCCAAACGATTACGGAACTACAAGTCCGGTAGAAAATTTAGGGGCTCCCCACCCATCTCATGACCTAGATATGATCATGGCTCCAGAAGCATGGGGCATTACACGTGGTAACAAAAAAGTGGTGGTAGGTATCTCAGACTCTAGAGTAGATTCTTTAGACCCCGATTTTAAAGGAAGAGTGAGAGAATATATCCATTACAACAAAGCCACTAAAGGCATGGCTTGTGCCCATGGATCTAACGTTGCAGCATTGGCAATTGGCACAATGGATAACGGGCATGGAAGAGCTGGAATTTGCGGAGAATGTGATGTCGTTGTGAATACCTACGGAAATTTTAGTAAAATTGAAGAGCTTGCTGCATCTGGTGCCAAAGTCATCAATGCTAGCTGGGCTATGTGCAAAATGGGTGGCAAATACAAAGAAAACATTCAAGAGCGTATCAAAGAAATGTACGATGACGGAATTATTATTGTCGCCGGAGCTGGAAATGGCACCGACTGCAATAGAGATGGAAAAAAACTTGGTGACTCTCTATATCCTGCTTCTTTTGAAAGAGTGATCTCTGTTTCTGGGGTTTATACATTACATAGAGAACCTACAGATTATCACTTTGTGCAAGATGGAAGAAAAATCACAAAACAAGTTCGTGACAGACGTGCAGGCTATTTTTATTTAGAAGATGATGGCACCCTTATTCCTTACGAGGTTGAAAAAGGTGTCCAAATGAATAAAGCTGTAGATCTAGTTGCTCCTAGAGAAGGCTATTTATTAGGACATGAGCTCTGCGGTAAAGAAACCGTTTATGGAGGCGCTTCTTCTAATGCAGCACCTGTTGTTACTGGAATTATTGGCCTCATGTGGTCTGTAAATTATTGCTTATCATCCTATGAAGTTGAAAGCATCTTAAAACTATCATCAGAAAGTGTTGAGAACCTCACCGGCAATGAACCCTACAAAGGCCTCATGGGTGCTGGAAGGGTAAATGCATACAGGGCAGTTAAAATGTCCCAAGAAATGAAAGATCCAAATGCCACGGTACATATCGCTAATAGAGATTTTTATAGATTTGACTTTACGCTTTCAAGTGCTCAAAAAAATATAGAAATTAAAAACCAAACCTTTAGAGAAGATGCCACTGTAGATTTTAAAGCAAAAAATCAAATTGTTTTAAAACCTGGTACGCAACTAAAACCCAACCAAAACGGATTTGTAAAATTAGCCATAGATCCTACGATTATGCCTAAAGAGTGCGAGCCAACACCTCCAAAAAAATATCTTTCGTATAAAGAAGATAAGTAACCCATAGTATATTTATCTTAGCAAAAAAATTGATTAGATGTCCCAAGCAGTTTTAGAACTTACCAATGCTAGTATTTTTCAAAAAGACAATCTCATTCTTGACGATGTGTCTATTCGTATAGAAAAAGGAGCCTTTGTGTACCTTATTGGAAAAACCGGTGCAGGAAAAAGTAGCTTCATGAAAACCTTGTACGGTGACTTGCCTTTAACCAAAGGGGAAGGACATATTGTAGGCCATGATTTAACCAAACTAAAAGAAAAAGACATTCCGTTTCTACGCAGAAAATTAGGGGTTGTGTTTCAAGACTTTAAACTATTAAACGATCGCACCGTAAAAGACAACTTGCTATTTGTACTCACTGCCACAGGCTGGAAAGACAAAAAAGCAATGAACCTCAAAATTGACGAGGTGCTTGATAAAGTGGGTATGAAAACCAAGAACTTTAAATATCCCTATCAATTATCTGGTGGAGAACAGCAACGTATCGCTATTGCAAGAGCCTTGTTAAATGATCCAGAACTTATTTTAGCAGATGAGCCTACTGGAAATTTGGACCCACAAACTAGTGTAGAAGTGATGCAAGTACTTCAAGAAATAAATAACAACGGTAACACTATTTTAATGGCAACACATGATTATGCCTTGTTATTAAAATACCCTTCAAAGACCTTAAAGTGTGACGAAGGACAATTGTTTGAAGTGGTGCAGAAGACGGTTTAATTACCTATTCACCCCCTGCTTATTAATCCAATTTACATACGCAAGCCTATTTCGGTTATGTCCAGATAAGGTTTTGGCGAACTTATGGTATCCAAACTTCTCTACATTTGCTACCATATAATAGTAGTCATGCTTTTGATAATTCAACACCCCATCAATAGCAGAAACATCTGGCATGGTAATAGGTCCTGGTGGAACTCCTGCGTGTTTATATGTATTATAAGGCGACATGTTTTCTAAATCTTTAAACAAGACTCTTTTGATTACCTGATTAAAATCATTTTCGCTTTTCTTCTTGGCGTAGATAACAGTTGGATCTGCTTGTAATAACATTCCTTTTTTCAATCTATTAATGTACAAGCCCGCAACTATAGGTCGCTCCTCAACCATGGCTGTCTCTTTTTGAACAATAGATGCTAGCGCCATCACCTCATCTCTGGTCATGTCTAAAGCTTTGGCTTTGGCATTTCTAGAAGCATTCCAAAAAGCATTGTACTCTTTGAGCATCTTTTCACAAAAAGCGCTCGGACTACTATTCCAATAAACTTCATAAGTATTTGGGATATACATTCCTAAAGCTGTAGCATCTGTAAATCCAGATTTCTTGATAAAATCTGCATCTTTCATAGCTGTTAAAAAAGCAATACTATCTGCTTCCATCTGTGTTGCCATATGCCCTGCCAGATTCTCTAATCGCTCTTGATTATTGAATTTTATTTTAATAGGAATATTCCCCGTACGAATGCTATTGATAATCTCATTGTTATTGCTCCCTTTTTTAATCACAAAATGACCTGGCTTTATGTTAGAACTATAGCCTTTTCTATTGGCAACGGTTACAAAGGTTTTCATGTCACTAAGTAACGGACTCAACTCTTCCTGAACATCTGCAAAAGAGGCTCCAGTGGGAATATACACATGCGCTTCTTCATTGTTAAACGCAGTGTTGGGTGTAAATATATTAGTATACACATAATAGGCAAAACCAGCCATAGCCACAAGGCCTAACAATGCAATAGCAGTTACAATTTTCTTTAAATACATACTCTAAATTATTCTATTTTTTATTTTGAAAGAAGTTGGTATAACCACTCGTCTCGATACCTTCCTCCAGTAAAATTCCAATCTTTTTTCACTCCTGCTTTTTCAAAACCTGAAGCTTCAAATAAGGCAATACTTGCTTTGTTTTCTTCGGAAATGTTCGCGTATACTTGATGCACTTGCAAGTGTTGTACAGCATAATCACACAGTACTTTTAAACTATCTTTTGCGTAGCCTTTACCACGGGCTGAGGGTTCAAAAATAACAAGCCCTACTCCTACTCGATGATGCTGCGGGTTAAAATCGAATAAATCGATACACCCTAATCGTGCTTTTGTTTCTTTGTGTTCAATAATTAAACGTAATTGCTTCACATCAAAAATATCACGATGGCTATTTTCTAGGTATTGTGTCAATATATATTTCGAAAACGGGGTCAGGGTATGACTTACCTTCCAAAGTTCTTTATCATTTTCTAAAGCATACAAAAAATCAAGATCTGTAGGCTCTAAGGCACGTAATTGTATAGTCTCTCCTTGTAACATCATAGCTCCCAAAATCCTTTAAAGACTTGTGTTGCGGGTCCTTCCAAAACAACATCGATATAGGTATTACCTTCTTTTGCAAAAGACACATTCAAGCGTCCGCCAGGAGTTTGTAAATGTACTTGATTCGCATTGGTTTTACCTGTCTCAAACATAGCAATAGCTACAGCTGTTACTCCCGTACCACATGACAAAGTTTCATCTTCAACACCACGTTCATAGGTGCGCACACTAAAGGTATCTTCGGAAATTTTAGACACAAAATTTACATTAGCACCCTCCAACCCATAGACATCATTTCGTATGTTGCGTCCTTTTTCAAAAACGTCTAGGGTTTCAATAGCTTCCACCAATTCAACATGATGTGGAGACCCTGTGTTTAAAAAGCAATGCGTGTCGGTAGTTAAAATTTCAGAAACAGGTGTCATATGCAATGCAACACTATTCTTTGAAATAGTAGCCTGATGTGCCCCATCGATTGCCATGAATGTAGTTTGATTTGTAATCACACCCAAATAAGCAGCAAAATGTACAATGCATCTACCTCCATTACCACACATGGTACTTTCATTTCCATCGGCATTGAAGTACACCATGGTAAAATCTGCACTCTTATGATCCTCCAAAAGGATGAGTCCGTCTGCCCCCACACCAAATTTTCGATTACAGAATTGAGCGATTATTTTGGTATCATTTTTGGGGAATATTTGCTGACGATTATCGATTAAGACAAAGTCATTTCCGGTACCTTGATATTTATAAAAGGGTAATTGCATCTGCGCAAAGGTATGAAATAGAAACAGCTTCTAAAACGAAAGATAATTGTTAAGGATTGTTAAATTTTGAAATACAACAAAATATTTAGCGTCTAATAATTGTTACTAATACATAACTAAAGTATAAACCTATGAAATGAGCCATGTGAATGAACTTGGATGTTTATCTAAAAATTTAATGGCGAATTGCATCTGACCTTTAAAACAAAAAAAATGAAACAGATGAAACAGACTATGAAATTATTTGCTGTAGCCCTTGTAGCAGGAGCGCTTACACTTGGAGGTTACAAATTACTTGAAACAAAAACTGACAAAACACCAGTTGCAACTAAAACAGCAACAACCCCGATTAACTATACACCTACAAACTTTTCAGCAAATACCCCTACAACCACCATAGATTTTAC
This sequence comes from Patiriisocius sp. 208BN25-11, assembly GCF_058147145.1. Taxonomy (NCBI): domain Bacteria; kingdom Pseudomonadati; phylum Bacteroidota; class Flavobacteriia; order Flavobacteriales; family Flavobacteriaceae; genus Patiriisocius; species Patiriisocius sp. 208BN25-11. The sequence continues at coordinate 52,766 of NZ_JBYVJY010000014.1, forward strand.
AGTGGCAGCAGATAAAACAGTGAATGCTGTAGTACACGTTATTAATACCACCTATAGCAGAGTACCTACCAACATGATGGATTATATTCGTGGAGGTGGAGAACCTAGAAAACTTGAAGGTAGCGGTAGCGGTGTTATTATTTCTCCAGATGGTTATATTATTACCAACAATCACGTAATTGATAATGCAACCGAACTTGAGGTAACCTTAAACAACAACGCAACCTATCCAGCCGAGTTAATTGGTACCGATCCTAAAACAGATATTGCATTAATTAAAATAGACACCGAAGAACCATTACCATTTGTACCTTTTAGTGATTCTAATACTGTAAAAGTAGGTGAATGGGTATTGGCAGTTGGAAACCCTTTTAGACTTACTTCAACTGTAACTGCAGGGATTGTAAGTGCAAAAGCAAGAGACTTGGATGAACGTGATGGACAAAATCAATCTTTTATTCAAACAGACGCAGCTGTAAATCGTGGAAACAGTGGCGGTGCTCTTGTAAACACTCGAGGAGAACTTATTGGTATTAATACTGCCATTACAAGTGAAACAGGGTCTTATGTAGGCTACTCTTTTGCAGTACCAAGTAACATTGCTAGAAAAGTGATTGAAGACATCATGGAGTTTGGAAATGTACAGCAAGCCATATTGGGTATTAGTGGTGGAAATTTAAACTCAAAGGTAGCAGACGAATTAGGCATTGATGAAACAGAAGGAGTTTATGTTGGAGGTGTTGAAAAAGGTGGAGGAGCTGATAAGGGAGGTATTAAAAAAGGAGATATCATTAAAGAATTAGATGGTTTACAAGTTTCTAAGTTTTCTGACTTAACGGGTTATTTAGGAGCTAAGAGACCAAACGATGTAGTTGAAGTAACCGTGTTACGTAATGGCACTCAAAAAAGAATTCCAGTTACCTTAATCAAATTAGAGCTCTTTGAAATTAAAGATCTAGGTATTGAAGTAGGAAAAGCCAACCCAGGCATTTTAGACAGGTTTAATCTTGAAGGAGGAGTTTCTATAACCAAAGCCCTAAGAAAAGATGTAGCTCGATATGGTTTAGAAGGAAATATCATCACAAAAATTGATGACATCCCTGTTACCAATGTGAATGATGTAAGAGAAATCATGACCAAAAGAAATTACGCAGACCCAGTAAAATTGACTTTTGTAAACAAAAAAGGAGAAACACATAATTATATTTTTAGATAGGAAGGAAGTGTAACAAATTTTTATCTAAAAATGACACCCCACAATTGACGTTGCTGGGGTGTTTTTTTTTTGAAATCGATCCCGAAAGCTTTCGGGACGAAACTGAAGCTGAAGACAAAAACGAAGAATAAATTGAACCTGCAAGGCATGAGGAGGCACGACAAACTTTTAGGTTTATGCAAATTGAACCTAAGAAAATAGTCTTTTCCTCTAACATTTCCGAAGGGATAAAAACCCAACTTTTTTTTAAATGTTTAACACCATAAAACCCAAGAAAATAATTACTTTTGCGCAACATTTTAACAACCGTTTTTGACAATTCAAAAACACTTAAAAAGCACAACCTATGAGTTTTGATGACGTTTATGAAAAAGAACTGTCTTTTCAAACTGACCGCCGTAAGGCCACAGTAGCATTTATTAATATCATTAGTGATTTGTGGTATGACAAATCGATAGAATTGGTATTATTTCGCAATCAATTAATTGACCGTAATGCCAGTGAAATTTTAAACCTTCACGAGTATGCAGGAGAATTTGTACAAAAGCCTATTTCGATCTTTGACTCTGTTGAAATCGCACAAGCTATTAAAACATTAGATCTTCCTCCAGCTAAACTGGATATTGGTAAACTTACCTATGAGTACCATTTAGAAGAGAACGATACAAACGCGCTTGCTTTTGTTTCTGAAAAATTAAAAGATGCTCAAGACAAAGACGACATTACTCCTAAAGATGTTGTGTTGTATGGTTTTGGTAGAATTGGTCGTTTGTTAGCACGCGAATTAATGACACGCACCGGTCAAGGAAGTCAGATGCGTCTTCGTGCTATTGTAACACGTGGTGCTATTGACCAAAAAGTATTAGAAAAAAGAGCTTCGTTATTACAATACGATTCTGTACATGGAGATTTCCCAGGTACAGTTCGTGTAGATCTAGAGAACAAAGCCTTAATTATAAACGGAACTACAGTTCATATTATCTCGGCTAACGGACCAGAAGAAATAGACTACACAGCCTATGGAATTAACGATGCCTTGGTAATTGATAATACGGGTGCTTTTAGAGACAAAGAAGCATTGAGCCGTCACTTAGTTCCTAATGGAGCAAGTAAAGTATTATTAACAGCTCCTGGAGCTGGTATTCCTAACATTGTACATGGTGTAAATCACTTTGAAAACAATCCAGATGAAATGGATATTTTCTCTGCTGCATCGTGTACTACCAATGCAATTACGCCTGTATTAAAAGCTATTGAAGATAGTTTTGGAGTAGTTCAAGGGCATTTAGAAACCATTCACGCCTACACTAATGACCAAAACTTGGTAGACAACATGCACAAAAAACACCGTCGTGGTCGTGCTGCTGCCTTGAATATGGTGATTACAGAAACGGGTGCTGGAAAAGCAGTTTCTAAAGCCCTACCATCATTTGAAGGAAAACTAACATCAAATGCTATTAGAGTTCCTGTACCAAACGGATCATTGGCTATTTTAAATTTAGAGCTTGAAAATCCAACATCAGTAGATGGTTTAAACGCAACCATGAAAAAATACGCGCTAGAAGGAAACTTAGTAGAGCAAATTAAATATTCTTTAAACAACGAGTTAGTATCTAGTGATATTGTTGGATCTTCGGCTCCTTCTATATTTGATAGTAATGCTACTATTGTTACTAAAGATGGAAAAAACGCTGTTATTTATGTTTGGTACGATAACGAATATGGATACAGCCACCAAGTAATTAGATTGGCAAAGCACATTGCCAAAGTAAGAAGATTCACGTACTATTAGTAGTATTTTTTCTTGCGCCACCGCTAAAGCTTTTGCGACACGCGGTCGGAAATATTAGAAGCCGTAAACCTTGCGTTTGCGGCTTTTTGCATTGAAAAACCTCCCCTCTGAGAGGGAGAGGTCCCGAAGCTTCGGGAGGGGGTGAGGGAATTTCAACTATATGAATAATTCTTATAACTTTATCACATGACCAAAAACGAAGTACATATCATACAAGCAACCATAGACAACATTAAACAATTGGTTCCTTTATTTGATGGCTATCGTGTTTTCTACAAACAAAAAAGTGACCTAGCAGCTGCCGAAGATTTTTTATCGGCACGGTTCTATAAAAAAGACTCCATCATTTTATTGGCGCTAGATGAAAATGATACTCCCATGGGTTTTACGCAACTTTATCCTAGTTTCTCTTCCGTTTCTATGCAACGTACTTTTATATTAAACGATTTATTCGTTTCAGAACATTTCAGAAAAAAAGGAGTTGGAGAAGCATTAATGAGCAAAGCAAAAGAGATTGCAATCTCAAAAAATGCCAAAGGCATTACCCTAGAAACAGAAGTCACAAACCCTGCGCAACATTTGTATGAAAGGTTAGACTGGGAAAAAGATATTGAAGTACTTCATTATACTTGGACCTCTGGGGTAGATAAGTAAGCAGTGCTCAGTGGCAGTTGGCAGACTACATCTTTTCATTGTAACTCATAAACCTATAAGGAGGCCTGCGGCAACACCTTGCAGGGTTTCGTTAGAAACACCACCCTTTAGTCCCGAAGCTTCGGGAGGAAAAAGTGTTTCGACTTCGATTTCGATTTCAGTTTCGATTTCAGTTTCTCCCGAAAGCTTTCGGGATCGATTTCATTAATCTCTCCCCCTTTAGATCGCCCTTCAAGCAAAATATAGTAGCTTTGCCAAAAATACCCAACATGGATTCTTTTCACGATTTTAAAATTAACAAACAACTGCATTATGCAATTGAGGATTTGGGGTTTACAAAACCTACCGAAATTCAACAAAAGTCGTTTGCACCTATTGGTTCTGGAAAAGATGTAGTAGGTATTGCACAAACGGGTACGGGAAAAACTTTTGCATATATGTTACCGCTTATTAGCGGACTCAAATTCTCCAAACAAACAGACCCCCGTATTTTGGTATTGGTCCCTACACGTGAATTAGTCTTGCAAGTTGTGGATGAAATAGAAAAGTTTGGAAAATACTCTTCTATTCGAGTAGTAGGTGTATATGGAGGTATTAATATCAATACCCACAAAGAAGCCGTAATGCAAGGTGCAGATATTGTAGTGGCAACTCCAGGAAGATTGTACGACTTGGTGCTAAGCAGAGCACTAAAAACAAAAAGTATCAAAAAACTGGTGATCGATGAAGTGGATGTAATGCTAGACTTAGGGTTCCGATTTCAGCTCACCAATATCTTTGAACTATTACAAGAGCAGCGTCAAAACATCATGTACTCGGCAACCATGACCGATGATGTGGAAGTATTTATCAAAGACTTTTTTAAAAACCCAACTACTATTTCTGTTGCAGTTAGCGGGACACCATTAGACAACATCAAACAAATTGCCTTTGATGTTCCTAATTTTTATACCAAAGCCAATTTGGTGGGTCACCTATTAAAAGACAAAGACACATTTACAAAAACCCTTGTTTTTGTGCCTAATAAAAAAAGAGCCGACTTATTATACGAATTACTACAAGAGCAATTCAAAGATGCGGTCGCTGTAATACACTCTAACAAAACTCAAAACTACAGGATACGTTCTATTGAAAACTTTAATGCCAACCTAACACGTATTTTAGTGACTACAGATATTATGGCGCGTGGATTAGATTTGGACAAAGTAAGTCATGTAATAAATGTTGATACGCCTAGGTTTCCAGAAAACTACATGCACCGTATTGGTAGAACGGGTCGTGCAGAAGCAGAAGGAACGTCTATTTTATTAAGCACAGAAAAAGAACAAGCAAGCAAGGAAGCCATTGAAACACTTATGGATATGACTATAGAAAAAATGGACATTCCTGAAGATGTTGAAATTTCAAAAAAGCTTACTCCAGAAGAACAACCGGTTCGTATGGAACGAGACAATCCTCACAAACAACAGTTTGAAGAAGGTGGTGAAAGTTTCCATGAAAAAAGTGAAAAGAATAGTAAAACCAATCAAGGAGGATCCTACAAAAGAACCATCAAACAGAAATACAAAAAAGCCAAAACCAAAGGCGACAAAAAATTCAATCAAAGAAATAAGAGAAAAGGAAAAAAGCCTTTTTAAAATAATGCAGTAATAAAACCAAATTTGGCATTGCTTTTGAAAACAAAACCCAAAACATCTTATCATGAAAAAAATACTACTTACACTTACAGTGCTACTTGCAGCTAACACAGTCTCTGCACAAACAACCATTATTAACAATAATACCAATGTAAATGTTGGCGTAAATACAGGAGACATTAATATAGGTATGGATGTAGAAATTAATGAGTCTACACAAACTACCATTCAAGAAGACGCACTTATTGTTGAAGAAACAGAAACCGATTGCTATGTAATGGGCAGCACCGATTTTATTGATCTTAAAGATAGTATTGCAAATAAGAGTTTTGAAGATTCTAAGCTTACTCTAGCCAAACAAATCACGAGAAGCAACTGCCTTACTGCTACACAAATCAAAAAAATCATGTTGTTATTTGATTTCGAAAGCACCAAATTAGAATTTGCAAAACATGCCTATCCTGCATGCTACAATCCAGAAAACTACTGGAAAGTAAATGACGCATTTGAATTTGAAATGACCATCGATGAATTAAACGAATTTATCGAAGAGCAATAGGCTTCTTTATTTTTAAAACATCTTTTTTAATAGTTTTCCAATGTCCGGTTGAGCGCAGTCGAAACCTATCGTAACTTTCAATAAAAAATAGTTCTCATCCCGAGGCTTCGGGAGAACTCGAACAGACAACTCCCAATATTTTAAAAATAGTACTTTTACATCAAAATCTTAGGTCCAATGCGCATTGATATTATTACCGTATTACCAGAATTACTAAAGAGTCCTTTCGAGGCCTCTATACTCAAACGCGCCATTGAAAAAGGCCTTGTAGAAGTACATTTACACAACCTTAGAGATTTTGCAACTAATAGTTACAATCAAATAGACGATTATCAATTTGGTGGTGGAGCCGGTATGGTCATGATGATTGAACCCATCGACAAATGTATTAGCGGCCTAAAAGCAGAGCGCGATTACGATGAAGTTATCTACATGACTCCCGAAGGAGAAACACTCGATCAAGGCATTGCCAATCAGCTTTCCTTAAAAGGAAATATCATTATTTTATGTGGACATTATAAAGGAGTCGATCAACGTGTGCGCGATCAATTTGTGACCAAAGAAATATCGGTAGGCGACTATGTACTTAGCGGTGGTGAACTTGCTGCAGCTATTGTTTGTGATGCTGTTATTCGTCTCATTCCCGGAGTGCTTGGCAATGAAACCAGCGCACTTACCGATAGCTTTCAAGATGATTTATTAGCACCTCCTATTTATACAAGACCCGCAGAATACAAAGGCTGGAAAGTACCAGATGTTTTGTTGAGTGGTCACGCTGGCAACATAGAAAAATGGCGTGAAGAGGAGGCCTATAAAAATACCCAAAAAAGAAGACCCGATTTATTAGAAGAATAAGTCTAACTTCGGAAATTTTAATACTCCAATTGCTGTCCAAATTGTACAATGTAATTGCGTAAATGGGTGTTGACATGCAATTTATTTTTGGTTACCTTGAACTAAAAATATCTCATCATGAAAAAACTAGCACTACTACTCGTATTATTACTTATATCTAGTCCCTTACTTGCGCAAGATAATCTAGGATACCAAAAGCCTTCAAAAGAAATTTTAGACCTTGTAAACACTCCTTTAGCACCCTCGGTATTATTGGATGACAAGGCAGAAAATGTGGTACTCCTCTATCGAGATGCCTATAAAAGTATTGCCGAATTATCGGAAACCGAACTTCGTTTAGGCGGATTAAGAATAAACCCAAAAACCAATATTGGAAGTCGCACCAACTATTGGAACAACATTAAAATTAAAAAAGCCTTAAGTGAAACCGTTAAAGAAATTAGCGGTTTGCCTAGTAATCCAAGGTTATCAAATTTTACTTGGTCTCCCAATCAAAAAATGATTGCTTGCTTAAATACAACTTCAACGGGAGCAGAAGTTTGGGTACTTGATATTGAAAAAGCTTCTGTAAAAAAATTGACAGATGCTACTGTAAATGCTAACATGGGGAATGCCATTAGTTGGTTTAAAGATAGTAGCTCATTGTTGGTGAAAATGTTACCTAGCAATAGAAAACAGCTCATTAATACAAATGAAGCTGTTCCTTCGGGGCCCACGGTTACCGTAAGTGATGGACAAAAAGCTCAAAACAGAACCTACCAGGATTTATTAAAAAACCCTAATGATGAAGCAAACTTTCAAACCCTTGCTATTTCCGAATTAAAAAAAGTAACCTTGAGTGGTAACATTTCAGAATTTATGCCGGCTGCTATGTATCGTTCCATTAGTTTTTCTCCTAATGGAGAATATGTGATGATTACAGAAATTAAAACACCATTTTCATACCTAGTGCCTTATTATAGATTTCCATACACGCAAACCGTGTATACCCAGAAAGGAAAGCAAATCTCCATGATAAATAATGTGCCCTTAGATGAAGTAAGACCCAAAGGTTTTATGGCCACTAGAACTGGCAAACGTGACTTTAGTTGGAGAGGCGATAAACCTGCAAGCCTTGTATATGCTGTTGCACAAGACAATGGAGATCCAGAAATTAAGGTGAAATACAGAGATATTGTGTACCAATTAGAAGCTCCTTTTAATGGAGATGGAAATGAAATTCTAAAAGTCGAAAATAGATTTTCTGGCATTACTTGGGGAAATGACTATACAGCCATAGCATATGATTATTGGTGGAATGACAGAAATACCAAAACCTATCTCTTTAACCCATCTACCAAAGGAAAAGCAACGATTATTAGTGATAGAAACTACCAAGATCAATACAGTGACCCTGGTAATTTTGTCACTACAAAAAACCAATACAATAGATATGTACTAGATATTAATGACGGACTTGCCTATTTAATGGGTGATGGCTATTCTGAAAAAGGACAATTCCCATTTATAGACCAATACAACCTGGTAACAAAAGATACCAAACGCTTATACCAATCTAGTTACACCAACAAGAAAGAAGACATTCGCGATGCTATTGATATGAAAAATGGTAAAATCCTTGTTCGTATAGAATCTAAAAATGAATACCCTAATTACTATTTTAGGGACATTACTAAAAAAGAAGGATTAACACCAGTGACTGCATTTGAAAATCCTTTTAAGAGTATTCAAAATGTACATAAAGAAGTTATTAAATACAAACGTGACGATGGTTTAGATTTAGAAGGGACCCTATACCTACCTGCTGGTTATACCAAAGAAACTAGCAAAAATCTACCTATGATTTTATGGGCCTATCCAAGAGAATTTAAAGACAAAAGTAGTGCCTCACAAAGTACCAGCAATCCAAACGAGTTTACATTTCCGTTTTGGGGAAGTCCTATCTACTGGGTCACCAAAGGCTATGTAGTGTTAGACGATGCAGCCTTCCCAATTGTTGGTGAAGGAGATGAGCAACCCAATGACACCTTTAGAACACAATTGGTAGCCAATGCAAAAGCCGCGATTGATGCCGTTGACAAATTAGGCTATATTGATAGAGATCGTATTGCAGTTGGCGGACACAGTTATGGCGCCTTCATGGTGGCAAATTTACTAAGTCATTCAAACCTATTTGCGGCGGGAATTGCAAGAAGTGGTGCTTATAATAGAACCCTTACCCCTTTTGGTTTTCAGAGCGAAGAACGTAGTTATTGGGATTCTCCAGAAACCTACTACACCATGTCACCTTTTATGCATGCCGATAAAATGAAAACACCATTACTGTTAGTTCATGGACAAGCCGATAATAATTCAGGGACTTACCCACTACAGAGTGAACGCTATTTTAATGCTTTAAAGGGTTTAGGAGCTCCTGCAAGGTTGGTCATGTTACCAAAAGAAAGCCACGGATACAGAGCAAAAGAAAGTATTTTACATTTACTATGGGAGCAAGATGAATGGCTTGAAAAACATGTAAAAAACAAAAACAGCAACACGTTGAATGTCACCAAAGAGATAAAAAAATAACAGGATACAAACAAAAAGGAAGGCAACCAGCCTTCCTTTTTTAAACAACCTAACCAATAAAATAGTAGGTAACAAAGATTGAAAACTACTATCTATTATAATTAAAGATACATATTTTGTTTAATATATTTTACTAATAGTTAAACATTATTAATTTTTTAACGTCTTAAAATTGTTCACTAAAACTTTAGCTCCTAAGTCATTCATCAAATTATAGAGTCCAAAAAAGGTTCTATTAATATATAGGAAGTGTTTTGAACCTCTGTTTCCGTTCATTTTACGTATCTCGGTATCTTTAGAATACTTCTCACTTAAATCGGCAATCTTACTAAAGAAGGTAGCATCACTAAAATCAAATGTTTCACTATGCATGGGTTGGGTAAACAAACTCAGCATTTCATGAAACAAGGCAGAAAAGAATTTAATTTCTGCTGGAGTATCCGTAGGCGTTAAAATCTCTAAAGCATATAACTTCTCAGTAAATACTTCTGGGTTATTAATATTTTCTGGCACCGCCAGTTCGAAATACGGGATATAAAATTCTTCAGGTACCTGTTTAATACAACCAAAATCTATGGCTACTAAATCTCCTGTTTTGGTCACCAAGAAATTTCCAGGATGCGGATCAGCATGCACGCGTTTCAATTCATGCATTTGAAACATGTAAAAATCCCATAGTGCTTGTCCTAATTGGTTTGCTAAATCCTTGTCTGTGTTATGCTTAGTAAACTCACTCAAGTGCTCCCCTTCCATCCAATCCATAGTGATGATGCGCTCGTTGGATAATGCTGGATAGTACTTCGGAAATGTTAGATGCGGAATATGGCTACAGTCACTCACCATTTGTTGACTTTGCTCCACCTCTAGTACATAATTGGTTTCTTCGAGCAACTTCCCTTCTACTTCTTTAAAGTATTTATCACTGTCTTTCCCCTTAATATTAAACATCTTCATAGCAATGGGTTTTACCATCGCTAAATCACTGCTAATACTTTCTGCCACCCCAGGATATTGTATTTTAACCGCTAAAGCCTTTCCATCTTTGGTGGCCTTGTGCACTTGTCCGATACTTGCCGCTGCAACAGATGCTGGGTTAAAACTATCGTAGAGATCTTCCGGAAACGCATTAAAATACTTATAAAATGTTTTTCGAACCAAAGGAGCCGACAAAGGTGGTACAGAAAATTGCGCCAATGAGAATTGCTCCACATAGGCCTTGGGCAATATGTTCTTTTCCATGCTCAACATTTGGGCTACTTTCAACGCCGAACCCTTGAGACTTTTTAAACCATCATAGATGTCGCTTGCGTTATTTTGGTTTAGTTTATCCTTGGCATTTTCTGGATCTATGATTTTGTCACCATAATATTTAAGTTGATTTACACCAACCTTTACGCCTGTTTTTACGAGTTTTGAGGCTCTTGATATCTTGCCCGTAGGAATGCTATCTATTGTTTTCATAGGCAGTGCCTGTTACGGCTTTTATGTAGTATGTTTTCTGAAATATTCCTATCCCAGAAATTGTTTTAATTCATTTTCTCTTTCCACAAGAATTTCCCAAAATCTAGGATACTCTCTAAGGGAGTAGTTTCAAACACATCAAAAATGGCACGCACCGATTTTTCGATAGCAACATCAGTTTTCTCGAAGGATGGCGAGTTATCTTCCATCCAGTACTTTAAAATGAACATTGTTTGTAACCAAGCACCTTCACTAAACACAGATACAGGCTGCTTTAATATCTTAAAGGACTTCTCGTCGTTCTTCTCATTGATGAGCGTTCCTGCAAATTCTTTGACATGTGTTCTTAAATCTTTAAGCTGTTTCATGTTTTTCATCATATCACGATGCTCATTTAGTGCGAACATGACATAACTTCTATTGGCAGTTAATAACTCAAAAAAAGTGAAGAAAAATGTCAGCATTTTTTCTTGGTTGTTAAACTCCTCGTAGGCAGGATTTTTTTGTCCTAACTTCATGGCATGATCAAAAAAGGTTGTCCAAATACCACGTTGGAGTCCTTCAAAGCTTCCAAAGAACTTATAGAAATCAGATTCAGACATGTTATGTTCTTTGGTGAACTTAAAAACACTTTTGGGCGTTTTTTCATGTTCTAAGACATATTCCATATAGGCAGAGACTATGGTATCTCTAGTAATTACCTTCTTTTTGGTAGTCGTTTTTTTCTTTGTAGTAGTGGTCTTTTTTGTTGCCATAACACTGTTTTTTAGGATACTGTAAAAATACAAAATGTTTAATCTTGAAGTCGCTTCGTTAAACACAATATTCTGTTAAAAGTGGAGTGTATATTCTATAGACTTCAATTTCCCTCACCCCCAACCCCTCTCCCGCTGAGAGGGGAAATTTCTTTTAAGTTGTCACCCTGAGCTTGTCGAAGGGTAATTCTCAATTTTGATATAAACCTACAAGGATCATTATACCTCCTCATACCTTGCAGGTTTCAGTTTCGATTTCGATTTCTCCCGAAAGCTTTCGGGATCAAGTCAAAATTCCCTCACCCCCAACCCCTCTCCCGCTGAGAGGGGAAATTTCTTTTAATTTGTCACCCTGAGCTTGTCGAAGGGTAATTCTCAATTTTGATATAAACCTACAAGGATCATTATACCTCCTCATACCTTGCAGGTTTCAGTTTCGATTTCGATTTCTCCCGAAAGCTTTCGGGATCAAGTCAAAATTCCCTCACCCCCAACCCCTCTCCCGCTGAGAGGGGAGCATTTTTCATTTTCGACTTCGATTTCGATTTGCGTTAAGGATGGAAGCGGCATCCTTTTGTGAGGTACGAACAAAAGATATAGCAGACAGCCTGACCCAGCCCTTAGGACGGGGAACGCCAAAAAATAAGTCACATAATTACACTTGAGGTTTTAATAAAATCTTCTTTAGGCTACTCATGGAATTTAAAAGCTTATCTTGCTGAAGCTCGGAAACCGTTTTTGAAGAATCTCTACCCAACATTTTCTATGAAATATCTTTTTTTTGCTTTGTTTACAGTGATTCTTTTATGTACAGTAACAGTACAATCGCAAACAAATACCCTCAGCCAAAATATTGAAAATCTTAAAACACTCATCCAGGATACCGAAAACGAAGAACGAGTTGTTTTAACAGATAGCTTAATTCGTCTAATTGAGTTTAATGAAGAGTACAAATATGATTCTATCATTAAAGCGAATATTACATTAGCTCTAGAAATAAAATCTTTTACCAGTGCTACTCGAAATACCGGTGATTTAATTTATTACAAAACAAACATTCTGGGAGATGTTGAGGAAAGTTTGAGAATTTTCAAAAATTTTGAAGGCAAAGAAAAAGGTTCTAAAAACTTTATGTATGCTGCTAATATATATTCATATACGGGTGATACCTATTATATATTAAGAGATATGGAGAATAGCTTAAATGTGTTGCAAACGGCAATGCAATATGCAATTAAGGGAAAAAACGAAAGACAGATTGCCTCCATAAAACAGAGATTTGGTAATGCACATATAGAACTTGGCAATTTTTCTGAAGCCATTAGCTATTTAAAAGACGCAAGTACAGTATTCCGAAAAACTAAAGATACAATTCAATTAATAAATACCAATACTTCACTCTCTGTACTTTATAGTCAAAATGAATTTTACAAAGAAGCCGAAAATGTAAGAAACGAGGCTATAGCATTGGCAAAATCTGGAAAGTTACCCGTATTAACTCCTTTATACTATAATGCAGCACTAGATTATAGAAATCAAGGTGATAACGATAATTGGATAAAATATTTACTACTGACCGAAAATGAGGTAAAAACATCTGAATACCGAGTTAGAATAGAGCCTAATGTTTTAAATAATTTAGTGATTGCCTATGCAAGTACGGACAGTATTAGTAAAGCTGAGGCCTATCTACTTGAAGTTGAAAACAGCCCTAACAATTATACCACAGGTGGAAATAAAACCTATTATATAGAAGCATTAAAGCAGTTAAACTTTGCTAAGCGTAATTACACTAATGCTTTAAAGTATGGAAAGGAACACTTAGCTTTAAAAAGAGCAGAAGATGGTTTTGTTGAAATATATAATGCTGAAAAGTTTGTAGCAGACGTCTATGAGCAACTAGGAGATGTACCTAAAAAAAATGTGCATTTAAATGCTTATTACAAGATAAAAGATTCTATTTCTAGTATTAAAAATGTTCAAAACATGTCCTATTACCAAACTAAGTTTGAAACTTCACTCAAGGAAAATGAAATTATAAAACAAGATTCAGAAATCAAACAATTAGAAAGTGACAAGAAAATCGCCAAAGGCAAACAAAAAATACTCTATACCATTTTAATTGCATCCTTTTTATTAATGGCTGGTTTAACCTATTATTTATTGGAAAGAGCCAAACGTAAGCGAAAGGTTATTGCCGAGCAATTAACACTAAGCAAAGAAGAATTAACTTCTTTTACTAAAGAAATGCTTGTAAAAAGTAAAGAACAGGAGGTACTCAAAAAGGAAATTGATTCTTTAAAATCTTTATATGGAGAGAAAGAAGAACATATAGAATTGCAAGAACTAGTAGATTCTAGAATTTTAACAAATGAAGATTGGGCTACTTTTAAAAGTAAATTCACCAATGTGCACAAGCACTTTTTTATTGACCTCAAAAATAGAGGCTTCAATTTTTCTGATGCTGAAGAGCGTCTTATTTCATTAGAAAAATTAACCATTAAAACCAATGAAATAGCAAACATGCTTGGTATCTCTCCAGATAGTGTTCATACTTCCAGATACAGGCTTCGAAAAAAACTAAACATCTCTAAAGAGGTTTCTATTATTGATTTTTTAAAATCATAAGGTTTACTTTTTGTAGTACAAAGAACATTGCAATTTTTTTATTAATACATCAAAACCCTTGTAAAACATGGGTTTTGATGTATGTATATGCGTTGTCTAGAACTTTGTCTAGACTCCTTTTTAGTTTCCTTGCCACATTATAATTCTATTTGTCCTCACAGATGGGCTATCGTTTACCATCGATGCACATCACCTAATTATAAAAGGACATGACAAACACAGAAAGACAAACTATCAAGGAACATTTAATAAAAACAATACTTTCTAACAACTCACTGCAAATGGATTGGAATGCCAATAAGGAGCAATTTAATAGCATCTATCCAGATTTCTTTTACCCTTTTCAAATACAAGGCATTTACCTAACCCATAAAGAGGAACAATTATTACTATTAGAAACACTCCTTTTTAATACAAATAGCATTGCAAAAATATTGGGAATTTTACCCAATAGTGTGTATACAAGCAGGTATCGATTAAATAAAAAAATAAACGAAGCTAGATTTCAAATAATTGATATACAACAACTTAAATAGATGTCTAGATTTTTGTCTAGACCTCTTTTTACAATTTTCTTGCTTCTCAACATACATTTGACAACAAATACTATTTAAAATAACAAACAACTAAATAATACATTATGAAAAAGTCAATTACATTTTTAATACTATCCCTTTTTTGCTTTATGCATGGGTATACACAAACCGAAACCTTTACCGTCCAAAATACGGGAGCAGTTACATATTTACCTGATTGTGATCTTTCTCTAGATGGAGGACTCGTAGGTAATTTTTTCTTAGACGTGAATACCATTAGTGGTGTTATAGGCGACAACTGGGTTATTGACAATATCATGATTGATATTGCACATCAAAATGTAGGAGATTTATTTATAACTATGTCTGTGCCTGCTAATGATAAAAATTTACTTTTGACATTATTTGATGGTGGTACAGGTAATAATTTCTCTAATACTATATTCGCACCATATGCCACAACCTCTATTTCTGATGGTGTTGCCCCATTTTCGGGGGTATATTTACCTCGCGGTACCTTTTCGTTTCTAGATGGTTCTGATCTTAATGGATTTTGGAGACTTAAAGTTTGTGATAGTCAAGATAATGATATTTCAGGTTTGGTACTTGGGGCTTCTATTACGTTTATGAGAAAATGCCCACCTCCTACAAATCTTGTAGTGTCTAACATTACAAATACTACGGCTCGATTAACCTGGACTCCGGGAGCTAACGAATCTTCTTGGGATTTAATAGCACAACAAGCAGGTTCAGCAGCACCAGCTCCCAGTGATATACCAAGTACAACACTAACAAGTCCATCAATCAACTTAATATCTCCTATTGTTGGTCTTAGTGTTGATGCATATGTAAGAGCAAATTGCGGAGGAGGCTCAGTTGGTGATTGGGTAAAAAAGAGTTATTCACACACCAATTTTTGTGAACCCACAAGTTATGAAAGCATACAAATAGAAAGTACTTTCTTTGATGGGGCTTCTTTTAGTTGGGATACCGTTGTTGATACTGATTGGAATATAGGGCTAAGAAATGTAACATTTGGGGAACCACCATTTACCAACTCGTACACTGTTTTTGACACGTATAGTGTTTCTTCTACAGCGTATTCTATAAATGGTTTACAACAAGCAAATGATTACGAATTATGGCTACAACCAGATTGTGCCTCAGGTACAAACAATCACTGGCAAGGTCCTTTCCTTTTTACAACGGGTACACTAGTAGTATGCGTAGGCGCCAGTGATTTAGGAGCTTCTAACATTACACAAACCGAAGCCACCTTAACATGGACGCCAGGAGGATCAACGCCAATAGATGCGTGGAATCTTGAAATAGTTGATCTCACCGCCGGAGAAACATTGACAGGTACACCCACCGTTTCTAACCTTACATCACCAACATATAATGCTACTGGTTTAATTCCAGACCATGAGTACCAATTTGATGTACAAGCTGTTTGCGGTTCTAACAGTTCTGGCCCCCATACGTTTTCAACCTTAGCCATTGGTGATTGCTTAGACTTCACCGTTTATGGCACTGCAGGTACCTGGAGCAATGGAGAACCAGACGCCACAAAAAGAGCTATTTTTATAAGCAATTATGATACATCCCTCGGAAATATTACAGCCTGCAAAATAGTCGTTTCAAATGGAGCCACATTAACCATTAACGCAGGAGAATTTGCCTTGATAGATAACGATATTACAGTTGAAGCTGGAAGTACAATTGAAGTAGCACACCAAGGAAGTATTGTACAAGTTTTAGAGAATGCAACGGTAACTAATAATGGTACAATTAACGTAAATGTTACTACGGCAAACCTAAAACCACGTGACTTCATGGTACTAGGAAATCCTATGACAGCAGATATACCTGAAGGATTGGACAATCTTATTTTTAGAATACTAAATCATACAACAACAAATTTCCGTCCGCATCCAGATGTTCAAATGGCATTTCCTGGTGGCGCTAACTTTGTTGATGAAGACAGTAATGACTGGACAAACTTTGCTAGTAACTTTACTCCAGGTGAAGGGTATTTAGTATGGCCACAAGTATCTATAGAAGATGGAAATCAAACCTATGATTTACGTTACTCTCAAGGAACCTTAAACAACGGAACCATTACGTATGCATTAGATTACAACACAACAGGAACTGGAACTGGAACTTCGTCATTGAACAAAAATGCAAGTTCAAATATGTTAGCAAACCCTTATGCATCTGCTATTTCAGCATTAGATTTTAGAACTACAAATAGCGCAATTGATGAGCTTTATTTTTGGGAGCATAATACAACACCCGGAGCATTTCCGGGCGCAAATTCAGCTAATTTTAACATGGCAGACATCTCGACCTATAATGCTACTGGTTTTAATCCAGCATCTACAGGAAGTCCTATTGCTGCAACAGCTGGAGATATTATGATTGCTACGGGACAAGGTTTTGGTATAAAGAATAATGGAACCAATGAAGGTTCTGGTCAAAATGCTACGTTTACAAATGCGATGCGTCGTGTTGATGGTAATAATACACTCCGTTCACCAGAAAACCAAGATAATATCTGGTTGACAATTAACAGTAATGATTACCAACTGGCTAGTTCAGCGCTAATTGGTTTTACAAATCAAGCAACGCCAGGATATGATGCAGGATACGATAGTGATCGTTTGGGAGTACCCGTTTCATTGTACTCTCATTTAATAGACGGTACAGCGGCACTAGGTATTCAAGGACGTGAGACTTTTACTATGGATGCGCAAGTATCGCTTGGTTTCTCATCTCAAATTGCTGAGGATGCAGCGTATACAATTTCAATACTGAATATTGTTGGTCCAAATATTGAAGCTGCAACGATTTATTTAAGAGATACTCAAACTGGTAGTATTACTAATCTTTCTGAAACACCTTATTCATTTAACAGTCCAATGGGTACGTTTGATAATAGGTTTACATTGCAATTTATAGATGAGAGTATTCTAAGTACTTCGGAAATTTTAATGGCCAACATTGCTTTATTTCCAAACCCAACGAGCGGAATCGTTAAAGTTTCATCGCCACAAACTGAAATTTTAAGCATTCAAGTTAGTGACATTCAAGGAAGAATCATAAGCAAACAAACACTTGCTAGCAAAAACGCAGTGATAGATTTGACCACGAAAAGTGCAGGAATCTACTTTATTGAAATCAATACAGAAGCAGGTCGTATTGTTAAAAAAGTGATCCGAAAATAGAAGACACGTTAGTCATTCTAAAATTACAGGTATCAAAAGCCGCTTTCATTAATTTGAAAGTGGCTTTTTTGTTATAACTCCCCTACATAGTGAAGTTAACATTTTGTTTCAATTTGTCAGTCTGTCCCGAAGCTTCGGGAGTCAAAGGGTTGTTTTAAACCTCGGGCTTCGACAGAATCAGCCTGACAATACTATTTCAACTTCAATTTCGGTTTCGACTTCTCCCGAAAGCTTTCGGGATCAAGTCAAAATTACCTCACCCCCAACCCCTCTCCCGCTGAGAGGGGAGATTTTTGTTTTCGCCTTCGATTTCTCCCGAAGCTTCGGGATTGATTTCAGTTTCCCATATGTCATCCTGTCACAAAATCAAGTATGGTACTTTGTTTGACTATGGGTTAATGGAAACTAATATTTCCGACCGCATGTCGCCATAGCTTCAGCGGTGGAAAAAAAATAAAAATTATAATTCAATAAATAATATATCCATGAGTACAGGAACTATTAATGTATCGGTAGAAAATATTTTCCCGTTAATCAAGAAGTTTTTATACAGTGATCACGAAATCTTTTTACGTGAATTAGTTAGTAACGCAACAGATGCCACCTTAAAATTAAAACACCTTACCAACATTGGTGAAGCCAAAGTAGATTATGGCAACCCTATAATTGAGGTAAAAGTAGATAAAGAAGGTAAAAAACTACACATCATTGATCAAGGTATTGGTATGACGTTAGACGAGGTTGAAAAATACATCAACCAAATTGCCTTTTCTGGTGCCGAAGAATTCATCGAAAAATACAAAGACAAAAAAGGAGAAGAAGCTGGAATTATTGGTCATTTTGGTCTTGGGTTCTATTCTGCTTTTATGGTAGCAGACAAAGTAGAAATCATCACCAAAAGCTACAAAGATGCCCCAGCTGCACATTGGAGCTGTGATGGTTCTCCAAACTATACCTTAGAAGAAACCACCAAAGAAGAAAGAGGTACCGAAATCATCTTACATATTAGTGAAGAGGAAGTATCCTTCTTAGAAGATGGTAAAATCACAGAACTTTTAACGAAGTACAACAAGTTTATGCCAATTCCAATTAAGTTTGGAATGAAGACAGAAACACTTCCAAAGCCAGAAGATGCGAAAGAAGAAGATCCAGCTCCAACGCAAGAAGTAGATAACATCATTAACAATCCAAGTCCAGCTTGGACCAAACAACCTAGTGATTTAAAAGACGAAGATTACAGCAAATTCTACAGAGAGCTGTATCCAATGCAGTTTGAAGAGCCTTTGTTTAACATTCACCTTAATGTAGATTATCCTTTCAATCTTACAGGAATTTTATACTTCCCGAAGATGAATAAAGACATGCAGATTCAAAAAGACAGAATCCAATTGTATCAAAATCAGGTGTTTGTAACCGATAATGTAGAAGGTATTGTACCTGAGTTTTTAACCATGCTTCGCGGGGTGATTGATTCTCCAGACATCCCATTAAATGTATCGCGTAGTTACTTGCAAGCTGATGGCGCTGTAAAGAAAATCTCTAGCTACATCACCCGTAAAGTAGCAGACAAGCTAAAGAGTTTGTTTAAAAACAACCGAGAAGACTTTGAAGCGAAATGGGACGACATTAAAATAGTGATTGAATACGGAATGCTCACCGAAGAAAAATTCTTTGACAAAGCACAAGAATTTATGCTCTACCCAACTGTGGATGGAACGTACTACACCTTTGCAGAGTTAAAAGAAAAATTGGCAGCTGCACAAACCGATAAAGATGACAAACTAGTATTGTTATATGCTAGTGACAAAGAAGAGCAACACAGTTATATTGCTGCAGCAAAAGACAAAGGATATGAGGTCTTATTATTAGATTCTCCAATTATTTCACACCTTATCCAGAAGATGGAAACGTCTCAGGAGAAGATCTCTTTTGCACGTGTAGACGGAGACCATGTAGATAATTTAATTAAAAAGGACGAGGAAGCGATTTCTAAACTTTCAGAAGAAGAAAAAGAAACCTTAAAAACCTTTTTAACAGAGACTATTCCTGCTGAGAAATTCTCTGTACAGCTAGAGGCTATGGATAGCAATGCAAATCCATTTATTATTACCGAGCCAGAATTTATGCGTCGTATGAAAGAGATGCAACAAACTGGAGGTGGTGGTATGTTTGGTATGGGCAACATGCCAGACATGTACAACTTACTGGTAAATACAAATCATGCCCTAGTTTCTGAAATATTAAACACCAAGACCGCTAAGAAAAAAGAACGTTTGGTGAATCAAGCGTTAGACTTAGCAAAACTCTCGAAAGGCTTGTTAAAAGGCGAAGACATGACAGCGTTTATCAAACGAAGTTATGAGATGATAAAATAAGCTGATAGCTATTTAAAAACAAAACCTTCTATTGTAATAAATAGAAGGTTTTTTAATTTGGTTCCTTGTTGTAAGGATTATAGTTGATTATTGAACGATTTTTTAATTAATTGAGACTTGCTATTAATTTCTAACACCTTGTAAATATTTTTAATATGACTCCGTACTGTATCAATAGACACATACAAATCATCGGCAATCATCTTATAACTTTTCCCTGAAAGAATTCCATTTACAACATCCATTTGCCGATCTGTTAACAAGCGTTCGTTTGACTTTTTAGGCATGTAATGTGTTGCTAAATTTCTAGCAATAGCAGGTGACATATAAGAACCCCCTTCATTTACAATTTGCACCGCTTCTCCAATCTTTTTTAATGTTACGCGCTTAGAGGTATATGAACAAGCTCCATTGCTTAAGGCCTTAATAATAATAGAAGTTTCTTCAATGGTAGTAAGCATGATAATATCTAATGCAGGACAAGCTTTTTTAATTTGAGGGATACCCTCTATACCAGAAATGCCTGGTAAATTGATATCTAATAACATAATAGATGGCAATGTGTCTAGGCTACCAATAGTATCTAAAAAATCTTCTACAGAATAAGAAGCTACAACAACGGTAACATTTTCTTGTGCTCCAAAAAACTCACACAAACTATGTTGTATAGTTGGATCGTCTTCTATTATAGCCAGATTAATAGTATTCATACCTTTTTATTGAGATTATAAATATACTGAAGCAAAACAAGAACCTCAACCACATGAAGATGTGATTTTTATTACAATTTAAAAGGTATTTGTACATAAATTTCAAATCCATCTTCTTTCTTAAAGTGTAATGTTCCATTCATTTTTTGTGCACGACGTTTCATATTTATAAGTCCGAAACCAGTGCTAGCGGTTGTCTTATTAATCACACCATCATCTTTAATGACTAGTGTTCCATGCCCATTTTGATTGGCGATTTTTATATGTACATTTTTAGCATTAGCATGTTTTACAATGTTGGTAATAGCCTCTTTGTAGATAAAAAACAAATGCTGCCTCGTGCTAACAGATAATTTTTTGTCAAGATTGAGATCATTTTTTTTAATCTTAAAATGAATCCCATTAGGTAATAAAAGTTCTTCTGCGACTTCTACCATACGTTCTAATAAATCTGAGGTTCGTTCTCTTCTGTTATCGATACTCCAAACTAAATCTCTCATTTGAGAAATAGCATCACGACTTGTAAGGGCAATTTTATGAAGCTTATTTTTATTTTCATCTACAGCATTTGCTTCTAGCAGCTCAGACTGCATAGCCAGACCCGTTAAAGTAGACCCTAAATTATCGTGTAAATCGCTAGAGATTTCTGTTCGTAATTCTTCTAATGCCAATAATTGCCGAACTCGTAATTGAAAAGCACCATAAAAAATGGCTAATAATAATAACACACACAAGGCTATAAACCACCATGTTTTATAAAAGATGGGCGTTATCGTTATGGGTACTTTTAAAATAGTACTGTTTTCAGAACCACTAAAATCTGCTGCTTTAACGTTTAATAGATAATCTCCTGCTGGTAATTTATTATACCGCACATATGGATTTGTTCCTTGAGAAAACCAAGTATTTTCAAAACCTTCTAGCATCGTTAGGTATTGATTTTCATCATTCTTAAAATAATTAGGGATCGTCCAATTTATTTGAAAATACTGATCGTAAGGTCCTATTGTAATCTCTGTATCTTGTTGAGATGAAATATCTACTTTTTGGATATCATTACTTTTACTATTAAAACGAGTTAAACTAGATAATAAAATAGCATTTGACATGGGTGCTTTTATTAAATCACTAGGATTAAACCTATTCACCCCATTCATACCGCCAAAATAATACGCATCACTACTATTTTTAAAAAAAGAAGCATAGTTAAACTCGTTATGGGTAAGCCCATCTTCTACAAAATAATTTTGAAACCTTTTTGTCTTTGTGTTAAAAAAGGAAAGCCCCTCATAAGTGCTAACTATAAGATGTTCCTTGTAGGGTAATATTCCAACTACATTGTTATTAGGCAATCCACTTGAAACATTATACACTGTAGTTTCATTTTTATCTGGCTGTAAATGAATAAGTCCTCCGCCAAAAGTGCCTAACCATACACTCTGGTCTTTAGCTTCGTGAACTACAATAATGTTATTCTTATTTAAAGCTGGTGTCGAAGTCAAATTATAATGTGCCTCAATAGTACCGTTTAAGTTAATTTTAAAAAGACCATCATTTAAAGTACCAGCCCAGATAACACCAGGCGTCTCGCTTTCTAAAAAATACCTAAAATGCAAGTAATTATTTTCAATAGCATCTTTAAAAACAAAGTTGCTCTTACCAGTATCTGGATCAAAAAGCGTTAACTTCTCAAGAGTAAACCCAAATAATAAACGTCCGTCTTTGAGCGTAATAATAGGGCTTTGCCTCGTAATATTAAGTCTGTTATTAAATGCTGGGAGTATTTCTGCAAACCCATCGCTTAACCGTATTTTTATGAGTGATTCATTTACGGTATACACATACTTTTTAGATACATCTGTAGTAAAAAAACGAGCACCATAAAGTGGATTCGTTTCAGGATCAAAATTTCCCCATAATTTAAGTTTCTTGATTTTATTGCCTTGCTTATCAAAAACAATGAGCTCTTTTTCGCGCTCGTACATGGCTATAATGTCACCTTCTTTTGTTTCAAACATAGCGCGCATACTATTGCCCCAACCTTTTTCTTCAGACTTAAAGAGTTGCTTAAACATTTTTGGCGCAATTCGCATTTTTAAAATCCCTTTGTCTGTAGAAAGCCACAAGAGACCGTTAGCATCTACAAACATTTGCGAAAGACGCGTAAAATCTAGTTGCTGTTGGAGTGTTTTAGTAAAATTAGTGATGGTACCTAAGCGATCTTTTCTATAAAAAATAGTATCCCCTGCAAACCACGTATTTCCTTCTGTATCAACAACACCACGATGAATACTTTTGGCTTTATTAAAAATAGGCTCCCACTTGTTCTTTAGGGTGTCGTAGCGAACAATCCCTTTTTTATTCGGAAAATAATAATGTTGATTTTTATCATCAAAAAAAGAGGTTCCACGTGCTTTTGTTTTATCATCCTCTTCTAAAACAGACAACACATTATTTTTAATTTTTTGTCCCTGTTCTGTATAAAATGCGCTCCCTTTAGATTGAGTTAACCACAATAAATTATTATCACGATCTGAGGTGAGTCTTGTAAATTCACGATTACCACGGGGCACACTGTCTATAGTTATAAAACCTTGTTTTTTCTCAAACTTTTGAAGGTATTGATAGGTGTCTTCGCGTTTAGAAATCCAATGATTATCTGTGACAACCCACACTTGTTTTTTATAATCTATATGTAGATCAAAAACATCTCCTTTAATTCCTTCTACTTCACTATAACTGGTAATACTATCTGTTTTTGTGTTTATGGTAAATAATTTGTCATTGGCTACAAACCAGATTAGATTATTGCCTTGATACACCAAGTTATGATCTGTAAACTGCTCATTGACTATAAAATTAGGATTATTAGGGTCACTTGTATACGCTTTAAAAGAATAGCCATCATATTTAAGTAGCCCTTGTGCAGTGCCAAACCACATAAAACCTAAACTATCTTGTGTTATTGATTTTACATCTCTAAAAGGCAAACCATTCTCTGTGGTTATGGTTTCTATTTGAGACAAGGTTTGTGCTTTAAGTTGACAAAAAGGAGTCACTAAAAAAAACATCAATAAACAAAATGTATTGAAGGTTGGAGGAATAAATGGCGATTTTTCTGGGTGGTTCATTAACGTGTTCTCATTTTTTCTTCTGAAATTTTAATGGGTAACAACCTGTTCATTACATCATACAATAGCTTCGCCTTTAAAATTTCAGAAAACAAAGACATGCTTTACGATATGCAAAATAGTTAAAAAATGAACTAGAATAAAATAGGTGAAATTTCTGAAAATTTTATAATACCAGAGCGAAGTCTCGCTAAACCGATTTTCTACCCCAGCCCTAAAGGGAGGAAAATCTCAAATCTTGATAACCATATAGAATAAGTCACCCTTTAGGGTTGGGGTAAAACGTATTCGGGAATTAAAATAACTAGTAAAAACCACATCAAAATGTGATTGACACGACAGCCAACAACTCCTAATTTAGCGGTACTAATTTGTTGCATACTATAGATAATCGAAAAACACCAAAAATAGCATTGCAAAAAATAAAAATAAGCCATCATGAAAAAAACAACCCTACTTCTACTCTTTTCTTTTTTACTAACCCTTAGCACACAAGCCCAATGGCAGCAACTAGGCCAAGATGTTGATGGGGAAGCTGCATTTGATGGTTCTGGAAGATCTGTATCCCTATCTGCAGATGGCAGCATAATGGCAATTGGTGCCCCAGGTAATGATAATCCAAACGGCACAACTGCTGGGCACGTTCGGGTCTTTCAAAACAATAGCGGTACCTGGACACAAATAGGTCAAGATATTGATGGAGAAGCTGCAAGTGATTTCTCAGGAGGTGCTGTATCCTTATCTGCAGATGGCACCATAGTGGCCATTGGTGCTGCTGGTAATGATAATGCAAACGGTTCAAATTCTGGTCACGTGCGCATCTATCAAAACATTAGTGGTACATGGGATCAAATAGGCCAAGATATTGATGGAGAAAATGCTGGTGATTTTTCTGGAGATTCAGTAGCACTCTCGGCAGATGGCAGTATTGTAGCTATTGGAGCAATTCTTAATGACGGACTAAATGGAGCAGGTTCTGGACATGTACGGATATATCAAAATTTAAGCGGTACATGGACTCAAGTAGGCCAAGATATTGACGGGGTAGACTCGTCTGATGAGTTTGGGGGTGCTGTGTCGCTATCAGCTAATGGTAACATCGTTGCTATAGGAGCGGCTAGAAATGATATATCGGGATTTGATTCAGGTCAAGTAAGAATATATCAAAACATAAGCGGTACATGGACAAAAATAGGTCAAGACATCGATGGAGAAAATGCTGGTGATTTTTTAGGAGTCTCAGTTTCTCTCTCTACGGATGGGACTATTTTGGCTATTGGATCTACAGGAAATGATGGAACAAATGGTGCAGAATCTGGTGTTGTACGGGTCTATCAATATACGGCTGGTAGCTGGATACAAATAGGCCAAGATATTGAAGGTACAAATGGAGGTGATTTTTTTGGAGCATCCGTGTCTATCTCGGGAGATGGAACAATTGTAGCAGTAGGGGCATTGACTATTAATAGTTTTACAGGTCAGGTCCGTATCTTTCAAAACTTAAGTGGCACTTGGACACAAATAGATCAAAATATTGATGGAGAAAACCCTGATGATCTGTCTGGAGTTCCAGTAGTTATATCTTCAGATGCTACTACCGTAGCTATTGGGGCTAGAGGAAATGGTGGAAATGGATCAAATTCTGGTCATGTGCGGGTGTATCAACTTGCAGCAAGTAACATCGAGGTAAATATCGCTACGGGCGACCTAGAATTTATAGACAACAATGATAGAGATGATAACCTAACCATCTCTGTAAACGGTGCCAATTATCGCATCACAGACCCTACAAACTCTTTAACAGCAGGAACTGGAGCCACACAAATAGATGCAAATACAGTAGACATACCTATTGCATCCGTAACAGGAGACATTACCATAAATACTAATGGCGGTGATGATTCATTAACCACAGATTTCTCTGGCGGAAATTTTAGTGACATCATTAATTATAACGGTGGTACTCAAAACAGCACCAACCCTGGCGATATCTTAAGACTACAAGGAGGTGCTACTTTTGCCACCGTAGAACATACCTTTATCAATGAAAATGACGGCGGTGTTGCAGTTGCAGGAAATAGTGCTATTAATTACATAGGCTTAGAACCTGTTATTGATAATTTAATGGTTACAGATCGTGTATTTACATTTACTGGTGCAGATGAAATAATTACATTACAAAATGAAACCACAGCGGGTTTAAACATAATAGACAGTACACTTGGCGAAAGTGTGACGTTTACAAATCCAACAAGCAGTCTAACAATTAATACAGAGGCAAACGGAGGGTCTGGTATAGATACGGTTACTATAGAAGGTGTAGATGGAGCTTTTGATGCAGATCTTACTATTAATGGAGATACTGATGATACAATTAATTTTGATATTAGTCCTACAAACATTGGGACTGGAAATTTAACCGCGACAGCTAACGATATTATAGTGTCTCGAAGTCTAACCACAACTGGCGATGGAGCAATAACACTTAATGGTTTTAGAAGGGTTAATGTAACATTCAATGCCACAATAATGGCTAGTGATGGGAATATTGAAATTAATGGAAATACTGCAAATACAACAATTGCTGGAGTTGGTTCAGGGATTGATGTTGCTTCGTCCTCTATACAAACTACAGGAACAGGTAATATTGCTTTGACAGGCAATGGTTTTAGTGATACAGCAGGCATTAGTTTTATTCATGGGGTGGCTTTTAGAAATTCATCTAGTATTATAACACAGGGCTCTGGATCTATTTCAATTACTGGAGAGGGAGGAGATGCATTAAGTAATAATTATGGTGTAGCTATAGATAATACAACAATTACATCAAATCTTGGTAATATTACATTAAGTGGTATCTCTGGAGACGGAACAGGATCTGCTAATCAAGGTTTAGCTATCACTAATCAATCTATAGTAGAAGTACTATCTACTGGAGACATTACTATCTTAGGCCAAGGTGGTACAGGCGCTCAAGTAAATAGAGGATTAGAAATAACAGGTATAGGAACCGCTGTGACCGCTAATGGAGGAACGATTACGATTACTGGTAACGCAAATACTGCAACTACAGACTTTTTTAATATTGGAATAAGTATCAGAGAAGCAGTTATAAGTAATGCAGCAACTGGACCTATTAATATCAATGCTACTGGAGGTGGTGGAACTGGTAGTAATTTTGGTCTCGAATGTACCGCAGTAGGGACAAATATTAATGCTGTAGATGGTGATATTACAATCATAGCTACTGGTGGTAATGGAACAGATTCTCGAAATATTGGAGCAAATCTTGAATCTGGGACTCAAATTGAAACTACTGGAACGGGTGATATATCCATTACTGGAACGGGTGGAAATGGAACGAATTTTAATATTGGTATATCCGTATCAGATGTTGATACCGCAATAAAAACCGTAGATGGTGATATCACTTTTACAGGAACCTCTGGTACTGGTTCTAGTTTTAGAAATAGTGGTATGGAAATAGTGCAAGGAGTTATAGAAGCAACAGGTAATGGAAGTATTACTATGGATGGAACTGCCATTGAAAGCGTAAACAATGCATTTGGTATCGGTATAGTATTCTCACCAACAATTAAGACCAATGGTGGGGGTATATTTTTAACTGGACAGGGATCTACAAATGGGACTGGTGGTGGTCACAGTGGAGTTATAATAGGGTTTAATAGTACTTTAGAAGACTTAAATAATGGCCCCATTGTAATTAATGGTACTGGAGGGGGATTAAATGGTGACATTGCAGATATAGCTTTTAATTCTGGAGTACAAATATATAGAGACGCTATAGTACGCTCTAGTGGCGGTGGTATTGATATAACTGGACTTGGGACTGTTAACAATGCTAGTAGAAACAACTCTGGAATTTTAATAGATATGGCTTTATTAGAAGAATTAGGCACTGGAATAATACGCCTAAATGGTACTGGAGGTAACGGTACTGATGATAATAATGGTATTAGTATTATTGATAACGCAGTTATTGAAAGTAATGGTGGTGGTATAGAATTCATAGGAGTTGGTAATGGAACCGGTATAGAAAATTTTGGAATTTCAATTACTGAAGATTCTACAATTAGAGATATTAATTCTGGTTCTATAGCTATAAATGGAATGGGATCTAATAGTGCTGGAGCATTAAATTCTGGAATATATGTACTAGATCTTTCTACAATTACAACAGATGGAAATATAGAAGTAACAGGAACAGCAGGAAACACAATAAGCAGCGCCATAACCTTAGACGGTCTTGAAGCTAGAATACTTGCAGGAGGAACAAATACAATTACAGCAATTGATGGACCATTAACTACAAGTGCTGGTATACCTATAGCAAGTTTAATAGAAGGAAGTACTGTAACTTTTAATGGTGAAATACAACCTGGAGATATTACCCCTACACCTGGCCAATTACCCATTACAGGAAATACACAATTTTCTACAGGTGATGAACTAACAATTAGTATCGCTGGAGAAACAAATGCTGGAGATGACTATAGCCAACTAGATATTACCGGTACCGTAGACATTACAGATGCTACATTATCACTAGTTGATAACATAACAATACCCATTACTAGCGGCGCTCAATTCACCATCATAGAAAATGACGGAGCAGATGCTATCCTCGGAAATTTTAATGGCTTGGCAGAAGGTGCAATTATTCCTTTTAATGGGCAAACATTACGAGTAAGCTACATAGGTGGCGATGGCAATGATGTGGTGCTAGAAGAAGTTGTGCTGAGCACCTTATCTATAGTGGCGACCACACAAGCGGCAGAAGACGCTACTAATGGAGTATTTACAGTAACAGCATCACAACAATTTCCTACCGAAACTAATGTCACTTTTTCTGTAGCAGGAACCGCTACTTCGGGAACAGACTATGCTGCTTTAGGTAGTAGTTTTACATTTCCAGCAAACACTAACAGTGTTACTATTACTGTACCTGTGATTGCAGATGATATTGACGAAGCAGATGAGACCGTTATGGTAACACTTACTGGAACAGACAATCTAGATGTAACAATAGGTACTCCAGATAGTGCGACGGTGACTATTAGCGATGATGATGAAACTCCTTTAATTACGCAAGGTCAACTATTTACAATAGACGAGAATTTGCCAAATACAACTGCTATAGGAACCATTTTTGCAACAGATACTGATCCAGGAACCACTTTTCAAAATTGGACTATTGTAACTGGTAATACAAGTATAGACGGTGATATGGATGCGCCTTTCGCCATCAATCCAGCAACAGGATTACTTACAGTAAATGATTCTGGGGACCTTGATTTTGAAAGTGGAACTACTAGTTTCACTCTATCCATAACAGTTAGTGATGGCACAAACACAAGTGCTCCAGAAACCGTGATCATCAACATTAATGATGTAGATGAATGCGACCCCTTAGTGCCCGTTACCAATCCAATAACCGTAGCGCTTGTAGGCACGAGTTATACCTTAACACAAGCAGACAGAGATGCCATTACCAGTGGCAGTACAGGTACCGCTCTAAACTTTTCATTTAGCCAAGAGACCTTTACCTGTGCCGATATTCCATCTGTAGCTATTACGGTGACGTTTACCGATGACTGTGGCACGAGTAGTGACGAAATGGTAACGATTTTAGTAGAAGATAGCATGGCTCCAGTAGTTAATTGCGCTGCGCCATTCACCATACAATTAGACACAAATGGAATGGCGAGTATCACAGCAGCAGATGTTGAAGAGAGTAGCACAGATAATTGCGGTATCGCAACTATTGTTATTGATGTTACAGATTTTACTTGTGCAGATATTGGCCCTAACACAGTAACACTTACTGTAACAGACACCAATGGTCTTATGAGCACTTGTACTACAATAGTAACCGTAGAAGATACCCTAGCACCCACAATTACCTGTCCGGCAGACCAAACAGCTATGGTAGATACTTTTTGTGAGTTTGAACTACCCGATTATACAAGCTTGGCTACAGTTCTAGATAATTGTAATACAATGCCACTAGTAACACAAGACCCAGCGCCCGGAACTTTTGTGACACAAGGAAACACAGTAATTACCATTTTTGCAGATGATGGAACCAATATAAACAGCTGTACATTTACACTTGAAGTACAAGACAACATCCCCCCTACTATTTCATGTCCGAGTGATATCACTGAAGATGCCGATGTAAACTGCACTTTTATACTACCAGATTACGCGACATTAGCAACGGCTTCAGACAACTGTGCAAATCCA
>NZ_JBYVJY010000015.1:0-79010 GCF_058147145.1 Patiriisocius sp. 208BN25-11
TAAATATATTCATATCCATTATTTTAATCTAAAATACAAAATAATTATCAATTATGAGTGTTTACGGACAATCAAAATTTTAATACCGATTTAAAGCAAAAAAGCAAAACAAGCTTAGTTTTCGCTTAAAAACACATAAATACGATTAAAGTCGTATTCAAATTAAATTTTTCGACAAAAGAGATGTTTTTTTAACATTTACAAGACAATATATTTCTATTCTACATCAAAAAACAATTAAAAAAGTAAGTGCGTACACGTATAAAGTATACACCTTCATTTTTTCTAAACTCTAAAATTTCAGAAGAGAAAAAAAGAAGCAAAAAATGATAGCTAACAAAAAACAAAAATTACAATAAGACGATTTTAGAATAATTTTACTGAAAACATACTATAACACATTAATTTAAATTAAATCCCTTAAAACCTCTTAAAACAATTATTTTTTAATAGTTTAATATTATTAAAAGATAAAAAATGATCATAATTTCTTATAGTAATAAATTTTAGAAATCTCCAAAAATTTCCACAAAAAGCGCTTTGTACTTTCTATAAATGTTTTATTTTTGCATCCGCTTCTAGTAAGAAATCATCTTACAAAAAGCAATGTATTGACATATTGAAAAAGAATATTGCGAAAACACTATTCTTAAACTACGCGAAAATAGCTCAGCTGGTAGAGCGCCACCTTGCCAAGGTGGAGGTCGCGGGTTCAAATCCCGTTTTTCGCTCTATATAACATACCAATGCTGATCCCGATAGCTATCGGGAGTAGTAGCAATCTCTAAACTGCTGAAGTGGTGGAATTGGTAGACACGCTGGACTTAAAATCCAGTGGACAGTAATGTCCGTACGGGTTCAAGTCCCGTCTTCAGTACTAAGCCTCATCTTATCATGAGGCTTTTTTTGTTTAAAAAAATCCAAAGGACAGCAATATCAGTAAAGGTTCATCCCGATAGCTATCGGGACCCGTCTTCAGTACTAAGCCTCATCTTATCATGAGGCTTTTTTTGTTTAAAAAAAACCAATAGACAGCAATATCAGTAAAGGTTCATCCCGATAGCTATCGGGACCCGTCTTCAGTACTAAGCCTCATCTTATCATGAGGCTTTTTTTGTTTTATAAAATTAAATTTTTCAAAACAAAAAAACATCTCCCCCCGAAGTAAATGCGGGGCAGGCTCTAACCCCTCTTCAAAGTGGGGAACTATTGAAAAAAGCTTACCACTGCCCTAAAGGGTGGCTTTTTATCACATCAACACTTCGACTTCGATTTCAGATTTCTCCCGAAGCTTCGGGATCGATTTCATAGCGCCCTCACCCCTAGCCCCTCTCCCAGATACATGTATTGATATTTTATGAGACTATTGTTTGGGAGAGGGGGATTTTTGTTTTGTGTTTACAATAAAGTAATGGAAGGGAACATCCCTCTAAATCTCCCTTGCGCCACCGCTATAGCTTGAACGCACGCGGTCAAAGGGAGACTTCTTGAAGAAAAAATAAAAAAAGCTTTACTCCTCCCGAAGCTTCGGGACTAAAGGGTGGCTTTCTATCACATCAACACTTCGACTTCGATTTCAGATTTCTCCCGAAGCTTCGGGATCGATTTCATAGCGCCCTCACCCCTAGCCCTCCCGTTTTGATAACGGGACAGGCTCTTCAAAGGGGGAATCCGATTTTTATTTGAAATTGGTTTTACTTCTTCGCTTTCACAGTGGCAGTTCGCTGCAACATGCGCTTCATTTCATTGAGCTTCATTAAAGCTTCAACTGGCGTAAGGGTGTCGATGTCTACTTCTAGAATTTCATCGCGCAGTTCTTCTAAGAGAGGGTCGTCTAGCTTAAAGAAACTTAATTGCATCTCATCTTCCGAAAGCTGTTTCATTTGGTCACTTAACTCTTCGCTGGAATGACTTTTTTCTAAACGCTTTAAAATTTTGTTGGCTCTTTGCAATACCGCTTTTGGCATCCCTGCCATCTTTGCTACGTGGATTCCGAAGGAATGATGCGATCCACCCGGTATCAATTTCCGAAGAAACAATACATCATCTTGTAGCTCTTTTACCGAAACATTGTAGTTTTTAATCCTACCAAAGGTCTCTGTCATTTCATTGATCTCATGATAATGGGTCGCAAATAACACTTTGGCTTTGCTCGGATGCTCATGCAAATACTCGCTTATCGCCCAAGCAATTGAAATTCCATCGTAAGTACTGGTACCCCGACCAATTTCATCAAGCAAGACCAGACTGCGTTCAGAAATGTTATTTAAGATACTCGCCGTTTCGTTCATCTCTACCATAAAGGTGGACTCGCCCATAGAAATGTTATCACTCGCGCCTACCCGCGTAAAAATTTTGTCTACCGTACCCATACGCACCGATCCTGCTGGAACAAAACTTCCCATTTGCGCCAACAATACAATTAAAGCAGTCTGCCTCAATATGGCACTTTTACCACTCATGTTAGGCCCCGTAATCATGATAATTTGTTGGTTCTCGCGATCCAAAAACACATCGTTACTTATAAAAGGAGCATCTGGGGGTAATTGTTTTTCTATCACAGGATGCCGGCCTTCTTTGATATCTAGATCGGTACTATCATCAAAAACGGGTCTGGTATACTTTGAAGTTTTAGCATGACTCGCAAAAGAACATAGACAATCTAAGGTTGCAATTTGCTGGGCATTTTGTTGCACCGGTGCAATGTATTGTAACATCCATTGCACGAGTTTGGCAAAAATATCTTGCTCTAAGGCGGCAATTTTTTCTTCGGCACCTAGAATTTTAGCCTCGTACTCTTTTAGTTCTTCTGTAATGTAACGCTCTGCGCTCACCAAGGTCTGCTTGCGTATCCACTCCTCAGGTACTTTATCTTTATGGGTATTACGCACCTCTATATAATAACCAAATACATTATTGCTCGCAATCTTTAAGGAGCTAATCCCCGTGCGTTCTGTTTCTCGCGCTAGCATTTGGTCTAGATACTCTTTCCCTCCTGTAGCAATGGCGCGTAACTCGTCTAATTCTGGATGAAATCCAACCGCTATTGCATTTCCTTTTGCAATATTTACAGGGGCTTCTTCATTAATAGTCTCTTTTATTTTAGCACGCAATACTTCACATTCTTGCAACTGTTCTCCAAGTACACGAAGTGATTCGTTATTACTTTTTTCTGAAATACCCTTCACCGGCACAATAGCCTCTAAGGAATTTTTTAACTGAATGACTTCTCTCGGACTAATCTTACCCGTAGCCACCTTCGAAATTAAACGCTCCAAATCGCCAATGCGTTTTATGTTGGTCTGTATTTTTTCTAGCTCAACTATATTTTCCAATAAATAACTTACCACCTCATGACGACGAATAATCGCATCCTTATTTTTTAGCGGCAATGCCATCCAACGCTTTAGCATACGCCCACCCATAGGAGAAATGGTTTGGTCTATTACATCTAATAAGGTCACCGCATTTTGTTGATTGCTATGGTAGAGTTCTAAATTACGAATGGTAAAACGATCCATCCAAACATATTGATCTTCTGCAATACGCGATATCTTGGTAATGTGTTCTAGTTTGTTGTGTTGGGTCTCGCCTAGATAGTGTAACGCTGCTCCACTGGCAATAACACCTTGTTCCATATGGTCTACACCAAAACCTTTTAAGTTTTTAGTGCCAAATTGTTTGTGCAAGGTTTCTATTGCATAATCTTTCTGGAACACCCAATCTTCGAGATGAAACACATGAAAATTATCACCAAAGGTATCCGAAAACAGGTTTCTTTTTTGCTTGCTAAATAATACCTCACTCGGATTAAAATTCTGCAATAATTTATCGATGTATTCTGCACTCCCTTCCGAAGTCAAGAACTCACCCGTAGAGATATCTAAGAAGCTAACACCAATCGTTGCAGGTTTCGAACCTTTAACATTTCCGAAGTGCACCGCAGCCAAAAAGTTATTAGAAGTCGCTTTTAAAATATCATCATTCAACGCCACCCCAGGTGTCACTAATTCTGTAACACCACGTTTCACGATAGTCTTAGTTTGTTTGGGGTCTTCAAGCTGGTCGCAAATTGCCACACGACAGCCTGCCATAACCAATTTTGGTAAGTAGGTATTTAAAGAATGATGCGGAAACCCAGCCAATTCTATATTGTCGCCTCCATTGTTTCTCGCGGTCAAAGTAATGTTTAAAATTCCCGCTGCTTTTACAGCATCTGCTCCAAAGGTTTCATAAAAATCTCCTACTCTAAATAATAACAAGGCATCAGGATACTTTGCCTTGATGGTATTATACTGCTTCATTAAAGGGGTTACCTTTTTTGCTTTTGACATCTACTTCGGAAATTTTAATGCTCGTAAAAATAGCCATTAATTGAATATTTCAGAAGAAATGATCCCTAAGAGTTATGCACTTTTTGATAGCCAAAACTGGGATTTATTAACAACGCCCTTCGACAAGCTCAGGGTGACAGTAAATTACAACCACAATATTGAAAAACACGTTGTCAGTCTGAGCCTGTCGAAGACCAATCCTCCCTAACTAATCAAAACCATCATAAAATGCCCTTCAACAAGCTCAGGCTGACAAGGAATATATTCCAAACCCATAACATTTCCGAAGTTTAAAAAAGCCTTCTGGCAATGGCGGCGATGTTATCACTTTTTCCCATAGAATAATAATGCATTACTGGCACACCTGCTGCGATTAATTCTTTGCTTTGTTGCACACACCACTCCACCCCTACTTGACGTACTGCTTTGTTGTCTTTGCATTTCACCACCTCCATGATTAAGTCGTCTGGGAGTTCTACACTAAAGCGATGTGGGATTAAATTCAACTGTTTCTTTGTGGCCACTGGTTTTAATCCTGGAATAATGGGTACGGTAATTCCAGCAGCACGACATTTATCTACAAAAGCAAAATACCTACTATTATCAAAAAACAATTGTGTGACGATGTAGGTAGCTCCATTTTTAATTTTCTGCTTTAAAAAATGAATATCGCTATCCAAACTAGGGGCTTCTATATGTTTTTCTGGATAGCCCGCTACGCCAATACAAAAATCTGTAGCCGTACAATTTTGAATTTCATCATCCAAATAGATGCCTTTGTTTAAATCTGAAATTTGCTGCACCAGTTCACTTGCATAGCGATGTCCCTCTTGCTCTGGAGTAAAATAGGTTTCATTTTTAACGGCATCACCACGTAATGCTACTACATTATCAATACCCAAAAACCCAAGATCTATCAAGAAGTTTTCTGTGTCCTCTTTGGTAAATCCTCCGCATAAAATATGTGGTATGGCATCTACATTATACTTGTTTTGTATGGCTGCGCAGATCCCAACAGTTCCAGGACGCTTACGTACCACTTTCTTTTGCAATAAACCATTTTCCAATTCTTTGTATATATGTTCTTCTCGATGATAGGTAACATCAATAAAAGGTGGTTTAAACTCCATCAACGGATCTATGCTTTCAAATATCTCGTTGATATTTTGTCCTTTTAAAGGCGGTAATATTTCAAATGAGAATTGTGTGTTTCCGTTGGCATTTTGTATGTGATCTGTTACTTTCATGAATTCCCGCGTAGGCGGGAATCTCACCCAACTACTCATTTAATTTTAATAGTATATTTTAAAATAATCCTTCTTAAACCTACAAGGATCGTCGTGCATCCTCAAACCTTGCTGGTTTTACACCCTTACGTCTAGAAGGTTTTGTCAAAAAAAATTAAACTCTTGCTTAAACCTACAAGGAGGCCTGCGGCAACACCTTGCAGGTTGAGTTAAAAACATCCCTCTAAATCTCACTTGCTCCACCGCTAAAGCTTTAGCGCACGCGGTCAAAGGGAGACTTCTTTCTCTACCTACAAGGATCGTCGTGCCTCCTCATACTTTGCTGGTTTTTTTCTTCAATCTCCTTAGCTACTTGTGAGATCCCTGCCTACGCAGGGATATTGGGCGCGAGCCACTTGATTGCTTTTTCTTCTGAAATTCCCTTGCGTTGCGCATAGTCCTTTACTTGATCTTCTTTTATTTTTCCGAGTCCAAAATAGCGTGCTTCAGGATTTCCGAAATAATATCCAGATACTGAAGCTGCCGGCCACATGGCCAATCCATCAGTTAATTCAACTCCAATGGTTTCCTTTACATTTAAAAGCTCCCAAATGGTTTCTTTTTCGAGATGATCTGGACAGGCTGGATAGCCAGGTGCGGGTCTAATTCCTTTATAGCTTTCATTTATTAAATCATCATTGCTTAGATTTTCATTTGCTGCATAGCCCCAGTGTTTGGTTCGGACTTCTTTATGTAAATATTCGGCAAAGGCTTCTGCCAATCTATCTGCTAGGGCTTTTACCATGATGCTGTTATAATCATCATTTTCTGCTTCGTATTGTTCAGCTAATTCTTTGGTGCCAAAACCAGTACTCACACAAAAACAACCCATGTAATCTTGAATATTGGTTTCTTTTGGTGCAATAAAATCTGCTAAGGCAATGTTAGGTCTTC
Organism: Patiriisocius sp. 208BN25-11; assembly: GCF_058147145.1. Taxonomy (NCBI): domain Bacteria; kingdom Pseudomonadati; phylum Bacteroidota; class Flavobacteriia; order Flavobacteriales; family Flavobacteriaceae; genus Patiriisocius; species Patiriisocius sp. 208BN25-11. The sequence goes on from NZ_JBYVJY010000015.1 coordinate 6,515, forward strand.
CTGCTGCTTTTTTTGATTGTTGGCGGAGGGTTCGGAAAATAAAATTGTTATTGGGTTTCCCTCTCTGCCCTGCGGGCATCTCTCCCAGAGGGAGAGAATCAACCGTTATTTGAATGTCATCATCGTCAATTGTATTGGCCTCAAACAAGCCAAAAACAGCCTTGGCTGTCAAGAGCTTTTCAGAAATAATTTTATCCAGAATCACCTTGGCATCTGCAAATAATTCGGTGGCTTGGGTTCCTACTACTTCGTCTTCTAATATCTTCGGAAATTTTCCGTGCAAGTCCCAACTTCTAAAAAAAGGAGACCAGTCTATATATTCACGTATTATTGCAATATCAAAATTAGTAATGATCTGTTTCCCTAATTGGTTGGGCTTTAAAATTTCCGAAGCACTCCAATCTACATTAAACTTATTGGCTCTAGCATCTTTAATTGACAAATACTCTTTGGTTCTTTGCCTGCCTAAAAACTTATCTCTAAAAACTAAATATTCCTCTTTTAAGTCATTTTTATAGGCTTCTTTCTTTTCTTTTTGCAACAAATCGCCCACTACTGTTACCGCTCTTGAAGCATCATTTACATGAACCACAGCGTGTTTGTATTGCGGATCTATTTTTACTGCTGTATGTGCTTTACTTGTAGTAGCACCACCAATCATAAGCGGTACCGCAAAATTTTGGCGCTGCATTTCTTTGGCTAAAAAAACCATCTCATCTAAAGACGGCGTAATTAAGCCACTCAAACCAATAATATCAACTTGCTGTGCTTTGGCTTCTGCAATAATTTTTTCTGGCGGCACCATCACACCCAAATCAATAATATCGTAATTATTACATGCCAGCACCACCGATACAATATTTTTACCTATATCATGTACGTCACCTTTCACGGTTGCCATCAATATTTTACCAGCCCCTTGTTGTTGGACTACTGCATCTTTGTCTGTGAGTAAATTTTGTTGGTGTTGTTTTTGTTTTTCTTCTTCAATATATGGTTCTAAGTATGCCACAGCCTTTTTCATAACACGGGCACTTTTTACTACTTGGGGCAAGAACATTTTACCGCTTCCAAAAAGGTCACCTACCACATTCATTCCCGTCATTAAATGCCCTTCAATCACTTCAATAGGGGCATCAGCTTCTTGTCGAGCTTGTTCCACATCTTCTATGATATATTGATCGATTCCTTTTACAAGGGCACGTGTAACTCTATCTTGAAGTGGAGCTTCACGCCAGCTTAGATCTACTTTGCCCTCTTTTGCTTTTCCTACAACTGTTTCTGCAAAGGCAAGCAAACGCTCGGTGGCATCGGCGTTTTTATCTAGAATAACATCTTCAACATGCACAAGCAAATCATTGGGAATATCATCATATACCTCAAGCATGGTTGGGTTTACAATTCCAATGTTCATACCTGCATTTATAGCATGGTACAAAAACACGGAATGCATGGCTTCTCGAACGGTATTATTACCTCGAAAGCTAAAACTCACATTACTCACCCCACCACTTACGCTACAGTAGGGTAAATTCTCTTTCACCCAACGAGTAGCTTCTATAAAATCGATGGCATTTTTGCGGTGTGCTGACATGCCCGTTGCTACTGGGAAAATGTTTAAATCGAAAATGATGTCTTCTGGAGCAAAATTTACTTTTTCAACGAGTACATCATAAGAACGTTTGGCTATTTCACATCTACGGGTATAGTTGTCTGCCTGTCCTACCTCATCAAAAGCCATGACGATAACAGCGGCACCATATCTTTTTATCAAAGTAGCCTGTTGTATAAATTCTGCTTCTCCTTCTTTTAAGCTAATAGAATTCACCACACATTTACCCTGCACTACCTGCAAGCCAGCCTCAATGATTTCCCATTTAGAACTATCAATCATAATAGGCACTCGTGCAATATCTGGTTCTGCCATGATTAGGTTTAAAAAGGTCACCATGGCTTCTTTGCCATCAATCAAACCATCGTCCATATTGATGTCGATGATTTGAGCGCCCCCTTCTACTTGATGTCTTGCAACAGATAAGGCCTCTTCAAATTTTCGTTCTTTTATAAGTTGTAAAAACTTTTTGGACCCCGCCACATTGGTGCGTTCACCAACATTAATAAAATTACTATCTGGTGTAATAACGAGTGGTTCGAGTCCTGATAATTTCAAGACTCGAGTACTCGCTGGGAAAGGCACCAAGTGTGTTGTTTCTTTCATGAATTTATTTAAAAGTTAGCTGTAGTAAGGCAATTTCATTGGATAACACTCTTGGTGAGTAGGTAGCTGCAATCTTAGCAATTGCTGCTATGTGAGTTGGTGTGGTGCCACAACATCCTCCAATAATATTTATTAATTTTTTGTCTAAGTATTCTTTAATTTGGCTTGCCATGTGCTCTGGACTTTCATCATATTCACCAAATGCATTGGGCAATCCAGCATTGGGGTATGCCGAAATTGCCGCATTTGTTTTGTTTGCGATGGCTTCAAGATGCGGTGTTAATTGCTTTGCTCCTAAGGCGCAATTAAACCCTACACTCAATAGAGGAATATGAGATATAGCGATTAAAAACGCCTCGGCTGTTTGACCAGACAATGTTCTTCCAGAAGCATCTGTAATGGTTCCGCTTATCATGATGGGCACATCAATCGAGCGTTCTGCCTTTACTTCTTCTATGGCGAACAATGCAGCTTTAGCATTTAAGGTATCAAAAATGGTTTCTACCAGCAATACATCTACACCTCCATCCAATAAGGCTTCTGCTTGTTGTTTGTAGGCAATACGCAAAGCATCAAAAGTGATGGCTCTATAGCCAGGGTCATTTACATCTGGAGACATACTAGCTGTTTTATTTGTAGGTCCCATAGCACCTGCAACAAATCTTGGTTTATGAGGCTCTTTTGCCGTAAAAACATCTGCCACTTCTCTAGCAATTTTAGCGCTTTCATAGTTGAGTTCATAGACCAAATCTTCCATATCATAATCTGCCATGGCAATGTTAGTTCCTGAAAAGGTATTGGTTTCTACAATATCTGCACCTGCTTCAAAATACTTGGCATGTACTTCGGCAATGGCTTTGGGTTGGGTGATGCTCAACAAATCATTATTTCCCTGAACAGGTTTATGAAAATCTTTAAATCTATCTCCTCTAAAATCTGCTTCAGTAAATTGATAGCGCTGCAACATGGTACCCATAGCACCATCTAGTACTAAGATTCTTTTTTGTAATGCTTGATGTATTGTTTCTTTATGTTTCATTTTATTTCTTTCCCTCACCCCTTGCCCCTCTCCCTCTGAGAGGGGATGTTATCCTAATATCTTATTTGTTCGCATAGTCTTAGCACGTCTCCAAAGACTCCTCTGGCTGTAACGGCTGCGCCAGCGCCAGCGCCTTGGATTACAATTGGATTTTTACCATAATTTTCTGTATGAATCTCGAAAATAGTATCACTTCCTTTTAACTGACCCATGACAGAATTCTTTGGCACTTGCTCTAGTTTTACTGAAAGTTTAGCACCATCATGCCTAGATACGTCACCTGATAATTGGGCAACGTATTGTAGGACATATTCTGGCTTGCAATTTTTCTTTTTGATATTAAAAGGGATGTCCAAGTCTGATAAATGACTAAGAAAATCTTCTTTGGTTCCTGCTCTTAGAGACTTGGGGATTAAATTTTCTACATGGACATCTTCTAACTCATTATGTAAGTCTAATTCTCTTGCCAGTATTAACAACTTTCTTGCTACATCATTTCCACATAAATCCTCTCTAGGATCGGGTTCGGTATACCCTTTAGCTATGGCACTTTGTAATACATCACTAAATGGAACTTCTTTTTCAGAAAAGGTGTTAAACAAGTAACTTAAAGAGCCTGAAAAGACGCCTTTTATTTTTGTGATATTCTCTCCTGATGCATGCAATAACGCTATGGTATCAATAAGCGGTAACCCAGCTCCTACATTGGTTTCATAGAGATACTTTTTATTGTTTTTGTGCAATGTTTCTCGCAAGCTTTTGTAAAATGCTAAGGATTGGGTATTTCCTTTTTTGTTAGAAGACACTAGATGAAATCCGTGCTCGACCAAGGTCTCATAATAGGTGACAAAGTGAACATCGGCTGTATTATCGATGGCTATTAAATGTTCAAATTCGTTGTCACGCACAAAGTCAAGGATGCTTGCTATAGTATAACTTGCACCAAAGGTTTCTTTGGCTGTTTCCCAGTTTTTAGTAATACCGTGTTTATTTAAAAGTACCTGTGTTGAATTAGCCACAGCGATAATATTGATATCTAGATCTTTTTCATCATAGAGCTTTGCTTTCTTATCAAGAATTTGATGAATTAATGTATTCCCTACCAAACCATGACCAAAAATAACTAGATTGACTTTTGTTTTCTGTAAGACCTCAATATCAATGCGCGCAGTTTTTATTGTTGTTGTTTCTGTATTCATGTGTTCAATTATATAGCCTCGACAGCTTGATTTGTATTAACCTTAGCAAAGGTTTCTTGAAGATCTTGAATTAAATCCTGTGCTTCTTCAATTCCACAACTTAAGCGTATTAAAGAATCTTTAATACCTGCTTGTAATCGTTTTTCGCGAGGCACTGAGGCATGTGTCATTTGTGGTGGATGGCACAGCAAACTTTTTACACCCCCTAAACTTTCCGCTAACTTAAAATAGCGCGTACTCGTCACAAAAGCATTTGCCGCTTCGACCGTATTTTCTTTTAGTGTAAAAGACACAATACCGCCAAACAATCTGTTTTGTTGTTGCTTTGCTATTTCATGATTTTTATGGCTTTCAAGTCCTGGAAAATAGACTTCATCAACCGCTTCGTGCGCTGCTAAAAAGTAGGCTACTTTATAAGCATTTTCACATTGTTTTTTATAGCGAAGATCTAGCGTTTCTATGCCGCGAATGGTTAAAAAACAGTCCCACGGACCTAAGATCCCGCCACTTGCATTTTGAACAAACTTGATTTTTTCTGAAAGCTCCTGTGTTTTAGTTACCACCAATCCTGCTACCAAATCGCTATGCCCTCCAATGTATTTGGTACCGCTATGAATGACAATATCTGCCCCTAAGGCTAGGGGCTGCTGTGCAATTGGGCTTGCAAAAGTGTTATCTACTACCAACAAAGCATTGATACTTTGCGCAATCTTTGCAACGGCAGCAATGTCTGTTACTTTAAGCGTTGGATTTGTAGGCGACTCAATCCAGATATACTTCGTCTTGCTACTCACCGCATTGGCTACATTTTCAACATCGGTAGTATCAACATATTTAATATTGATACCTAATTTTTCATATACATGTGTAAATAATCGATAAGCACCTCCGTAGATATCATCTACAGCTACAATTTCATCGCCAGCAGATAATGTTTTTAATACCGCATCGATAGCAGCCAATCCTGTTGCAAAAGCAAAAGCACCATGACCGCCCTCTAATCCAGCTACCACATCTTCTAATGCTTTGCGGGTTGGGTTGTTACTGCGGGCATAATCGTAGCCTTTGTTTACGCCAGGAGCGTCTTGGATAAACGTTGATGTTTGGTACACCGGTACCGAAATAGCACCCGTTAACGGATCGCTAGGAATAGAATGAATAATGTTTGTTGCACTCATTTTTCTAAATTTTTTTAGAGTTAATTGTTAATTAATTCGTGTTTCAAAAAATGAAATGAACTTTGAAGTTTTGTTCCGATAGCTATCGGAAGCGCTCAACCAGACAATATTACATTTCAAAAAAGAAACTCAATAGAAAAATGTTATAAGAAATTGACGTCAACACACAGAATGTGTATTGGGTTGTCGTTATCTATCTCCAATAAATATTGGTGTAGAATGTAGCACCTTCTGGTACCGCTATGCAGCGGTATGACACCAGGGTTGCTAAGGCTTCAAAGGGTCTAATCCCTCCACCTTTCTTGATAACATTTCAATAAAGCTTTGAACTTTGTGTGGACAAATATTGTGAAAAAAAAAGTACACTTCCAAATAAAAAAGAATATTTTTCTAAAAAAAGTTGTTATTTTTTATAATTCGGAAATATTATCACTTAAAAACATTAGCTTAGATTATATTTCTATAACATTTCCGAAGCAAAGAAAATGAGTAGCTCAAGAAAAAAAGTATTTTTGTAGCATGAAAAATAGGAAGCTAAAAAATAGTGAATTGGGCAGACTCGATACCGATTCTTTTAAAATTTCAGAAAAAACCCCACTCATTATCATTCTAGATAATATTAGAAGTCTTAATAATATTGGATCTGTATTTAGAACTGCCGATGCTTTCTTGATCGAAAAAATATACCTCTGTGGTATTACGGCACAACCTCCGCACAAAGACATTCAAAAAACTGCTTTAGGCGCTACCGATAGTGTGGCTTGGGAATATGCCGAAAACACGTTGGACGTCATCAACTCCTTAAAAGAAGAAGGCGTTTTTGTTGCGAGTATCGAACAAACAGAAGATGCTATTTCTCTAGAGAATTTTGACACCCAACCCGATCAAAAATACGCTATTGTACTGGGCCATGAAGTAAAAGGGGTGCAACAAGACGTGGTAAGCGCCAGTGATGCCGTGATTGAAATCCCGCAGTATGGCACGAAGCATTCTTTAAATATTTCGGTGAGTTGCGGTGTGGTTGTTTGGGACTTGTTTTGTAAGATGAGCCGTTAGTCTTTGGTCTTTCGACGTTAGTTTGTAGTTGGTAGGACGCGCTTCGCACTTGGAGTTGATTGGTTTTAACCAGAAAATAGGACTTTAAATCCCTCACCCCTCCCGAAGCTTCGGGGCTCTCCAGCTGAGAGACGATTTCCTATAATCTGGCAATAACAAATTTGTTGTCGTGAATTTTCATTTTCCCCGCCTTCCGCGTGTCGCAGGAGCTTTAGCGGAGGCGCAAAGGGTGAGAAAATTCACTGAATTAAGAAAAAATCACCCTTTATTCCCGAAGCTTCGGGAGGAGAAAAGTTTTGCTAAGATTTTTGCCACTAACTGAGAAATCGCTCGCTTAGAGGGAGTTTTTTATTTTTAAACTATGGTCTCAAAAACACAAACTAACTAAGAATCTGATCTAAAATAGTGAGGTAGTCTTTCCTATTTTTTACGAAATCGAGTTCAGAAATATCGATGATTTTAATACTGTCATCGTGTTGGTTTTTGATAAACTCTAGATAGCCTTCGTTTATTTTTTGAAGATAACTGGCTTCAATACCTTTTTCAAAATTACGTCCGCGTTTTTTAATATTTTCTAAGAGGCGTTCTGTGTTTTGGTATAGATAGACATACACATCTGGCTTTGGCAGCTCTTTATGCATGAGGTGGAATAATTTTTTATATAAATTATATTCTTCCTCTTGCAGTGTTACCTTGGCAAAAATGAGCGATTTATAGGCGTCATAATCGGCTATCACACATTCTTTAAACAAATCGAATTGGGTAATATCTTCCAATAGTTGTTGGTAACGATCTGCCAAAAAAGACATTTCTAATGGAAAAGCATAGCGCGCTTGGTCTTCATAAAACTTAGGTAAAAACGGATTGTCTTTAAAGCGTTCTAAAATAAGCTTGGCATTAAAATCTGTTGCCAACATATGACTCAAACTAGTCTTCCCCGCACCAATATTTCCTTCAATAGCGATATAGTTGATTTTTGAGAAGTCGTAATCCTTTTGTGGGTTTCGCAACCACTTAGATTGTTTGCTAATGACACTGTCGTCTTTGGTAATCTCTAACAGCGCTTCTATGCTTTTTTGAAGTATAGGATGTAGGGTGTCTGGAGCCACTTCGGCTAAGGGTTGCAGCACAAATTTTCGATGTTCCATTTCTGGATGAGGCACTTGTAAACGCTTTTTATCAATTATTTCATCGTTATAAAGCAATATATCTATATCAATTGAACGTGATGCATATCCATTGGTGTCGGGACGCTGTCTTCCTAACTTCTTTTCGATGTTTAAAATTTCAGTTAAAACAGCATGCGAAGTACTATAGGTTTGTACCGCTATGACACAGTTTAAAAAAGGAGCACCGTCAAAACCAATTGCTGGCGTTTCATATACCGCAGAAATCTTTGACACAGCACCTACTTGCCTAAAAATAGCATTGATGGCATCTTGTAAATGCTCGAATCTATTCCCGAGGTTACTCCCTAAACCTAAATATACAGTGTGTGCGTTTTCGATGACAGTCTTTATTTTTATGACGAATTTAATGAAAAGAAAACGACTTGCAATTATCTTTGTTAACAGAGAGACCCATTGTGAAAAACCTATCAATCAAAGATCAATTAGCAGCGCAGCGCATCTACCTCATTCTAGGAGGTTTATTTATTGCGTCACTGGTAGTGTCTAATTTAATATTTCAGAAATTTTTTTATTGGGATTTTTTTGGGCTATACACTTTTGAAATATCGGTTGGTATTTTACCCTATCCTATTACCTTTTTAATTACCGATATTATTAGTGAGATTTACGGAAAACGAAAAGCCAACCAAATAGTCACCACAGGGATTTTCGCTTCGCTTTTCTCTTTGCTCATTGTCTATGTTGCCAACGCTGTGCCTGCAACAGATTGGAGTCCGGTGAATGATTCCTTATTCAATAAAGTATTTGGCGCCACCTCTATTGCCGTATTTGCATCGATGATGGCATACTTATTGGCGCAGTATATAGACATTCAGATTTTTCATTTCTGGAAACGCCTTACCAAAGGGAAACATTTGTGGTTACGGAATAACTTTTCTACGTTTTTATCGCAATTTGTAGACACCTTTACAGTTTTAGTATTGTTGTGTAGCTTCGGAAAGATTAAATGGGAACTCTTTGGCGGTTTATTATTAGGTGGTTTCTTGTTCAAAATTTTGGTGGCTGCTCTAGATACACCCTTATTGTATTTGTTTGTAGGTGTGTTTAGAAAACGATTTGGATTGGCTGTTGGGGAGGAATTGAGTGATGACGGGTGACGGGTGACGGTTGACGGTTGTAAAGTTTTGAGTTTTGAGTTTTGAGTGAAATTTAAAAACTTTTAAACTTTGTCACTTTGAACCTTTGTTTCTTTGCAACTTTGATATTTACTTCTATCAATGAACAAAGTAAATGGTCTAACTTCTAGCAGCGAAGCGGTCTAAAAAAATATTTGATATGAAAAAAATTAGTAAAATTATTGGGATTGTACTTGTACTAATAGTGATAGCACTTTTTGCAGCTCCTTATCTTTTTAAAGGATCTCTAGAGAAGTTATTGATGGAAAACATTAATAAGAACCTCAACGCCACAGTTGCCTGGAGTGACTTTGATCTTACCCTCATGAAGAACTTCCCAAAAGCTACCTTAGTGCTCAACGATTTTAGTGTTGTAAATAATGCTCCTTTCTTGGGAGAAACCCTTGCTAGTGGAAAACAATTACAACTTGAAATGGGACTCAAACAGTTGTTAAAAGGAGCCGAAGACGCTATAAAAATAGATGCCTTGTCCATAGATGAAGCTTTTATTAATATACAAGTAAACAAAGAAGGGAAAGCTAATTACGATATTGCTAAAAAGACTCCCAAAGAACTTGTAACAGAACAACCAGAAACGAAGGAACCATCAAGTGGTTTTGCATTTGACCTAACCCATTATGAGCTTACAAATTCCAGAATTAATTATCATGATGACAGCACTACCAATTACCTCACCATAAGCAACCTGGACCACGAGGGTAATGGCGATTTTTCGTTAGCAACCTCGCAGTTAGATACCAAAACAAATGGGATCATCACTTTTAAATCGGGAGATACCGAATACCTAAGTACCACAAAAATAGCATTAGATGCTTTATTTGATTTGGACTTAGAGAACCAAAAATATACTTTTCTAGAAAACAAGGGCACCATTAATGAGCTACCCCTAACCTTCAACGGATTTGTAAAAATTAACGAAACAAACACCAACCTCGATCTTAGTTTTAAGACCCCTTCTTCAGATTTCAAAAACTTTTTGGCAGTGATTCCAAAGACCTATGTTAAAAACTTGGACGGAGTGACCACCACAGGAAATTTCAGCATAGACGGACAACTAAAAGGCATCGTAGATGACACTAAAATACCTACTATGGACATAAAAGTGCGCAGTGAAAATGCTTCTTTTAAATACGAAAGTTTACCAAAAGCAGTAGAAAATATTGCTATAAACATAGACCTCATTAATGAAACAGGATTAGCACCAGACACCTATTTGAATATAGGTGGTGTTACCTTTAAAATTGATGATGAGATTTTTACCGCAAGCGGAAATATTAAAAACTTCACCCAAAATATGTTGGTGAATCTCGCACTAAACGGAACCTTAGATTTAGCCAATATTGACAAAGTACTTCCTATAGATTTGGATCAAGATCTCACAGGAATTTTTAATGCCGATGTCACTACAAATTTTGATATGAATTCGATTGACGCAGAGCAATATCAAAACATTAGAACCAACGGAACGGCTAGTATTGTAAACTTTACCTATAGTGATGAAGCTTTTCAAAACCCGATTACCATAAAAAATGCTTCTATAAAAATGAGTCCGGGAAATATTGCCTTAGAAGACATGAACGCTACCACGGGAGACACCGACTTAAATGCAAAGGGAAACATCCAGAATCTTATTCCTTGGATTATGGCAAAACAAGATTTAAAAGGGCGTTTTACAGTAGTTTCTGATACGTTTAATGTAAATGACTTCATGGCAGCAGAGACAACCAATACAAAAACAGCTAGCGGGAATAAGCCTCAAACACTTTCTACAGAAACGGGTGTCAAAATTCCAGATTTCTTGGATGCTACCCTAGATTTTACAGCCAAAAATGTAATTTATGATGACATTACACTAAACAACACCAAAGGAAGTGTTACCATTAAAAACGAAGTGGCAAATCTTAGCAATGTAACCTCCAAAATATTAGGTGGCGATGTTGCCTTGCAAGGAAATGTTTCTACCAAAGAAACTACCCCAACCTTTGCTATGGACCTTGACCTTAGTAAGATTGACATCGACCAATCTTTTAAACAACTTCCTATCTTAAAATTTTTAGCACCCATCGCAAAAGCTTTACAAGGAACCATGGACACTAAGTTTAAGCTTTCTGGAAACCTAAGTAAAGAACTTACACCCGATCTCAACACCCTTGGCGGAACCGCATTTGCACAAATTGTTACGGCAGAAGTAGATGCCAATCAGGCTCCCTTATTATCACAGTTAGGGCAGCAATTATCTTTTTTAAACATAGACCAATTAAGTCTGCAAAACGTAGGAACCAATCTTACGTTTAATAACGGAAATATTGTCGTAACGCCTTTCGACTTTGAAGTAGAAAGTGTAAAAATCACAGCTGGTGGCTCGCATGGCATTAATCAAAATATGAATTACAATATAAAAATGGATGTTCCTGCGAGGTATATGGGAAGCGAGGTGACGAGTCTTTTATCTAAATTAGATCCGCAAGACGCAGCTACCATGACCGTAGGATTACCAGTTGGCATTACTGGCACCTTTACAGATCCAAAAATTAAATTAAATACGCAAGCAGCAGTAACAGATTTGACCAACCGCATTCTTGAAAAACAAAAAGATGCCCTCATAGACAAAGGAACAGACACCATTAAGGATATCATAAATAATAATACCGGAGGCGATGTTGGAAACACGGTGGGCGATATTCTTGATGACATCATAAAACCAAAAGATGGCACCAATACTACGGGAGATACCAATACAGACACTACTCAAAAAGAAACTAAAGATGTGGTGAAAGATATCTTCGGAAATATTTTTGGAAACAAAAAGAAGGACTCTACAGGTATAAAAAAAGGAAATTAATTCACTATCTCTGTAAGTTTTCTAAAACTACACCAACTAATGGGCTATGATTTTAGCATATAGTTTTATTGGTTTGGCATTAGCAGGAATTGGAGGCGCAGCTCCAGGAGCTTCAAATATTGCAGTACTTACAACTACCTCAAAACACTCTTTACAAAAAGGGATGCGTGTTGCCATAGGCGCCGGAATTGGAGAATTAGTACTGTCAGTATTAGCACTTTGTTATAGTACCTTTTTCATCCATTTTTTTGAAATGAACCTCTGGACACAGATTGTTTTTACAAGTATATTTTTTATCGTTGGAATCTCATTCTATTCCTTAAAAAATTTACGTTTTTTAAGCACACTTCCCAGAAATAATAGCATTTCAAATTCAGGCCTTTTAAAAGGTTTTTTATTAAGTCTTATCAACCCGCCTGTGTTACTATTCTGGATCCTAGGCATCTCCTTAACTCAGCAATATCTATTACCCTTAACTGATATGAGTCCTTCGGAAATATTAGTGCTCTTTTTTATGGGCGTTTTCATGGGCAAAGTAGCTATCCTGTATGGCTATGCAAAACTGGGGAAAGGGCTGCAAGAACGAAAGAAAACAAACGCGTCTCAAATGAATAAGACTATAGGCATTACATTTATACTACTTGCACTTGTGCAGGGAGTACGACTATTTTTCTAAAAGTATTTTTATTGAATGCTGTTGTAGAGTTTTTCTTTTACACGATCAAACCATTCTTCTTTCAAAATACTTAACACAATACTATCTCTTCTTTTGTCACCAATCACGAAGTTGCTACGAAGAATCCCTTCCACCTTGCAGCCAATGCTCTTCATGGCTCCAATACTTCTAGCATTATTAACATCTGCTCTAAATTCTATACGTTCAAAACCCAAGGTTTCAAAAGCATGAGATAGCAATAAGTACTTAACATTTTTATTTAATCCAGTGCCCTGAAATGCTTTACCATACCAAGTATAGCCGATCATAGCTGTTTTATGATACGTGTCGATATTGTAAAAACGAGTACATCCAGCATAGGCTTGGCTTCGTTTATCGAATACTATTAAAGGATATATCACTTTTTTTGAATGCCCCTCTAAGGCAACACGAATATAGGTGCTAAGATCTTGTGCTGTTCTAAGTTGTTTTAAAGAATAGATCCAAATTTCAGGTTCTTTTTCAACAAAAGGAAGCAAATGGGTCACATCATTTTCGGTTAAAAGACGTACGGATGCGACATCATTTTGTAGTGTACTCTTTTTTGAAAAATCCATATTACATTGTTATAGAAACTACTACTCCTTCATTACTTCGGACATTAAAAACGGTTTCGTCTTCAAAAATGAGGTATTGCCCTTTAATTCCTTTTAATATGCCTGTATATTCTGGGGTTTTACTAAGGTTTAATGTTTTAAGCTTGGTTGGATATTGTAATACTGGAAACTCTAAGTTTGTTTCGGTGTTATGTTCTAGAAAATAGGGCAATGCTTCTACTGGAATGTATTGTTTTAAGGTATCACGCCAAGACAATAGATCTTCATCTTTAATATCGTTTTTAAGCATGGTTCGCCAATTGGTTTTGTCGCCTACATGATCTTTTAAGGCAACTTCAGTAATTCCTGCTAGATATCTGTTAGGCACCTCTACAATCTCGATAGCCTCATGTGCCCCTTGATCTATCCAACGGGTGGGTACTTGCGTTTTGCGGGTAACACCTACTTTTATATTACTACTATTTGCTAGATATACAATGTGTGGTTTTAATTGCACAGATTTTTCATATTCCAAATCGCGATCTTCGATACCTAGGTGTGCTTTGCTTAATTCGGGTTTCATAATCCAATCTGCAGCCTGGGGAATTTCAAAAAAACAATTTTTACAAAACCCTTGTCTGTAAATCATGCGTTCTCGCTTGCAGTTAATACACTGATAGCCAACAAAAGAGATCTTCATCTTTTTATCGAGCAATTGATTGACGTGCAAGAAGTCGTTTTCGAAGACTAAATAGTATTGAATAGGGCTTCCTATTTCGGTTTGCATTTTTGTTAAAGTGCCTTGGAATTGCATAAAATAAAATTGTACATTTAAGACCTTAAAGATAGTTCAAAAATATGCCAATACCCATAGTAAATTCTATTGCATCCTGGTTTTTAAAGAAACGCTTTCATCAAATAGAGCTGTTCCTTAAATACCCTGTCGATGTGCAGAATGAACTACTTGAACACCTACTTCACACTGCAAAAAACACCGAAATAGGAAAACAATACGATTTTGCCTCTATTAAAACCTACCGAGAATTTGCAGCTCGAGTTCCGATATCAAACTACGAGGATTCTAGTAGTATGATTGAACGTTCTCGTCGTGGAGAAACAAATATTTTTTGGCCATCACCTATAAAGTGGTTTGCAAAATCTAGCGGAACTACCAATGCTAAAAGCAAGTTTATCCCAGTAAGTAATGAATCATTAGAATACTGTCACTATGCTGCAAGTAAAGATTTACTATGTATGTATCTTAACAATAATGAAGATGCCAAGTTATTTGTAGGGAAGAGTTTGCGTTTGGGAGGCAGTAAAGAATTATACGAAGAAAACGGAACTGTTTTTGGAGATTTATCTGCCATACTAATTGACAACATGCCCTTTTGGGCCGAATTTAGCAGCACTCCTAGCAATGAAATTTCGCTTATGGGGGATTGGGAAGTGAAAATGCAAGCTATTGTTGACGAAACCATTAATGAAAACGTAACTAGTATTTTAGGAGTTCCATCCTGGATGTTAGTATTGCTGAACAACGTTATTAAAACGACTGGAAAAGATAACTTATTTGACGTTTGGCCCAACCTTGAAGTATATTTTCACGGAGGAGTAAGCTTTGATCCTTATATAGAGCAATACAATAAAATTTTACCAAAAGACAATTTCAGGTATTATGAAATCTATAATGCCAGCGAAGGGTTCTTTGCCATACAAGACCGAAATGCTAACAAAGAGTTACTATTAATGCTAGACTATGGGATTTTCTATGAGTTTATAGAAATGACATCTTATGGAACAGAAGCAGAAAAAGTTGTTTCTTTAGCCGATGTAGAAGTAGGTAAAAACTACGCTATTGTTATTACCACCAATGCTGGATTATGGCGTTACAAAGTTGGAGACACCATTCGCTTTACTTCTGTGAGCCCGCACCGGATTAAAGTGACGGGGCGTACGAAGCATCATATAAATGTATTTGGAGAGGAACTAATTATTGAAAATGCCGAAGCAGCTTTAAAAGAAGCCTCGAAATGCACACAATGCGAAATTGTAGATTATACTGCTGCGCCTGTATTTATGAAAGACAAAGAAAAAGGAGCACATGAGTGGATAATTGAATTTAAAAATCCGCCACAAGATTTTACTGCCTTTGCAAACACCTTAGACAAAGCACTCATGAATGTGAATAGCGATTATGAAGCAAAGCGATTTAATAATACAACGCTCAATCCACCAAAAGTTCATATTGCCCGCGAAAAGCTATTTTACGATTGGCTCAAAGAAAAAGACAAATTAGGGGGGCAACATAAAGTACCTAGACTATCTAATACACGTGATTTTTTAGAAGAATTATTAAATTTAAATAGCTAAGTAAAAAAACTTCTCGATTAAAAACACATTCTAATCGACTAAACACACGCTGTAAATCGCTGTTTTTATGCACTTTACCGAAGTTTATATTTTTTTTGCATTTCAACGAATTTCTACTGTTTTTTAGCTAATATTTTTTGTAGTCCTTTTCTCTCAATATATGTTTGTCCCGAACAAGTGATTCAAACACACCATGAAAAAAGTAGTTTTTATTTTAGCAGCGATTGTTTTAACAAGTACATTTACCTCTTGTGGAACAACTTCTTCGATTCAAAAGAACGATGCAGAATTAGCTGGATATACCTTAAAAAGTAAAACTGAGTTACTTGAACAGAAAATAGCAAACACACAATCTAAAAAAGTGATTGTGAAACCATAAAACACCTAACAAGAATTAACCTTAAAAAAACTCCTATCCCCTTAGGAGTTTTTTTTATGCTACTATTAAAAGTATATACTTTTGTCAATTCTTCCTTTTATGTTTTGAGTTTATAACATCATTCTCGACAAAAAACATTTTTCACAGACTAAAAACACGTCGTAAATCCTTGTTTTTAGGCACTTTACCGAGAATCACTATTTCGAGTGCACTTCAACGAATTTCTATTGGAGTTTACCTAATTTCTTTGGTAGTACTTTTCTTACGCACTAGGTTTGTTGTGTACAAATAATGTAACACACACCATGAAAAAGTTTATTTTTATATTTGCAGCAGTAATTTTAACAAGTACCTTTGCGTCTTGTGGAAGTACTTCTTCAATTCAAAAAAACGATGCTGAACTAGCTGGATATACTTTGAAAAGTAAGACTGAATTAATGGAACAAAAAATATTGAGCACGCAATCTAAGAAAGTGATTGTAACGCCCTAACAAGTAAGTTTAAGTAAGTTAAGTTAAAAGACTCCTAATTGTAATGATTAGGGGTTTTTTTATGGGTTCTGTTTTCAAAGGGACAAAGTAAGATTTTAAAAAATATGATCGTATACATTATTAAACACAGAAACTTCTAAACTACTTTTAACATTTCAGCAGAAAAAAAGCCCCAAACATATTGCTTGGGGCTTTCTAATGTATGCTTATTTAATACTAAGAAACCGCTTTTAATTTCTTAATCGTTGATTTATTCAATTTCTCTGCTGCGTATTCTTGTGTAATGCTCAATTGTTTCTCTTCTGTTCCAGGAAGTTCAAACATAGCATCTGTTAGAATCGCCTCACAAAGAGATCTAAGGCCTCTAGCACCAAGTTTATATACAATAGCTTGTTCTACTATAAAGTCTAATGCTTCTGAGGTCATGATAAGCTCTATTCCGTCCATTTCAAACAACTTCTTATATTGTTTCACTATGGCATTTTTAGGCTCTGTTAGAATGGCTCTAAGCGTTCCTTTATCCAGTGGGTTCATATATGTTAGCACAGGCAAACGTCCAATGATCTCTGGAATTAAACCGAAATCTTTTAAATCTCTTGGAATAATATAACGAAGCATATGATCTTTTTCTAAAGTGTTTTCATTTTTAGAAGCACTAAAACCAACTGCTTGCATATTTAAACGCTTTGAAATATGGCGTTCTATACCGTCAAAGGCTCCTCCTGCAATAAATAAGATATTCTCCGTATTTACTTCAATAAACTTTTGATCTGGGTGTTTTCTTCCTCCCTTTGGTGGCACATTTACAACGGTTCCTTCCAATAACTTCAATAAGGCTTGTTGTACTCCTTCTCCACTTACATCTCTGGTTATAGAAGGGTTATCACTTTTACGTGCAATCTTGTCGATCTCATCGATAAAAACAATACCATTTTGCGCTTTTTCTAAGTTGTAATCTGCTGCTTGTAGCAAACGGGTTAAAATACTCTCTACGTCTTCTCCAACGTATCCTGCTTCTGTTAGCACCGTTGCATCCACAATTGCCAAGGGTACATTTAGCATCCTTGCAATGGTTTTTGCTACCAACGTTTTACCAGTACCTGTTTGTCCAACAATAATGATATTACTTTTTTGAATATCGATATCGTCTTCTGTTTTTGGCTGTAACAATCGCTTGTAATGATTGTATACCGCAACAGACATGACTCTTTTGGTATGTTCTTGTCCAATAACATAGTCATCTAAAAAAGCTTTGATGCTCTTTGGCTTTTTCAGCATCACATCTTTGCTCAACTCTTCATTACCAGCATGTACTGCTTCTTCTACAACAATCCCGTGGGCTTGTTCGATACAACGATCGCAAATATGAGCGTCTAACCCTGCAATAAGCAAGCTAGTATCTGCCTTTTTACGACCACAGAAAGAACATTCTAAAACTTCTTTTGACATGGCTATACGTTTTGTATTATCCTCTTTTTAATATTTCGTCAATCATACCGTATTCCAGGGCTTTATCTGCTTTCATCCAGTAATCTCTATCACTATCTTCATATACTTTATCATAGGTCTGACCACTATGGTTGGCGATGATATTGTATAATTCTTCTTTTAAGGTAAGGATTTCGCGTGCAGTAATTTCTATATCACTCGCTTGTCCTTGTGCACCTCCTAAAGGTTGGTGGATCATTACTCTTGAGTGTGTTAATCCGCTACGCTTTCCTTTTTCACCAGCGCACAATAAAACTGCTCCCATAGAGGCAGCCATTCCTGTACAGATGGTTGCAACATCAGGTTTGATAAATTGCATGGTATCGTAAATTCCTAATCCAGCATACACACTTCCTCCTGGAGAGTTGATGTAAATCTGAATATCTTTTGATGCATCTACACTTTCTAAAAAGAGTAATTGTGCTTGCACTATATTGGCTACTTGATCATTGATTCCTGTACCCAAAAAGATAATTCTGTCCATCATTAAACGAGAAAAGACATCAAAAATGGCGATGTTCATTTGGCGTTCTTCAATAATGTTAGGAGTAAGCCCAACTGGGTACATACTACTCATTATCTTTTCATAATAGGTACTACTAATACCTTGATCTTTAATAGCGTATTTTTTAAATTCGTCTCCGTAATTCATAAAACTTTTTATTCTTTAAATTTTAGTAAGTACTCTGTACCAATATTATATGGATTTCGATTATGCTCGAAGTGACAAGAATAATGGTAGCTTAAATTTCAAATAACATTTCAAAAAAGATACCGAGAACGTTGCAGTGCCAAATTGGCTTATACGCTACGCATAATTTGTGGCGGTATTTCTTGAAACCTTAGATAAAAATAGGGCGCTTTATTAGTACTAATAAAGCGCCCTAAAGATACCTAAATTTTTAAAGATTTATGCGTATGCTTCTTTAATGAATTTATCATAGGTTACTTCTTTGGTTTTAAGCTTTGCTTTTTCCTTGAAGAAGTCTAATAATTTGTTGGTATTTAACTGCTCACTTAAGCGCTTTACCTCTTCTTGATTTGATAAAATACGTGCTGCAATATTGTCTAGTTCCTCTTCGCTAGGATTAGTTTGACCAAACTGCGCCATTTGTCCTTTAATCATTTCGCGACTGTAAGCTTTTAACTCGTCGAAGCTTACTTGCAAGTTGTTCTCTGCTCTTAGCTTTCCTTCGATTAATTGGTAACGCAATCCTTTTTCACTACGCTCGTATTCTGCTTTTGCTTCCGCTTCTGTCATTGGGGTCTCACCAGAAACCTGAATCCAACGCTCTAAGAAATCTTTTGGCAAGTCAAATTTTGTGTTTTCAATTAAAGACTCTACTACATCGTTCAACATTTTTTGATCACTCTGTTGTGCAAATTGCTTTTCTGCGTCTTCTTTAATTTTTTCTTTCAATGTTTCTTCTGAAGTAACCACTCCTTCACCAAATAACTTGTCGAATAACTCTTGGTTAAGTTCTGCCATTTCGCGTGTGTTCACTTCTTCTATTTTAAAAGAAACCTCAACAGCCAAACCTTTTGCATCTTCTGGAGTTACTCCAAAATGCTTTTGGTTTTCATGCTCTTCAGCAAACATTCCTTTTGTTTTTAGTGTAACAACATCTCCTACCTTAGCACCTGTAAGTGCTTTTATTTGAGTTTTCCCTTTTAAAGTGTCTAACTCAATGGTAGTGCTTTTGTCAATCCCTTTTTCTTCATTGGTAAAAGTTCCAGTAATCTCATCACCTTTAGCAACTGTATCTTTAGCAACTAATTTACCATACTGCTTGCGAATGCTTTTAACCTGGTTGTCTAACATATCGTTATCTGCAACAATCTTATACGCTGTTACTGCTTTTTTAGCAACATCAACCTCAAAAGAAGGGGCTAAACCTAAGTCAAACTCAAAGGTAAAATCTTCGTTATTCCAGTTTATTTCAGCTTCGTTTTTTGGAAGTGGATTTCCTAAAACGTCTAATTTTTCTTCAGTTAAAAAGTTGTGTAATCCGTCTTGAAGTAATTTGTTTACCTCTTCAACCAAAACAGCTTTTCCGTATTGTTTCTTTACCATTCCCATTGGGATATGTCCTTTTCTGAAACCAGGAATGTTAGCTGTTTTTCTGTAGTCATTTAATACTTTAGTTACTTTGTCTTGGTAATCATCTTTTGTGATTGCTACAGTAACTACTGCATTTAATGCATCAACGTCTTTCTTTTTAATATCCATTGTACTATAAATTTTGTTTTAAATAGCTCATTAATAAAGAGATATAGCCTCTTTTTATGAGCGTGCAAAGATACACCATATTACTAGATATACAAAGGGATTTTTATAAGTTAATTGTTGGGTGACCGATGACGGATGAATTAATTCTAAAATGGGATGATTTGAAGATGTAGCTTTGGTTATGAGTTATTGGGGCACTAGCTTACTGAGTTATTTGGGGAGTTTTTTTAAATGATCCATGAAAACTAAAACAGTTTCTTTTACCACTAAAATTTCCGAAGTAAAAAAAAGTATGCAGTGAGCATTAGCAGTGGGCAGAAAGATGATTTGAAAATTATCTTTGCATTTTTGATTCTTTACTTCTCTTAAATTAGGAGATACCCCTCCCGAAGCTTCGGGACTAAAGGGTGCCATAACATTCTAAAAAAACCTTCCTACTTTGTCCCTTTTCATCTTTGATTCTTTGATTCTTTGGACCTTTCGTCTTGGCTCTTGGCTCTAAAAAAGAAAAAAGCTGCTACACCTAGATGCAACAGCTTTATAATTTAAAGTATTTAAAAGACTTATTTAGCCTTCTTCTTAATGGTCTTTGCTAATGTTTTAGCCAATTTCGCATAGGCTTCAGATATTCGATACCCAGAATCATAGTCGTTACCCATGGCTCCGTATCCTTCAGCTTTGGTATAACGAACTTGGAAGATCACATTGTCAGGAGCCCCCTTTTTATAGACCGACACTATTGCATTAATTTTAGAGTTTTGACGCATCACACCTACATTATATCCTGCATACATCATGGTTGTATGGACCTTCATAACATACTCGGCGCTATCTAAATCCATCCCTACTCTTACTTTATTATCATCAAAACGCTTGTTAAATGATTCGATAAATTTTGGCTCGTAGCGCTCTTCTCTATCATTAAACCAAGATTCTTTAAACTTTTCTCCAGAACCTGGGTTTTTCTTTTCTCTCTTTTGCATTTTGTCTGCTAAGAACTCTTCTTCGCTATCGTATTTAGGAATTTCTAAGTCAGAATAATCAAAGACAAGAGAGAATTCTGTTATACCCTTTAAATCTTTAAAGCTTCCTTCTAGTACTTTTGCTTTTTGTGCAAAGGTGGCTGCTGTAATAAACAGCACGGCAAGTAATGTAATTTGTTTTTTCATGAGTGATACTAAATTAGTTATTGAAATTTTATGTTCTTTTTAAAGATAGGTTAACACCTTTCTATAGGTTACAATCCACTAAACAAGAACCTTGCCTTTTTTTGGCAAAGCCGAAATATTAGTAGTCCAAAAATAGTATAATTTATGAAACAAGGCTTTAGGGCAGCTGTCGTATCTTTTTGTTGTACAAAAAAAGCTTCTCATTTCTGAGAAGCTTCGTGCGGATGACAGGAATCCCCGCAACACGTGCGGGATACACTTACAATTCCTATCATAAAATCATTATTTAAAATAAAAATTATTCGCCCAAAATTTTATTTACTGTTGGCATCAGGACATTTTCCCAAAATTCTAAATTTGCTTGTTTGAGATTTTCAAAATCTAAATTTGTATTAAATTCATCAACATTTTTGTAGCCTTTAAAAGTAGCTTTTAGTAAATAATAGTATGAGGCAGAATTAATATCCTTATGTTTACACAACGATATAGCTCTAGCTGCTTCAACATAATCTTCAGCATCAGTATAGCCATCAGATTTTAGAGCAATTATATAGAAGTTTGCTGCTTCTAAATAATTTTCGTCTAACATTGCTTTTTTAGCTTTTTCAATATTAATGTTATAAGAGTTTTCAAATGCTTTGGCTCTTTTTATAGCTTCTTGTTCTGAAGGTACTCTATAATCGAAATTTAATGATAATGCGTAGTCTTCAATATGCTGTTCAATATTCATTTTTTCTCTACGTTCTTGAACTCTAGATTCATCTACAATAGGTTGAAAATAAGTTTTCTCATCATTAAGGTTATGATTTGTAGAACTTTGAGTAG
The DNA here is from genome assembly GCF_058147145.1 of Patiriisocius sp. 208BN25-11. NCBI lineage: Bacteria > Pseudomonadati > Bacteroidota > Flavobacteriia > Flavobacteriales > Flavobacteriaceae > Patiriisocius > Patiriisocius sp. 208BN25-11. The sequence continues at coordinate 28,579 of NZ_JBYVJY010000015.1, forward strand.
CATAAAGCTGTTTCTCTCCTTTTGCTAGTTGTACACGGTCATATAGGTACGCATAGTTACTTCGATTTGCCAAACCGTTGTCAATAGCTTCTTTTAATAGCTTCAGGCACTTTTCTTGAAAGAAAGGATTTCTATCTGCATGTTGTACAATTAACCAAGCCACATTACTAGCTTCTTCTCCAACCTTATCAAATGTTGGCCAGCCATGTTTATTAACAATCTCTTCCATTCTAGAAGTATTGCTACTGTCAATTTTTATTAATTTTTCTACTACTTTGTCATATTTATCGGTACCACTTTTACCTTTGTTATGCAATTCAATGTATTTCATTCTATATTTCTGATCGTTTTTACGAAGCGAAATAATTTCTTTCCTAATTTTTGGAAGTGTTATTTTTTTTCCTTGCCATTTTGGTTGGCAACTGCAACTCATAGAAAACAGAAGAAATAAAATGAATAAGCGTGGAATTTGTTTTTTTGATTTCATTTTTTTGGCGTTTAAATATCTAATGTTAGTACAATTTTTTCTGTAAAATTATTTTATTTAGTAAGCGGCTGGGATTTATTTGTGAGTGGTATTTAAAAATCAAAAAAGAGTTTAACCATCTTCAGGAAATCTTCCTTTTTATTTCTTGAGATTGGAATAATTTTATCGTTTTTCAACACAATAGAAAAGTTTTCTTTTTTTTCTAATTTTCTCATAAAATTTATATTTACTATATAAGACCTATGAGTTCTATAAAAAATAGATTTTTTAGATAATTGATCCGCGAAATATTTAAGTGTTTTACTGATTAACTCTGTTTTTCCATTTCGCAAATAAAATTTTGAATAAACACCATCAGCCTCAAAATAAATAACATCATTATAAGAGACAAACATTAGACCCATAGGGATTTCTATCGCCAATCGGTTAAAAGCAATATGCTCTACTGTTTTTTTCAACTCTTGTTAACGCTTGCTTTAATTCTTCTTCATTCATAAGTGACAATAAATAATAATTTCGGTTATGTTCATCTTTACTAAAATTCAACTAATTGAGACCCAAAAAGCAAAAAACTAATCTAGAAGAGAGTCTATTTTTGATATTTAAACTAACATAAAACTGGTCGTGTTATAGTACCAGAAGTAATGTTAAAACACCTTCGCTTCTAGGTTAGTTAATTATCACTTAATTTATTACTGGAGTAACAGTATAACCTGCTTTCACAAGTAGATTTATAACGCCTCTTTTGCTCCCAAGATGCCCTGAACCAACAGCATAAAACGTGGGTTTGTCTTTAGAAAAAACACCTACTTTAGGAACCCAGTCTTCATTTCGTTGAAATAATATTTTTTCTTTAAGTTCAATATCATCCTCGAAATACTCATTGAGAATATTATGAAGATGTTCAATATCTTTCGTCTTATAAGCTGTAACAATTTTGTCAAAATAACCATCTATATCTCCTTCTTCTTTCAGCATATCAATGATATCATCAATTTGCTCTTCATAAGGAATATCTTTGAACAAGCCCATTTGAAATGCGATGGTTTCAAAACCATTAACCTCTTTTTCTTGTTCTTTTGCCATAGCAGATAGTGTATGCTCATAACTAGCTAAGTTTTCCCCTAAATGCACAACCATCGCCGTTGATGATACTACAAAAGGTTTCATCTTATTAAAGCTAGACATTCCTACACCCATTTTCTCAATAAAATATTCATCGAGTATTTTATACTCCGCTTGAGTCATATAATTCTGTAATGAATCATTATCTTGAATCATAGCCACTGCCATATACTCTGCTTCTGCGTTGGGACTATTAATGTCTGCTTCCATAACAAGTTGTTCACTTAATGCAAAAGCCTTTTTTACCTTGTCTTCTAAAAGAAAATCCTCTTTTGGCAACATATGTATTGTCCCAAAAACATAGGATGTTTTAATACCATTACCTTCCACTTTGTACAATAAGGTTTTGTCTTGTGCATAACTATTTGTAATAAATAGAAATGCTACGAAGGCCTTTAATAGTGTTTTTAAATTTTTCATAATATTTGATTTTAAATTTATTTATTATTAATAATTTTTTTAACTCATAATAAAAAGAGTGAATTCTATTAGTAGGCTTATAATTGTTACCATAATGTTCTGTTTTCATCGCATTAGCGATATGATTAAATAAATTGTTATACAAGTAATAATTCCGATTCCGAATTTTATTAATTTGATTTTTTTTGATGTATTACTTTTTATAGACTTCACGATTCCTTTTTTTTTGTTTTCCAGATATCTTAGAATACATATGTTTGACAAGACAAATATTCAAGATGATTGAAAATAAAAAAAAAAGGAGTACCTGATTTTTAAAAAAATGAGGCAGCAACTAAAGTTCACAAAGCATTGTGTTTACTGGGGATGTCTCATGATTTTTAAAAATCTATGAGTCTGTAAAAAGGAAAAACTCAAATTTATAAATTTGAGTTACAGAATGGTATTTTATGTGATATTTTTGATGTTCTTAATATAAAAAGAAGGGTTTAAACCAGTATCTTTTTTAAAATACTTAGTAAAAGAATTCGCACTTTTATATCCTAATTCTTCCGCCATTGATTGTATTGAATATGCTCTAAAAAACACATCATCTTTAATACGGATAATAGCATAGTTGATACGCAAATCATTAATATAAGTATTGAAATTTTTGTCGTAATAAGAATTAACAACTTTGGATAAATATGATGTATTAGTACCAGTTTTCTTAGCAACGTTATACAAATTGCATTCCTGGTTAAGAAAGTATTGTTTTGACTCCAACATCTTAAGTTTATCAATAATTTTTAATTTAATTTCTTCGGGAACTTCATTTTTGTTCGCTGCATCTGCAACACCATCTTTAGAATTAATAATTTTTTCAGGGTTTTTAGCAGTCTCTATTTTTGATAGTAAAATCTTAAACTTCTTCTCATTCTCTTTCTTTATTAAAAAAACCTTGAGTAGTGCTAATAACAAGCCGAGAATAATTATCAAACTAATGAGAGAAAAATATCTGAGATATGTTTGATTCCGATTTTTTTGAAAATTCAACTCAGAAAGATCTAATTCAAACTCTCTGATTTCTTGGTTTTGAAATGAGTTATTAATTGTGTCATCTATCTTTTTTCTAGTTTGAAGTGTATTTACATACTTCTCAAAATAGAAGTTTGCTTTTTCTAGATTACCTTCTTCTTTATAGCATATGGCAGCAACTTTGTATATGTCGTCCATAAACCCTTCCTCATTTTCTGAAAGATTGTATCGGCTAAAAGCTTTTTCAAATTCTTTAATTGCTAGCTTATAATTTTTTTTGGCAGCATATACTTTACCAATATAGCATCCTACGGTTAAACTATCAAGGCTTGTAAAAGGCACGCAATGTTTCATTGAAGTTTCAAAACTTATTTTTGCATTATCATATTCATTTTTAAGTAACTCTGCATTCCCTTTAAGCCAGTATAAATCTTTCAGTACGCAAGGGTTATTAATTTCGAGGCCCTTTTTCAAGACAATATCACTATAGTAATATGCCGAATCTGAGTTTTTTGCCTTAACATAAGTATCAGCAATACTTACTTGACTTACAAATATGAGTTGTTCCTTAAGTGGCGCAGATAATTGAGCCGATGTATCTATTAGTTGAATTGTATTAATTAATTCGCGTTGCGTTTGTATTGCCCCATTGTAATTTCCCCCCGTGGATTTTAGTAATGTTAGCAAGTAAGAAACTGCTTGTATTTTTTCTATTTGATTATCTTTTTTAGCAAACACCAATGCTTTATTAAAAAACTCCAAAGCTACCTCGAGTTTATTCTTTCCCATATACATCCTTCCTATTGCCATGTGTGTTTCATAACCAAATCTATCCAGTCCATGTCGTTCAAAAAAACTCAGTGTAGAATCTGCATATTTAAAAGCAACATCATATTTATTCGAGTTTCTATATAAATTGGTAAAAGAAACATATCCTCTCCACTGCTTTTCAATATCATTTTCTTTTTTCGCCTTTTCTAAATATATTTTGCAAATAGGAATGGCTTTACCTGGTGTTATTTGCCCATATTCTTCTATTAGTTGAGCTAATTCTTCAAATGACTTAGTTTTAAGCGAGTCTGTTTGGGTCATTCCAGACCATGTAATAAAAAAAATGAATAAAATTGGCAGGATATCAAGTCTCATAAACGGTGATTTAACTAACATTATTTATTTCAAACATACCCGTATTTAAATTATTTTAACGTCTAAAGGTTTTCAAATTAATTGCAATTAAATAAAAACTAAACCACAATACATGGTTAATTTACAGAATTTTAATAAACATCAGCTGTCGTTAAACTTAAAAATTAGAATTGGAATCTCTTTAGATAACATCTAAAAATATGAAATTAAAAAGAGTAAAACTTTGCAGCTAAAATTGCACAAAAACAAAAAAGCTTCCCATTTCAGAGAAGCTTTGTGCGGATGACAGGAATCCCCGCAACACGTGCGGGATAAACTTCAATTCCTGTCATAAAAACATATTCATAAAAAAAGCCCTACATCGAAATGAGGGCTTCTTATTGTTGTGCGGATGACAGGAATCGAACCTGCACGCCTTGCGGCACTAGATCCTAAGTCTAGCATGTCTACCAGTTCCACCACATCCGCGGACCTGTACAAAAGCTATATCCTAGCTTTCGGACGGCAAATATACATAATTGTTATAATTAACAAACAATCTTTTTTAAGAAATAATGCTTTTACCTACCTTTATCTTTTTGAGAGAAAAATAGACATCTATTAAGATTTCCGCTTTCGCGGAAATGATAAATAATTTTATTTATGAAAAGTGCCAAACCCTATATACAAGAACACAAAGACCGCTTTTTAAATGAACTACTCGACTTGCTAAAAGTCCCAAGTATTTCTGCAGATTCTGCCTACAAAGATGATGTGATAAAAACTGCTGGAATCATTAAAGAAAGTTTAGAAAAAGCAGGATGTGACTATGTAGAAATTTGTGAAACCCCAGGGTATCCTATTGTATACGGAGAAAAAATAATCGACAAAAACCTACCTACTATTTTAGTATACGGGCATTACGATGTGCAACCGCCAGATCCAGTTGAATTATGGGACAGTCCACCATTCGAACCTGTGATTAAGAAAACGGAACTCCATCCAGAAGGTGCTATTTTTGCACGTGGAAGTTGTGATGACAAAGGGCAAATGTACATGCACGTAAAGGCGCTAGAATATATGACCAGCACTAATCAACTGCCTTGTAATGTCAAATTCATGATAGAGGGCGAAGAAGAAGTGGGAAGCGAAAGCTTAGGTTGGTTTGTAGAGCGCAACCAAGAGAAACTAGCCAACGATGTGATTCTTATTAGTGATACTGGCATGATAGCCAACGATATTCCAAGCATTACCACTGGACTTAGAGGTTTAAGTTATGTTGAAGTTGAAGTTACGGGTCCCAATAGAGATTTACACAGTGGTTTGTATGGAGGTGCGGTTGCAAACCCTATAAATGTATTGACTAAAATGATTGCTTCGTTGCATGATGATAACAACCATATCACCATTCCGGGCTTTTATGATGCTGTGGAAGAACTTAGCAAAGAAGAACGTGCAAAAATGGCCGAAGCACCTTTTAGCAAAGAAGCCTACTGCAAAGCATTAGACATTGCAGACACCTATGGTGAAGCAGGATATACCACCAATGAACGGAATAGCATACGCCCTACTTTAGATGTCAATGGAATTTGGGGAGGATATACTGGCGAAGGTGCTAAAACAGTAATAGCAAGCCAAGCATTTGCTAAAATATCAATGCGTTTGGTACCCGATCAAAACTGGGAAACGATTACCGAATTATTCCAAAAACATTTTGAAAGCATTGCACCCAAAGGAGTAACCGTAAAAGTGAATCCGCATCACGGCGGACAAGCATACGTGACACCCATAGATAGTCTAGGCTATCAAGCAGCGAGCAAAGCATATGAAAGTACCTTTGGCAAAACACCCATACCGCAACGCAGTGGTGGAAGTATTCCAATTGTAGCCTTGTTTGAAAAAGAACTAAAAAGCAAAACTATTTTAATGGGCTTTGGTCTGGATAGTGACGCCATTCATTCTCCAAACGAGCATTTTGGTATTTGGAACTACTTAAAAGGAATTGAAACCATCCCGCAGTTTTATCATTATTTTACGGAGATGAAGAAGTAAGCCTATTGTCATGCTGAGCCTGTCTAAGCATCTTGTTTATGCAAAGCCCTTCAACAAGCTCAGGGTGACATTTTTAACTAAAAAATCATATCTTCTTAACATACTCCGTAATAATCACAATCTGAATCCCATCAACTTTACCTTCAATATAGGTCTCGTTTTCATGATCTAGAGAAATACGACGTACTGCGGTGCCTTGTTTGGCAACCATGCTGCTCCCTTTTACTTTTAAATCTTTAATCAGCACCACATTATCTCCAGCCTTTAAGACTACACCATTGGCATCTCTATGCACCAAAGCATCACTCTTGTCTTCGGCATCTCCTTCGGCAGCCGCCCAGGCTAGTTGCTGTTCTTCCATATACATCATATCTAACAAATCTTGAGACCAGCCAAAAGATTTTAAACGATGTAACATGCGCCACGCCATAACCTGCACAGGAGCAGCAGTGCTCCACATACTATCATTTAAACAACGCCAGTGATTTTCATCTCGTTCTTCACTATCAAATTGAGAGGTACAAGTAGTACATACCTGCAATCCAGTATCGGCACCATCAATATATTCTGGGGTTTTAGGCACCTCGTATAAACTCAAGTTTTCAGGTTCTGCATGTCCGCATAATTCGCAGGCTCCATCTGCTCTTTTTTTAATTTCTCTTTCAGTATCTGAATTCATAGATAAGTACGCAAAGCGGAAATATTAGTCCTCGAAGCGATTTTTGTTTGATTTACATTGATAAAGCGGCAAAGGTAAGGAATTTGGTGACAGGTGACGGGTGACCGATGATGGATGATGGATGATGGATGATGGATGATAAAATTAAATAATTTGAAGATGAGTCAATTTGAAAATGGAATAAAAAAACCCGCAAGGAGTTGCCGAAGACCTCCTTGTAGGTTTAGCAATAAATTACATGTACTATTTTCCAAAAAAGTAAACAGTGCTCAGTAGCAGTTGGCAGGGAGATGATTTGAAGATTGAATAGGTACTAATAAGCTTTGAAACTTTGCACCCCTTGCACCCTTTGCTACTTTGCTACTTTGTTACTTTGCTACTTTCTTACTTTCTTACTTTCTTACTTTGAAACTTTGCCTCTTTGCCACTACAATAGACCCCAGCCCCATAAACTTTTTTATCCTCTACACTTGTAGAATTAAAAAAGTATAACTACATTTGTAGAACACATTTTAAATCTGTAGCAATATGTCACTTAGTAATGCCGAAGAAACACTTATGGAAATTCTCTGGAATCAAGAACGTGCTTTTATGAAAGACATTATAGAAGCCTATCCAGATCCTAAACCTGCAACGACTACAGTGGCCACCTTACTAAAACGAATGCAAGACAAAAATTTTGTAGGGTACACACAGTTTGGGCGTTCTAGAGAATATCACCCACTAGTAAAGAAGAAAGACTATTTCTCAAAACATGTGCATGGGCTCATTAAAAATTTCTTTAACAACAGCGCCTCACAATTTGCCTCTTTTTTTACCGAGGATACCAATCTTAGCAAAGAAGAACTTCAAGAATTAAAGAGTTTAATTGACAACCAAATTAAAAACAAATAGTATGGAACTGTATCTTTTAAAATCGACAGCATGTTTGGCTATTTCTTTTATTTTTTACAAAATATTTTTAGAAAAAACATCACTGCATATTTGGAAACGGATCTATTTGCTTGTAACACTAGCAGCTTCGTTTATCATCCCACTACTTACATTTACGGTTTACATAGATCCCTATCCTGTAGTTACTGATGTTGCAGATATGACACTAGTACCTTCGGAAATGTTAGTTGTCGAACAGGAAGTTAGGTACATCCCGAAAACTTTCGGGAGGACACTTCTTTGGTTTGTATACGGATTGGGCGCAACGCTATTCGGATTCCGATTTCTGTTCCATTTATTTAAAATTTCAGAAAAAATATACCGTAATCCAAAACAAAAACAGGATAATATTACCAATGTACTTGTATCACAAAACATTACGCCACACACCTTCTTGAACTACATTTTCTTTAATAAAACCAAATTTGAAACAGGTGCTATTCCTAATGAAGTATTGTTACATGAGCAAACCCATGCCAAACAAAAACACAGTATCGATATCTTAGGTATTGAAATCCTGCAGGTCATTTTCTGGTTCAACCCTTTGTTTTATTTCATGAAGCGCGCTATTAAATTAAACCATGAATTTTTAGCGGATCAAGAGGTATTAAAGCAAGGTGTAGCACTTACTAAATATCAAAACATATTACTTGCGTTCTCATCAAACGCAGCAACGCCACAGTTGGCACATTCTATTCATTATTCATCTATCAAAAAACGATTTACAGTTATGAAAACAAAGACATCAAAAACCGCTGCAAGGCTAAAAATGCTGCTCATTGTACCCCTATTGGCAGTATTAGTTTACGGATTTAGCACCACACAAGAAATTGAAAAAGAAAACAACTTTGACGCAATAGAACAATCCTCTTTAGCTCCAGAAGAACGCCTTACCGCTCGTAGTATCTCTATTGAAATTTTAGAAAATCAACAACTGTTAGTGGAGGGAATTAAAACAACAAAACAACAACTGTATAGCACATTAGGGTCACTACATACAGACATCACCAAACAACAAAGAGACAAAATTATAAACATCCACGTTTCTTCAAAAGGCGCTATTGCTTATGAAGATTTGGTAAACATACAAAAGGTTGCAAGGGCTTATGGTTACCATCGTATTGTAACGCCTAACGAAGAGATCATTCGTTCTAAAGGTAATGTGCCGGCTGCTACTGAAACAGTAAAAAGAACCTATGAAAATTATGCTAAGGAATTTATTTTGGGAGCAGAAAAAAATAACAAAAAAGCATTTGTCCTTATGATTTCTGTAGATGAAATTATGATTGATGGCAGAAAATCATCATTACGCACTTTTGCAAAAGATTTAAATCGTGTCACCAAAGATTGGGAAGAAACTGACTACACGAGCGCAACACCTTCCATTTTAATTGCGAGTATGCGAAAAGAATTCTTAAGCCTAGCCGATAGGGAGTTTAAAAAAACGCATTACTCAAAAGCTAATGAAGGGCTAAGTTTGTTTAGTTATGCACCACCTCCGCCTCCAAAGGCAGCTAAAAACAAAGCGCAATTACCACCTCCGCCACCACCACCTTCAAAATCATTAGGTGATGTCACCCAAAAATACAAATACAGTGTAGTGTTGTATGTAAATGGCAGGGATATCTATGTACAGGGAAAAAAAACATCGCTTAAATCTTTTGCTAAAACCTTAGATGCACATACCCAAGATTGGCCAGATAAGGCTTATAAGTTTTATGGGGTAAGTGTGAAATTAGATAACATTTCTAAAGGCTTTGCAGATCAAATTAACCAAGAATACAGAAAGACCAAATTGGCACGTATGTCTTCCAGCAAAAACCCATACATTATTGGACCTGAAGATGTCCCACCTCCGCCACCACCTTCTCCTAAAGTATTAAAAGGCAAAGCTTCAAATATTCCACCGCCTCCACCACCGCCAAGTAAACTAGACCACATTATAGCGATGGCTAAAAAAGGAGCTACTTTTTATTATGAGGGAACTACCATTACATCAGACAAGGCGATCGATTTGGTAAAAAACAACCAAAACCTCAACATAAATTCTCAAAACAACAACGGAGTAGCAACGGTTCATTTATCAAAAAATGGGAGCACGGTTATAAATAACCAACAAGTAAACAATGCAGATTGTATCTCTATACAGGAGCTTAAAAAATTAAAAGCAGACACTCAAATAACGGGTTGCGTTACCATTAATAAAACCTCACATTATTACCTAAAACAAGGGAACAACATTAGCTATTATAACAAATGGGGAAATAAAGTAAATGAACAAGGAGAAAAACTATAATTTTTTTAAATTTCACCATACATTTCTTAACCCGTAAAGATTAATTACCATAATCTTTATGGGTTTTTTCAATTAATCTACTTTTTATGTAACAAATATCGGTATTCTGCGTTCTAACTATCTCATTCATCCTTCAAAATCAACCCTTTATGTTACAACGCTTTTTTATTTTCTGTTCAGGATCAGACACCCAAATTTTAAACGAATGTGCTCCAGGTGAGCAAACCAAATACGCAGGGATTGGTGCTACAGTCTTCTTTACCGCAATTATGGCAGCCATTGCAGGATCGTATGCCTTATATACGGTATTTGACAATGTGCTAACCGCCATCTTCTTTGGCCTTATTTGGGGCTTACTCATCTTTAACCTTGATAGGTTTATAGTCTCTACCATAAAAAAACGTCATGACTTTTTTGCTGAAATCATCCAAGCATCTCCCCGCATTCTGTTGGCAATTATTATTGCTATTGTGATTTCAAAACCATTAGAACTAAAAATCTTTGAAAAAGAAATCAACCAAGTGCTGTTGGAAGAAAAAAACCAAATGACACTTGACAATAAAGAACAATTAGCACTACAGTTTACTCCACAACAAACAGCGCTGTCTACTGAAATTTCTAAGCTCAAACAAGAGATTATCGATAAAGAAACCGCTGTAAATGCCTTGTACGATACCTACATCGCCGAAGCCGAAGGTACAGCGGGTACAGAAAAATTAGGAAAAGGGCCTGTCTACAAAGAGAAGAGAGAAAAACACGATGCAGAGCTAGCCGCCTTACAAGAACTTAAAACAATAAACAACGAGAAAATTTCAGTCCTAGAATCGCAATTAAGTACACTGGGAGCTGCCTATGAAGACAAAGTTGCAGAAACCCAACCCGTCATTGAAGGATTTGATGGTTTAATGGCTCGAGTTGAAGCCTTAAATAAATTACCTTGGCTTCCTTCTTTCTTTATATTTTTATTATTTCTGGCTATAGAAACCTCACCTATTATTGCTAAATTATTATCGCCTAAAGGGCCTTACGATTATAAACTAGCTACACAAGAAGGCGCTATAAAATCTTGGGCTGCTCAGCAAAAAGCACAGCGTGATATTGTAGCCCAGACTGAAAAAGAAATCAATCATAAAGTGTATGGAGATTTAGCAGACGAGCAAGAATTATATAATTACAAACGTAAAAAAGCAAAAGAGTTAATGGAACAACAAGCCAATGCTTTTTATGAGCGACAGAAGAGTATTCTTTAATTTTTTAGACTAATCAATATTTTAAAATTTTAGATTCTTTGGTTATTTATTTTGCTAGCTTTGATAGTCTAATGTTTTCAACTCATGACTGCAATTTCTCCCTCTGAAGCAACTAGCATTTTAATTAATCAATACACCATAACAGCTACAATAACAAGGCTTCCTGGTGACGAAGACTTTAATTTTAAAATTAAAACAGCAACTAACGCTGTATATCTTCTTAAAATTTCCGAAGGAAACACCTCAAAAGAAACAGTTGTTTTTCAGAATGAAATGCTAGCTTATCTTTCTCAACAAGAGCTCCCTTTTCAAGTTCCTAAAGTACTTCCCAACAAAGATGGGAAGATGCTTTCTATAGCAACCATTGATGGTAAAGAATACTTTGTGCGCCTCATTAGTTTTGTAAAAGGTAGAATCTGGAAAGATTGCAATCCAAAAACCAGTATTCTTAGAGAAGACCTTGGTGAAAAAACCGGAATACTTACAAAAACGTTACAGGATTTCTCATACAATATATCCCCAAGTACCTCCGACTGGAATCTAGCAAATGTAGCTTGGACGCGCGATTACATTTCTTTATTTTCAGATAAAAAAGCCCAAGTTGTCACAAAATTTCAAGCGCTATTTACGAGCATTGAAAGTACCTTTCATAAACTACCCAAAAGCATCATTCATGGAGACATCAACGATCAAAATATTGTGGTCTCTAACAATCTAAACAATCATGAAGTAGCGGGTATTTTCGATTTTGGAGATGCTACATATACACAAACAATAAACGAACTTGCAATTACTATTGCCTATGCCATTATGGAGGTTGCAGATCCATTAGAAGCTGCACTAGATGTGCTTAGAGGCTATGCAAATCAGCACACTCTTTCTACACATGAAATAGCGTGTCTCTATACGCTTGTAGCCATGAGGCTTTTAACCACTGTTACAAAAACAGCGATTAGAAAAAAAGAGGGAGTGGCAACACAGTATCATCTTATCAGTGAACAACCTGCTTGGAATGCTCTAGAAAAATGGAGTGAAGTTCATCCAGATTTTGCCGAGTATAGTTTCCGAAATATTATTGGTTTTGAAGCGCATCCTAACAAAACCAAATTTGAAGCTTGGGCAGCAGAACATACGGTTAATTTTTCTGAATTATTTCCTTCGGAAATATTAAAAAATGATATTTATTTATTGGACCTAAAACTCTCCAGCACTTGGATTGGCAGCAGGCATGAATTTAACGATTTAGAGCTGTTTGAATTTAAAATCAATCAGCTTCAAAAAGAACATCCTACAAAATTCATCGCCGATGGTTATTTAGAGCCTCGCCCAATTTATACCTCAACAGCATACGACAAAGAAGGAAATTCTGGAACCGAAAGTAGAACCGTACATCTTGGTGTCGATTTTTGGTTGCCCGCTGGAACGCCTGTGCATAGTTTGTTTGATGCAGAAGTAGTCACTGCCATAAATGATACAGGATATAAAGAATACGGAGGCCTCATCATTTTAAAACATATCGAAGCTGAGATTCCTTTTTATACCTTGTATGGGCATCTCTCTGCTGAGAGTCCATTGGCATTTCAAGTTGGGGATCGTATAAAAAAGGGAGCTAAAATTGGGGAGTTGGGTATTCCACAAGAAAATGGAGAATGGTCACCGCATTTGCATTTTCAGATCATGCTTACCATGTTCGATTATAAAATAGATTTCCCAGGAGTTTGTTTTCCAAAACAAATGGATGTTTGGAAAAGTATCTGCCCCGACCCAAACCTGTTCTTTAAAAACCCAAAGCTAGTAACCGAATATGATACACCAGCTTCGGACATCTTACATTTCCGAAGAAAACACCTAGGAAAAAGCTTGAGTATTTCCTACAAAGAACCCTTGCATATTGTGCGTGGAGATGGAGCTTATTTGATAGATACTTGGGGTACAAAATATTTAGACACGGTAAACAACGTAGCGCATGTTGGGCATGAACATCCAGACGTTGTAAAAGCAGCACAAGCACAAATGGCAGTTCTAAATACCAATACTCGCTATTTAAATGCATCTATTATTGAGTATACAAAAGCCTTGTTAGAGAAACTTCCTCCTGAACTTTCGGTGTTGCACTTTGTAAACTCTGGAAGTGAAGCTACAGAACTTGCCCTAAGAATGGCGAGAACCATTACCAAACAAAAAGAAATACTAGCCATCGAAGTAGGCTACCACGGCAATACCAATGCCGCCATGGAAGTGAGTTCGTATAAATTTGATAGCACAGGTGGTGGTGGAAAGCCAGAACATACGCATATTTTACCTTTGCCAGACCCATTTAGAGGAAGGCATGCAGATTGGGGAAATATGGGCAGTAAATATGCTAACTATGCGCAACGCCACATAGACCATCTTGCTTTGATAGATGAAAGTATTGCAGGCTTTATTGGGGAATCTATTTTAAGTTGTGGCGGCCAAATTGTGCCTCCAGAAGGCTATTTAAAAGAGATCTACAAGACTGTTCGCGCTGCTGGAGGACTTTGTATTGCAGATGAAGTACAAACTGGTTTTGGTCGCATAGGATCACATTTTTGGGCCTTTGAAATGCATGATGTTGTTCCAGATATAGTGACCATGGGCAAACCTGCTGGGAATGGGCATCCTCTAGCCATTGTAGCTTGTACAGAAGAAGTTGCCAATGCCTTTGCCAATGGTCTAGAGTTCTTTAACACCTTTGGCGGCAACCCTGTAAGCTGTAGTATTGGAAAAGCGGTGCTTGATGTTATTGAAACAGAACAACTGCAACAAAATGCCAAAGAGGTGGGTGATTTTTTACTTTCTGAATTGAAAAAATTACAACAACATTCTAATTGTATTGGAGATGTTCGCGGAAGTGGATTCTTTTTGGGCATCGAATTAACAGATTCTTCAAAAAAGCCATTACCAGAGCTGACTTCTTATTTAGCAAATAGAATGAAAGACTTCAACATTTTAATGAGTACCGATGGCCCAGATCATAATGTGCTTAAAATAAAACCACCAATGGTTTTTAGCTTAGAAAACGCAAAAGAACTTATCTTTAGACTTCAACAAGTGCTTCAAGAAGATTTTATGACGCACCATTAATCAATTTATAATGAAACTACTATACTCCTTTCTTATTGTAATACTATTATGTAGCTGTAATGAAAAAATTATAAATGAAACAAATACGCCCAAAACATCACAAGTAACAAGCACCGAAGCAGAAGACAAAGCGGCTATTTTAAAAGTAATGAAAGACCAAGAAATTGCTTGGAGTAAAAATGACTTGGAGGGATTTATGCAAGGGTATATTAAAAGTGATTCACTGAAATTTTATGGTAAAAGTGGCCTCACAAAAGGGTGGCGACAAACTCTGGACAACTATAAAAAAGGCTATCCCACTAAAGAACACAGTGGCACTCTTACTTTTAAAGTAAATGACATTTCAAAAATTGAAACCAACAGTTATTGGGTGATGGGCCAATACTTTTTATCGAGACCCGTTGGAGATGCAGAAGGGGTTTTTATGATCATCTTCAAAAAGATAAACAGAGACTGGAAGATTGTAGCAGATATGAGTTGTGGGTGATGTTAGTTGTTAGCGAGTAGCTTTTAGGACGCTTCGCTAGGAGTTCAATTCCCCTTAATGCGCTCCCATAAATCTCCTAGCAAATTTGCGGCATCTGCAGGTCGCTTTTCATTTTCGGTAATGGTTAGTTGTTCTCCTGTTCCTTCTAATAGAAAACTAAAGACATAAGCTTGTTTGGTTACATCTGTACTTAATAACCCAAAACGAAGGTCATTAAGGTATAGTTTTCCATCAACAATAGAAACAGTATACCAGCCCTTGGTAAGTTTGATGAGTCGTTTTACTTTATCATGGTCTGCCAAATCACCCAATAAATGATGGTTTTTAGGATGTTTCCCAAAACGTATAGGTTGGGAATCGAACAAAGAATAATCACCAATTAAAAATTGATCTTTTGTGTCTACGTTTGCCAACCACAGGGCCGTATTTAAAGGAGCTGGTTTTGTTTTTACTTCGGTATAAACTATGTCTTGATCTGTGAGTGCCTCTTTAAACTTAAAATATGTGATGCCTTTTATTAGGAGCGTTAGTGCTAAGTAGCTTGTGCTTATGATGAGTCCGATGTTGTTTATTTTTCTTCTTTTTGGGTTGTCTCGTTTTTTAAACAGCACCAAGATACAACACAATAAAAAGGGCAGTGTATACAATGGATCTACCACAAAAATATTTTTATACGCCAAACGCAGATCGAAAGGCCAAAACAATTGTGTGCCCCATGTGGTATGCGCATCTAATAACGGATGGGTAATAAAACCAAAAAAGAATAACCAAGACCACTGTCGCCAGGAAGCACTTTTCTCCCATCTGGAAACAAGCCAACCAAATACAGGTGCAAAGAGTATCGAGAAGACAATAGAATGTGTAAATCCGCGATGGTATTCCAAAGCAGTTACTGTATCAACAAAGCTTCTGGAAATCACATCCAAATCTGGAATGGTACCTGCTATGGCACCATACAACAGAGCTTTATTCCCTACTTTTCTTCCTAATACAGCTTCTCCAACTGCAGCGCCTAATACTATTTGTGTTAATGAATCCATGTTAATCTACAATCCCCATTTTTTTTAATAAAAAAGAGGCATTCATGTTTTGGCAAATTCCTTTTTTAAAGGTGTAATCAAAATACAATTCGTCATTTTCTATTTGGGCATCAAAATAATAATTTTCTACTTGGTCATGGGTAGTTGCTGTTTCACACAAACTTAAATCATGGGTAGCAATGATACCTGTTGCTTTACTTTGGACTAATTTTTCAATAAATTTCTTAGATCCTTTTGCTTTATCCTCACTGTTAGTTCCTTTTAAAATTTCATCTAGAATAATAAAATAGGTATCGTTTGCTATAGCATCTACAATATACTTCAAGCGCTGCAGTTCACTAAAAAAGTACGAAGCATCCTCAGTCAAATTATCTGTGGTACGCATGCTTGTAATCAACTTGATAGGATGATACTGCGATGTTTTTGCACTGGTAGGCAACCCAACATTTGCCATCACAATTTGCAAACCTACGGTTCTAAGAAACGTACTTTTACCAGCCATGTTCGCTCCAGTAATAATATAAAATTGTCCGGCATCTATCTGCATGCTATTCGCTATGGCACGCGAGGGGTCCAGCAAAGGATGCGCAGCTTCTTCCATATCTAGTACTGCTTGGTTTTCTGTTATAACAGGATAGCTTTGCGTTGGATGATTAAAGGCATAGGCTCCTAGGGAGTTATAGGCATCAAAAAAATGAATGACTTCAAACCAATATCCAACGTCTTCTTTATGGGTTGCTATCCATTGTTCTATGTAATAGCTCACACGCATATCACGAAGCATGAACCCATTGGCTAAAATGCCAATTAAGATATTATTTCGTTGATCTAAACTGCTCAAATGCCTAGAAAATTTCCGAAGAGCAACAGACGCTTTTTCTTTAGAAATTCCAATCTTCTCTTTTTGTTCTTGTAAGAGCGGCGACTGAAAGTCCTGAGTTTCAATCTGCGTAATTAATTTATAATACTGCTCAAATGTGCTTTGAATTTGTGCCGTATGCATGGATAAGTCGTTCACTTTCTTGAGGTATTTTCCAGAAATGAAGAGCCCAATTAAAAACCAACCCGATAGCATATACCCATTAATGACATCAAAATAATAGGCTACAATACACCCTAAAGAAATCTTCGAAAAAATAGTGCTCAATAACGGTGTTTGCTTTGGTATAAAAGAGCCATATTTAGACAACCAAGCTAAGACCGTTTTGGTTTTTGTTTTAGTTGCTACCATGGCTGCTACTGCTGCAAACTCTTGTCGCCAGAGTGGCAAATCAGCAAGTTCTTTGACTGCTGCTTGCTTTTTGGGTATTTCTGAAATATGATTGCTAGTAAGCATTGCTGCAAAAGCATCGGTACCACTTTGCAAACTTGTCCTATTAGCATATTGAAAAAAGCTACCAACACCAAACAAATCAATATCATGACTGTAGGCATGAGTAGAATCTTGATAATCACCACCCGCATCGAAATGATGAAAATTTCGATCTAAAACTTCTAGCTCTTTTTGATTGATTGCTCTTTTTTTCTTGGCGAGATCTCGTTTGTATTTAACGTCTTGATGTCTTGAAATTAAAAACAAGAAGAATGCAAATCCGAGTACTAAAACAAGGGCAATGGCTTTCCCATTTCCGAAGAAAAAATACGCCCCAAATCCCATCGCTATAAATACGATAAGACGTAACATACTTGATACTAAAAGCTGCTTTTGTAATGTTGCCACCTGTGTCGTTAAGGCTTCAATTTGTTGCGTGTAAAATGTTTTTGGATCTGTCATAAGGCAGCCCATTCGGCTTTTAGTTTTTTGGTGAATTTTGAAACCACCAAATCATAGGAATGGTCAATTAATTCTGTGATAAGTGCTGGCGGTAATTGGTCTTCTATCAATACCGTGTTCCAATGCAACTTACTCATGTGATATCCAGGTAAAATACGTCCGTCATATTGCGCTCTGAGTTCAACACTCCTATCTGGATTGCATTTTAAGTTAACGCGAGAAGGTATGTGTTCTAGACCACACAAAGCAAACATTTTTCCCATCACTTTAAAGACAAGTGTTTTCTCATCGAATGGGAAGGACTCTGTAACCCCTTTTTTTGCGATGCAATAGTTTCTGAAATGTTCTATATCCATATTACTTTATAATATATCCCAGTACGGGAGCATCATCAATATAAATGAGTAAAGTTTCTGCCCCCAAAAGTAATGGAATACGAAACAAAACAAACGCTTCATCTGTCTCAATATTGGTCACTGCCTCTTTTTTTCCATCATAGGCATAGGCGATGTTTTTGGAACTTGTTTGCATACCAAACGCTAGCATGGCTTCCACTTGCAGGCTATTAATGACACCCACTTTTGAAGTTGTATAATCTGCAAGCTCCAAGGTAGGATCTATGTAAATAGGCTGTTGTAAAAAGGTTTCTTTTGAAATTTTCGATTCCACAAAAGCATCTTCAAACTGAGCTGGGTAATGGGTTTTTATAAGCGCCGTTGGTGTTGTTTTATAGTAATAATACGAAGGATCCTTTATAAAACTATCGGTGTATTTTCCTGCGCCCCAGGTTGGGTCAAACAAATAATAGACGCCATCTATTTGTGCGACATTCCACATGTGGTTGTTGCCAAACTCCCTTCCAATGTCTTTAAAATGTGTTTTGGTATCGCCGCGTACCAAGTAACTTGAAATACCTTGTAACTGACACAATTTCTCGAAGGTCATGGCATAGCCTTCGCATACTGCTTTTCCTGTTTGCAGGGTTGTTTTTATAATATTGGCTCTTGCCTTAGCTTCCTTTTTATTGCCCTCCCTATAGGTTGCGAAACTATAATCGAAAGATTTGTACTGCTCTGGATCGTAGGCCACATTTTGAATGAGCCAGCCATAAATAGCCCGCACTTTTGCTTCTTCTGTTTTAAAATCTCTAGAGATAAAGTAAGACAAGTCTTCTGCGGTCTCAACGGTGTTTGGATATAGCTGTATGGTAGCATCTACTTGTGCATGGTCCTGACCAAAAAGTAGGTTGGTAAGACAAAAAAACACGATATATAATACACTACTTCGCATCTTTTTCTAGTAGCAAATTATTGGAGTTTCCTTCTGGAAGTTGTAGCGCACTATAATCAACATTCCATTGTATGGTAGCGGCCAGTTGATCAATTAACTGAAGGGTTTCTTGGGCTTGTTTTGCAGCCTCTAGATACAAACCACTACTAGGAATTTTATCTATGATATGTTTTTTAGCTTCGTTGGTAACCTCAGTAAGATCTGATGCTGTGAAAGGATTTGCCCAACCCTCTTTTTTATCGTAGTACCTAAAATCTGTGTCTACAGATAGAAGCTCTGGTTCTGGGAAAGAAGAAATTGTAATTGTTTTGGTAAGGTCATTGGCTTCCATTTTAATTTGGGTGAGGTCAAAACCTACATGCGCTTTGGCGTCTATTAAAATGAGGGCTTTCTTTTTGCCTGTAAATAGATTGAGCCACTTTTTCTGCACATTTTCATAGTGATAGATTTCAGAAAAATCGCCTTCGACTGTGATGAATTTACAAACGCTTCGTATTTTTTCTAGTAAGATCACCGACTGTGTATTTGAAATGCCACGTTTGGTTCCCCCAGAAAATTTCCGAAATAAAAAAAAGGATCCTATCGCTCCAAGTGCTACACCAAGTAATAATAATTCCATTGTTTCTTTAAGATTAGTAAGTCGCTATGTACCAAAAGTGTGCCGTTTTATGATAGCATTTCATACAATACAGGCCTACTTGGGGATGCATCATTATGAAAAGGAGCTACTTGCAAGTTCAACAAATAAGTTCCATCTAGCACCTGGTCTGGCACATAAATAAACTCTGTAATGGTTGCATCTGTTCTTGGTGCCTCAGGAATATTCCAAAACGCTCTATGCGCGGCTAAAGCACCCTCATCTTTTTCTTTATCTACCGATGGCAAGTCTATTAATAAATGCTGCACCCCTAGCTCTCTGAGAAATGTGGCAGCCTTATGATCTAGATACGGCCAATTGGTATGATTGTACTGTTTTGTTTTTTTTGTGGGCGTATTAGGTACAGTTCGAATGATTATTGCTTGCGGGTTTTTTCCTTTGAGTTGTTCTGAAATATCCTGCAACGTAAGTATCGCGTCTTCACCAACTAATGTAGGGGTGATGGTTATTATTTCGGAAACAAAAAAAAAGTTTGTGAATGCATCATTTACGGAATGAAATTCTTTGGTAATGTGCCCTAAACATTCGGTATGGGTGCCATGTGCATGTGGATTAAAATAAATATTATTAAAATTTACCGAAGCCCCTTCGCTTACCTTCCCTACCCAATCATCTAGCTGAACAGGAGTAATTTTTGGAGCATCAATATACCAAGCCAAAGGATTTTTAGCATTCCCAGATAAGACCATAGAAATATCTATAGGTTTTGAAAGGTCAATCGTGAAGGTGGTATTATTTACAGAAATGGTAGCCAGCATAATATGTATTTGCTGTTTCAATATACAACTCTCTCTTCTTTTAAAAAAGCATTAATTTACTAATACCCCAGGAGCAACCGTAAGCAATGCTTCTAGCAAACGATCTATTTGCATAGGCTTTCTTAAAAAACCATTAAACAAATGGGCATAGTCATCGCTTCCTAATGCTGTGATATCTGCGGTAAGGGCATAAATAGGCGTTAGGCTATTGATATTTGATATATTTCTTATTTGTTTGGTTGCTTCAAAACCATTCATCACAGGCATGTGGATGTCCATTAAAATAGCATCTACTTTTTGGGAGGTGGTTTTTTGTAATGCTTCGGCGCCATTTTTGGCACGAAGTACTTTAATGCCCCAACGTTGTAGAATTTTAGTGACAACCATGGCATTAATTTCATTGTCTTCTGCCAAAATAACTTCTTTTCCATCTAGAGATGCCACAGATGCTTTTCTAAGTTGCGTTGGTGCTTTGGATCTTTCCAGTTTTAATACAAATGAGAATTCAGACCCTTCTCCTTTTTCACTGTTTATGGTTATGGTACTTCCGTGTAGTGCAACTAGTTTTTCAACAATGGCTAACCCTAGTCCGGTACCCCCTAAACTTCGGGTTGTGATAGCGCGTGGCATGTAGAAACTTTCAAACAAACGTGCTTGATCTGCTTTAGAAATTCCAACACCCGTATCGGTCACTTTGAACAATAATGCATCCTTGTGTTTGTATACTTTTTTAAGAGATATGGCTACAGTGACTGTTCCTTTCTCTGTATATTTTATGGCATTACTTAGTAAATTACCAAGAATTTGAAACAATTTGGTCTCATCTAATCTATAAGCTCCTGCGACATTAGGATCTACCTCAACTTTTAATTTTAGCCCTTTTTCTTTTGCCATACCAATATAGGTTTGACGGGTATTTTCTATCAACTTCCTAAAATAAGTAGGATGGGGTTCTAATTGCATTTTATTAGATTCTAACTTAGAAAAATCTAGGATATCATCTATAATTCTAAGCAGGTTTTTTGATGAAAATCGTAGTGATGTTAGCAATTGTTTTTCACTTTCACTAGAACGCTCTTCTAGTAATGAAATAATACTTGTAACAGCATTTAAAGGCGTACGAATTTCATGACTCATGGCTGATAAAAACTCTTGTTTTATCACAGCACTTTGTTCGGCTCGTTGTTTACTAACTTCAATCTCAGCTTTCTCTAACTCTAAGCGTGCTTCACGTTCAGATCTTTTGATTTTCGCTGCAGCTTCATAATTCTCAATCACTTTAATGATTTGAGAACTTGTAGCTCTTTCTTTAATTTTTACATATTTTTCTAAATATGAAAGTGCATTTTCACTATCGCCTTCTTCTCTGTAAGCCTTGTACATATGCTGATAGCTCTTAATCTTAAAAATGAGAATATTATTCTCTTCACAATAGGCTATTGTCTTTTTAAGTAATGCTTTAGCTTCAGCACCTTTATTGGTAGCATGCAGTAATTGTGCTATTTTGATCTGGGTCATGGTCATACCCAACTGATCATTAAATTTTAAATGTGTTTTGAGTGCAGCTTTGAAGTCTTTGTCAGCTTTAGCATACTCTTTATTGAAAAGACGTACTTTTCCTCTGCCATAGACAGCGAATGCCTCTCCTCTTACATCCCCAGTTTCTTGTTTCATGGCAATAGACAAGGCTATAAGTTCCATGGCTTTTTTTGGCTTACCTAACTTTAATAATAATCCAGAAAGTGGATTATATACATTAGATTCTAAGTTTTTATCTACTGCTAGTTTTGCTGCTTTTACAGCACTTTCATAAGCATCTTTTGCATTGGGTTGATCTCCTAAAAACTCGTAAATTGTTCCTAAAGACTTTAAGGTTCTTGACTCATTATGATAGTCTTTGTATTTCCGGAATGTCATTAAACAATCCAGTAAATACACCATCCCTAAATGGTAATTATTTGTTTTATAATGAATCCCAGCAATGCTATAATTTACATTGGCAATCCCTCTTTCATCATCAATTTCTTTATAGATTTCTATGGCCTCTAGAGATAGTTTCAAAGAAGTATCTGATGCCCCTTGAATCATGTTATACAAGGACAATCTACTTAAACTGTTCGCAATAAGTGATGGAATGTTATGTGTTCGACTTAGGGCAAGTGCTTCTTCTGTGAGCGCAATACTTTGAGAAAGATTAGAAACACGAATTTCGTATGCTTTTTCAAGCAATACTTCGATGTCGGTTTGTATTGTTGTAGTTGTTTGTTTCATTCAATGAAATGGGGACGTTTTGAAACGCAGCCAATTACAGCTACACAAATATAGTAAATTACCTACAAAAAAATACAGATTAACGATTAAACCATCTTTTTAAAGATAATTTGAAGGGGTTTTCGATGAACGTTAACATTCTAAAGTTCAT
Organism: Patiriisocius sp. 208BN25-11; assembly: GCF_058147145.1. Lineage (NCBI taxonomy): Bacteria > Pseudomonadati > Bacteroidota > Flavobacteriia > Flavobacteriales > Flavobacteriaceae > Patiriisocius > Patiriisocius sp. 208BN25-11. The sequence continues at coordinate 51,497 of NZ_JBYVJY010000015.1, forward strand.
TGTATTCTTATAATGTGATCATAAATAAATCTGCAGCAATACCATCACTTAAAAACTTTCCTTTTTTTGTGACTTTGATGTATGTGTCATCTTCAAATAATAAATGTTGATCGATATGTTGTTGCATATGTAGCTTTAGGTAGCTAAGATAAGACTGACCAAAAAACGTTTCGATTTCTTGTAGCGAAATACCATTGGCAGTGCGTAATCGGGTCATTACATATTCGTTGTATTTGTCTTTTTTACTGAGCTGTTCTCGCTCAAGCGGAAGTACATCTGCTTCGATATCCTTGAGATACAATGCATTGTTTGAAATATTCCAGCTTCTAGAGTTTCCATCATAACTATGGGCAGAAGGACCTATTCCTAAATAGGGTTTTCCTTGCCAATAGGCCGTGTTGTTTTTTGATTCCCATTCTGGAATACAAAAATTAGAAAATTCGTAATTATGATATCCAGCGGTCACTGTCTTTTCTATTAAAATACTGTGATGCTCTTGTGCCACAGCATCCTCTACTGGAGGAACGATTCCTTTCTTAATAAAGTTTTCTAAGGCCGTTTTGGGCTCCACCGTTAAGGCGTAACAAGATAGGTGTGGAATTTGTAATGCCAAGGCTTTTTCTATGTTTTCTATCCATCGTGCATTTGTCATACCTGGAACCCCGTAAATGAGGTCTATGCTTATGTTTTTAAAATACTGCTTTGCTTTTTCTATGCAATCCAAAGCCTCTTCTGCATTATGGGCTCTGTTCATGAGTTTAAGGTCTTTTTCAAAAAAAGACTGCACGCCTATAGACAACCTGTTAATTTTTGAGGTATATAAAGACGCCAGCACAGCATCTGTAAGATCATCTGGATTGGCTTCTAAGGTAATCTCGGGTGTATCTGAAACATTGAAATGCGCATACACCGTTTCAATAATTTGATCTATTTCTGGTTGTGTAAGCAAACTAGGAGTCCCTCCCCCAAAATAAATGGTATTAATGGTTGTGGAGAGCTCATATTTCCGAAGCACTAGTTCTTTACAAATGGCAGCCACCATAGCATCTCTTTTCTTTAAAGAAGTAGAAAAGTGGAAGTCACAATAGTGACAGGCTTGCTTGCAAAAAGGGATGTGGATGTATATTCCTGACATAGCAGTTAGCAGTTAGCAGTTAGCAATTAGCAATTAGCAATTAGCAAAGTTATTTTTTGATTCTCGTTTTCTTTAATATTGAAAACATTATTTTTGAATGTAAATCAACATCTTTATATAAAGGTGTAAACTTATCTTGGGAAATATAACCTGCATCTTTTAGAAGTGACAACCAATATTTTGTTTCTAGACTTTCTTTATATGATATCGATATTTTAGCTGAAAAATCGGCACTTGAAATAGCTCCATTTGCTTCAGTTACATTTACTCCAATTGATGTACCACATCGCAACAACTGTTTTGACAAAACATACTCCTTTTCATCACGCGTCAAAAATTTATAGAGTGAAATAATTTTCAAAGCAAACGAATAGGATTTATCTTTCAATGGGTTTTCTGTATTCATGATACATTGTTTATTGTTCACTGTTAATTGAAAACTGCTCACTTTTTAATACGTTTTTCATTTTGCGTTACAAAACTTGACCAGCCGGAGTAGCTTTTACCATCTCCCACAGTCTTACCACTGTTATAGAAATGACACACTGCGGCCGCCAGACCATCGGTGCTATCTAGGTTTTTGGGCAATTCTTTTAGGTTTAAAATGCTTTTTAGCATTCTTGCTACTTGTTCTTTGGAAGCATTTCCATTACCTGTGATGGCCATTTTTATTTTCTTTGGCGCATATTCTGTAATCGCAATTTCTCTGGACAAACCAGCCGCCATGGCCACTCCTTGGGCGCGACCCAATTTTAACATGGACTGTACATTTTTACCAAAGAAAGGTGCCTCGATAGCAATCTCGTCTGGATGAAAGGTGTCGATTAGTTCGATGGTGCGATCAAAAATAAGCTTTAGGCGCTTGTAATGGTCGTCATATTTTGAAAGTTGCAGCTCATTTAATTGTAAAAACTCCATTTTCTTCCCTACCACTTTAATGAGTCCAAAACCCATAATGGTTGTCCCTGGATCAATCCCTAAAATTATTTTTTCTGTGGTACTCAAAGTTTAGTTTAGTGTTTATTAGGTTAAAAGTATCGAATTTTCATTTTCCCCGCCCTAAAGGGAGACTTTTCATTACATTAGAGAATTTTCACTCCCTTTAGGGCTGGGGAAATGCTTTTACAGTTAATTTCTTAAAATAAAACTTGCATTACTTGTTTGCATGTAACAATTTTAAAACAACTTTTTCAGCAAAGATGTAGCAATTTTTATTACTATTTTAGCCTTGTGGTATCCCTTTCTTACAAATCTAAACAATATCTTCTCGGCTCCCTAAAGGTTTTGATACTTGCATGGGCATTTTGGTATCTCTACACCAAAATAAATGAGATAAGTGTTCAAGAATGGAGCTATGTAAAAAACACCATAAAGGAAACCTCTAATGCTTGGTTGTATTGCTTCTTTTTTGTGGGATTAGCTATTTTAAATTGGGGCTTAGAAATTCTAAAATGGAAAACACTTGCATCGCACCTTAGCCCAATATCCATAGCTACTGCTGCAAAAGAGAGCCTAGCTTCTTTTACGGTTTCAATACTAACACCCAACCGCATTGGCGAATACGGTGCCAAAGCCATGTATTATCCCTCAAACAAAAGAAAAAAAGTCTTGGCACTCAACCTTTTCGGAAACCTTTCACAACTAGTTTCAACCCTATTTTTTGGCAGTATTAGCTTGTATTATATTGCTATAAAACAGCATCTTACATTTTCAAAAAGCAATGCTTTGCTAGGCATTTTTGTTTTTCTGGCTTTTATACTTTTGGGGTATCTTTTGCGAAAAAAAACTTGGTTAGTACAAGGTCTTTCACTGCAAAAAATATGGGACTATATGGCAACCGTTTCAATATCTAAAAAAATTCTTGTCTTTTCTTTAGCCTTCTTGCGTTACTTGGTATTTAGCCTCCTCTTTTATGCTATTTTATATTTCTTTGAAGAAATATCCTTACTTTTTTTTGAAACAATGATACTCATTTTTAGTATGTATTTATTAATCTCTTTGCTGCCAACTCTTGCAATCTTTGATATTGCTGTAAAAGGAAGTGTTGCAATTTGGGTATTTAATGAAATAGGCATTTCTGAAATTTCTGTGTTATGCACTGTATTAATCATGTGGATTCTTAATACTATGTTTCCTGCCATTATTGGAAGTTTTTTTGTGGCCAACTTTAAAACTTCGGCGGTATGATGTTAGCGTTTACCTTTTTATTATTGTGTTACTTGCTTTTACTTCTGAAATTTTATAAGGGGTATCAAACATTAGTTACACAAAATAAGGATCTTGCAACAGAACAAACACAGCCCTCAAAGACTACTTTTACCATTATCATTCCGTATAGAAATGAAGCCGAACATTTACCCAAATTATTGGAAAGCTTGGCTAACCTCAACTACCCGATCTCACTTTTTGAAATCATTATGGTAAACGACGAAAGTGACGATGCTTCTCAAAAATTAGTGCAGGAAAAAGGTCTTGAAAACCTGCAAAATATCCAAAACAAAAGAAACTCGGCCTCTCCAAAAAAGGATGCCATTACCACTGCCATTACCCTAGCAAAAAGCGATTGGATGGTCACAACAGATGCAGATTGTATGGTTCCTAAAAATTGGTTGCTAGCACTTGATTCCTGTATTCAAAAAACAGATCCTAGTATGATTTGTGGCCCTGTATTGTATGCCAGTGACACCAGTTTCTTGCAAGACTTTCAGCAATTGGATGGGTTGAGTTTGCAGGGTATTACTATGGGGAGTTTTGGAAATCAAAATCCGCTTTTAAGCAATGGTGCCCATATTGCGTACAAGAAAGCTACGTTTATGGCACTAAATGGCTTTCAAGGCAATGACCATGTGGCGAGTGGCGACGATATTTTTATGCTAGAAAAAGTCAAAGCTCATGATCCAGAGGGTTTGCAATACCTGTTTTCAAAAGATATCATAGTTCAAACGCATCCAGAAACCTCATGGCAAGCCCTTATTTCACAACGTGTGCGTTGGGCGTCTAAAACATCGAAAACAAAAAACAAAACTTCGGTTTTGATAGGTTTGCTGGTTTTTATCATTAATTGCATTGCCATTTTACTGCCTGTCATTTCTATTTTGATTCCTTCTTTTTGGGGTTTCACGGTACTCTTTTGGGCTGTTAAAATTTCCGCAGATATTCTTTTTATACAACAGCTACAGTCATTTTTTAGTACGAATATTTCAGCACTAAGAATGCTTCAATGTGGCCTAATCTATCCTTTTATATCGTGCTGGGTGGTACTACAATCTATTTCTGGAAACTATACTTGGAAAGGCCGCCCCCATAAAAAATAAGCATGTCGATTTTTTTTATACCTTTAAATTTCCAAATCCCTTTTTTATGAAAACCCTACAACGTCTCCTATTAGCTGTTTTATTGCTATGTATCACTTTTAGTTCTGCTCAAGAACAGTACACTATAGACGGAACTACCTACACCCTCAACAAAGAAGCTGAAGGTACCATCACGCTATTGTGGAATACTATTGACGGCCAATACCGCTTCTTTTCAAAAAATGGAGCTACCATAGAAGAATTAGTCAATACCAAAGTAAATGGTGACTATCAAGAAGAATACAAAGCGGTGCTAGAAAATCAAACAGGGGTAGATGCAAGCAAGGTAAAACTTACCCTTGGCTCTTTACGTGATTATTATGATGCCTACAACACCAGTAAAGATGCCAATTATCAGGAAACCCCAAAAGTAAAATTAAAAACCCGTCTCGGACTCTTTGCGGGCCTCACCAATAATGTCTATTTCGAAAACCCCAATAATGCCATACAACCTAAAATAGGACTAGAATTTGAGCTTATTGATGCTGCCAAACTAAAAAGACACGGTATTGTTTTTAGACTTAGCCAGACCTTTGAAAGTGATGACCAAAAAGTAAATGCTACACAGTTTTCTTTGAACTACAGATTTAAGTTCATCAAAAAAGAAATGGTTGATGTCTATGTAAATACTAAAGTTGCCACCTACAATTACAATTCTTCAGAAGTTTTGGTTCCAGCAACAGATACTGCTCCAGCACGCATCGAAGAAACAAGCAGCAATGGTCTTGACGCACCCCTTGCCTTTGGTTTGGGAGCCGATTTTAAAGTCGGTCCTGGTTATATTATTGTAAGTTACAATGACATTGTAGCCATTACCCAAGACAACAATGGCGAGTTCCCTGTAGATTTCTCTGTGGGGTATAAACTAGGGTTGTAGTTTGTGGTCTTTGGTCTTTGGTCTTTGGTCTTTGGTCTTTGGTCTTTGGTAATTTAAATATTTACAAATAAACCTTGCGAGTAATCACTCTGTTTTTAAGACTACGGGTAACTGTAATGACACCCTAACAGGAACGCCTCTTTTGTGCGCGGGTGCCATGGCAGGAATGCTATCGATGCTTTGTTGTATCCATGTAGATAGCTTCGGAAATGTTAGTCTCGTAATGCTATCCATTTCAATGTCCTTTAAAGCAATATTCCCTTGATCTGAAACCTCAATTCCAACCCATAAGGTATCTGAAATAGCACGAGTACTCACAAAGTGTTTTGAGCTAAAACCAGCTTGTATTTTTGAAAGTAAGGTCGTTTCGAAACACCTTTTACTCGCTTCTTTTTCTGAAATTTCCTCACAAGAAGTAAAGGTGGGAAATTGATCAACATCTTGCCAAGAGATCGTTTTTAATTCTTCTTCATAAAAGGTATCTGATGAAATCTTATCTGTTTCAAAGTACTGGCAGGAAGCCATACTTAACAGTAAAAATACATAGCATACATTTTTCATAATCACGGAATTTAGCTTCCAAAGACGAAAAATACAACTTTTGTAGCTTTTTTAGGTATTTATTCTTTACCCTCCATGTGTTGCTTGGTTTTAAGATCTCGCAATCGCTGGCTTGCCAGTTCACTATATCGCCCTTTAGGAAATCTATCTAAGTACACTTGATAATATCGAATAATGCTTTCTGTATCTTTAAAATAAGTATCGGCAGCTATGGCTTGTTGATATCTTAAAAGCTCGCTTTCTGGGTTTTCTTTTACCGCTAGAACTACCATCTCAAACACTTTTTTATAGTCTTTTTGTTTCTTGTATATACGTGATAATAATATATACTCCGACTCTAGAGAAATGTCTTGTAAGGCAATGGCCGTGTTAATGTGCCCAATTGCCGTCTCATGATTCCCAATAGCATGAAACGCTCTTGCTATGTTTACATGCCATGCAGGATTTTTATCATTATAGGCTGTGAGAAGGATAGCATATTGCTCAATAGCTTTATTAAAAGCTAGTATTCTCATATAACTATTGGCAAGTGTTTCATGAATTTGCTCATTTGTATGTCCTAACTCGAGTAGTTTTTCAAACACTGCAACAGCTTTATAATCTTCCTTTTTATAATAGTGATATAAGCCTTTTAATACCAAAAACCGTTTGCTATTCTTGTTTACTAGCAGTCCATTATCTAAGTACTTTTTTGCTTCATCAAATTGTCTTTTCTGTACTAGATATCGCCCCATTTTATAGTTAGCGTTGCTATACAAACTATCTTTTCTTAAAATAATAGCATACGTTTCAAAAGCAGCTAAATCTCCCTGTTTTTCTTTAAGTACACCTCGTTGGTATAAATAATTCAGTTGATTTGTATTTGCGAGATATAGTGCTGCGTATAAACTATCTGCTTTTTTATATTGCTTCGTTTCTGCAAGTAAATTTGCATACTGATAGGCCGCAATGGTTTGATTTGGATCTTTTGTAACTACCGTTTTATATAAAGAAAGCGCACGAGGAATATCCCCAAGCGCTTTGTATGTTTTTGCTAATTTTAATTGCCCTTTTACACTAATGTCTTTTTCATAGAAAGAAGCTGCTTTTTTGTAGTCTTGCAAGATATACAAGCTATCGCCTATTTGCATATTGGTTTGCCCGAAACATATAAAGGGGAAAAAAACTGCTATGTAATAAAAAAATCTACTCACTAATTTTAAATGCTATAGGTTGACTATATAAAACGCTTACAGGCTTGTTTTCATGTTCTCCAGGAGTCATTTTGGGTAAGCTATTAATGACACGAATTGCTTCCTGTTCAAGTTCTGGAAGTGGGGCTCTTGCAACCACATCTTCAATGTCTCCCAATTTATTGATTTTAAATTTTACATATATTTTAAGCGTCCCTTCAAGGCCTTTATCTTCTGCTATTTTTACATTAAAATTCTCTGAAATGTGCTTGTTCATAGCTACTTGCATACACTTAGCAATTTCTTTGTTTCCTGTCATAGAATTGCACCCAGGATATATAGGCACACGATCTACTAACGAAAAAGAAACACCTTCTTTTTTTTGGACCTCATAATCATTGTATACACTATTGGGATCATCTAGATATTCTTGAATAGAAGTATATATCTTATCTCCTGGTTTGGTTTCAATAGCCAGAAACTTTAATGCTTTCATTTCTTCTTCTGAAATATTTCCTTTTTTCATAATAGCCTCACTTAGCTCAACTATTTTTTCCATAACTTCAGTATCTCTACTTAAATTGGCTGTTTCACTAGCAGCTTGATCTGCATCATTAGAACAAGAGGTATACACCAACATGCTAAACACTAAAGGCACTAAGACCAAATATTTTAATTGAGAGATGCGATTTGATTTTGATTTTTGTAACATAATAATTCGTTTTTTGATTAATGAATGATTGAAAAATGTATTGATGAATGAAATTGATTCTGTTTGAAACACCTGCGATAAAAGGGTTTGATAATAGGAAGTATTTTGTGTTTTTGCAGCCACATTTTGATCGGCAATATATTCGTGCAATACTTCCATTCTTTTTTGATATACGTAGACCAGCGGATTAAACCAGCATACAATTTTAAAAAGTTCAAAAAAGAGCAAGTCTAGTGTGTGTCGCTCCTTGATATGAACCTGCTCATGTAATACAATGGTACTTTTTTGTACTTCGGAAAGTTCCTCTCCAACATACATAGTGTTAAAAAAAGAAAAGGCCACATCGGTTTTTGGTAATATTACTAAAGGAACACCTTCTATTGTGGTAGCGCGTCCTGTTTTTCTTAATCTGTATATGTTTATTAGTTTTTGACACAATAAAAAAGTGTTTATTCCAACGCCTATCCACCAAATAATCTGAAAGCTCTCCAGAAAAAATGCCATGCTAAAAAACTCGGTCGCAGGAAGCATTGAAGTATCCGTTAAAATTTCCGAAGCACTAGTATCTCCCAAAACAACTGCAGGTAATTCTACCAAATACTGTTGCGGAATAGCTTGTCTTAGGGCTCCAATTTTTAAAAAAGGTAAGCCTATAGAAAGCATGCTTGTACATAGTAAATACAATCTGTTGTATTGAAAAAAAGTTTCCTTTTTCAAGAATACATCGTAAACCACTAAAAACAATAATTGAAACGTTAGCAGCTGTAAAATATAATGTATCATAGCGCTTATTTTTTATTAATTTCATTCATAATGGCCTCCATTTCTTTGATAGAAATGTCATTTTTTTTCATAAAGAAAGACACCATACTTTTAAAACTCCCTTGAAAATATCCATCTACGAGTTTATTAATCGATTGATTGCTATACGCCTCTTTGGTTATTTTAGGAAAATAAATATGCCCGCGACCTTCTTTTCGATAGCCTACCACCTCTTTACTTTCTAAAATACGCACAATAGTAGATACCGTATTATTTGCAGGTTGTGGATCTGGAAATTGCGCAACAATAGTTGCTACATTGGCTTCTTCTAACTGCCAAAGAATTTGCATAATCTCTTCTTCTGCTTTGGTAAGTTGTTTCATAAATGATACGTTTTAGAATCTTTTCTGTTTACAATTTTACAACTAAATATTTAGTTAAACTAATTTTTTAGTTAAAAACTGTAACATTTATTGAATAATGGAGTCTTATGTTTGATTTTTAACACCAACCATGGAATTATTATTTGTTGTTTTAGGCCTCATACTTATGCTTGTAGGTATTGTAGGTAGTTTTTTACCCGTACTTCCGGGCGTACCTGTAAGTTGGATGGGACTTGTGGCCCTATACCTCTCACCCAAACTTGAATTTGATTGGACCTTTATTATTATCACAGGGGTCATTGCAATTGTCTTATACATTCTAGACTATGTCATTCCGGCTATTGGAACCAAAAAATATGGTGGTAGTAAAGCAGGTATTTACGGCACCATGATAGGCCTGGTGGTAGGTATTATTGCCCCTATCCCATTTGGTATTTTAATTGGGCCTTTTGCTGGTGCTTTTATTGGAGAGGTAGCATTTAATAACACCAAAAGTGATGTAGCCATGAAGGCTGCCTTTGGTTCTTTTATAGGCTTCTTAGCCTCTACTTTTGTAAAGTTTATGGCAACAATGATTTACCTTGGTTTGTTTATTTACAAAGTGATTGAGTATCGAGATTTGTTGTTTTAGGGCGGTAGGCGGTAGGCGGTAGGCGGTAGGCGGTAGGTAAAACTAAAAACTCCTCAACTCATAAACACCTAAACTCATAAACTCATAAACTTTTTTAGGCATTAAGAAAATTTAAAAAAGAGTATGGAGCATGGAATATGGACAGGTTGTAAATGAGCCCTTTAAACTCTTAAACGAATAAACTTCTCACTACATACTGCAAGTGCGAAGCACGCCCCACCTACTACAAGCTATAAGCTATAAGCTAACTTACATCCAAACCGTCTTTTCTTTAATAGAACTATTACGAACTCCTTCTGGGAGTGCTCCATCGTATTTGCCTAGATAGAAGAAACCCATACACAATTCATTTTCGGCTAGGTTAAAGAATTGATCCATATATTGAATTAACCCTGGGCTACTCCAATAGGCGCCTATATTTAGCTCATGCGCTGCCAACCACATATTTTGAACCGCCATGGCTGTCGCTGCAACTTCTTCCCATTCAGGTACTCTCTCTTTGGCATCACGTTGCAAGCAAATAGCGATAATAGCGCCTGCCTTTTTGGGATTCTCTTTGAGTTTATTGTATTTGAATTCTGAAAATACTGCCGTTGATTTCTTAAACGTTTCTGCTAAAAACAAACCCAATTTTGCTTGAGAGGCACCGTGCAACACTTTAAAACGCCAAGGCTCTGTCTTTTTATGAGTAGGTGCCCAATTGGCGGCTTCTAAAATGGTTCCGATTTCTTCTTTTGTAATGGGGGTGTCATTATATTGGGCAGGAAAAACAGATCTGCGGTTTTTTATGGCGTCTAAAATCATATGTCATTTTTTTGAAGCTTAAAGATACAGTGTCTTATGACCTAATTTTATTTTTTTCTGAAATTTAATGCTATATAAAACTTTAAAAATATAACAATTGTCTGGTTGAGCGCAGTCGAAACCTATTTTAAACATCAACAAGAAGTAGTTCTCGTCCCTAAGTTTCGTGATTACTCTAACAGATAAAAAAAAGCCGCTCCCTGAAGAACGGCTCGTTATGGTTTGCTTTAAAGGGGTATTTACAAAGTTCCCCTTTTTGCTTGCTGCCTTTCAATAGCTTCAAACAATGCCTTAAAATTACCAACCCCAAAAGATTGAGCTCCTTTTCGCTGGATAATTTCAATAAACATGGTAGGTCTATCTAATACATTATTTGTAAATAATTGTAACAAGTACCCTTCTTCATCACGGTCTATTAATATTCCGTGTTTTTTAAGTACTTCGATATCCTCATCAATTTCACCTACGCGTTCTAACACATCATCATAATAGGTATCAGGCACATACAAAAACTCTACCCCACGATCACGCATGGCAGAGACAGTAGCTACAATATCGTCTGTAGCGAGCGCTAAATGTTGTACTCCTGGCCCATTATAAAAGTCTAAATATTCTTCAATTTGCGATTTCTTTTTTCCTTCGGCTGGTTCATTAATAGGAAATTTTATTCGTCCATTACCATTGCTCATTACCTTACTCATTAAGGCCGTAAAATCGGTAGAGATATCGTCATCTGCAAAAGAGATAATTTGTGCAAAGCCCATGGTTTTGGCATAAAACTCACACCATTTGTTCATTTCTCCCCATCCTACATTTCCAACAATATGGTCAATAAATTTCAAACCTACTGGAGCTGGGTTGTAATGAGACTCCCATTTTGTAAATCCTGGTAAAAAGATGCCGTTGTAATTTTTACGCTCAATGAACATATGAACCGTTTCACCATAGGTATAGATCCCAGATTTGATAACATACCCATGTTCATCTTCTTCTCGGGTGGGTTCCATAAAAGGTTTAGCACCTCTTTTGGTAGTTTCTTCAAAAGATTTAGTGGCATCATCTACCCAAAGTGCAATTACCTTAGCTGCATCACCGTGCAGGTTAATATGATCATTAATAGGACCATCTTTTGTAAGTGGTGTGGTAAGCACCAATTTAATTTTATCTTGTCTTAACACATACGACACACTGTCTTTACGCCCTGTTTCAAGACCTGCATACGCTTCACTTTGAAATCCAAATGCAGTTTTATAAAAATGCGCAGATTGCTTTGCATTTCCCACATACAGTTCTACATAATCTGTACCTAAGAGGGGTAAAAAATCTTCAGCTTCATCAAATAGTTTGCGTAATGAATACTCTGTGTTTTGTAAGTCCTTTAAATTTTTAATTTCTTTTGCCATGTCTGTAGTTTTTAGGCGAGTACCTCCAAAGAAACGAGATACTTTCTTGCTACAAATATCCACAATAATTTTGAGATTTCAGCACATAGATTTCCAGCTAATGGAAAATGGTATGTGATATATAGCAAGAATGTTAATGATCTTATCTTAAATAATAATCTGGTACTCTAAATCTTGTTGATTTGCTGCTTTTTGTTTTTTAAAAAGATACCTTTGCTTTGTTAATTTTTTTACTTCTGAAATGTTATGTTAAAAGCAGTACTTTTTGATATGGACGGTGTGATTGTAGACACAGAACCGTTACACCGTAAAGCCTATTTCCTAATGTTCAACGACATGAATATTCCAGTTAGCGAAGCCATGTACACAGGTTTTACTGGGCAATCTACCCTAAATATTTGCAAGCAACTAGTCGATTATTTTAATATTTCCGAAGCACCCGAAACACTGGTCGCCTTAAAAAGAAAACATTTTAAATATTTGTTCGAAAACGATAGCTCGCTACAATTATTAGATGGCGTTTTAGAACTCATTAAAGATTATTTCAACAATGGTCTTACTTTGGTATTGGCTTCTTCTGCCTCTATGCCAAACATCAATCGTATCTTCGAGCGTTTTGACTTAGATCAATATTTTGTCGGAAAATTAAGTGGTGCAGATTTAAAAGAAAGTAAACCACATCCAGAGATTTTTATTAAAGCTGCAGAAGCTGCTGGACAACCTAGAGCAAACTGTATGGTCATTGAGGATTCTAGTAATGGAATTAAAGCTGCCAATGATGCCGGAATATTTGTAGTTGGCTATGACAGTAAGCACTCTACAGATCAAGATTATAGCAATGCAAACAAAGTGGTTTCTAACTTTAATGAAATTCACTATAACAAAGTAGCAAATCTCTTCTAAGAAGAAGTTTTGACAAGATATTTAGAGCATCAAAACTTTAGTTGATTCTAGCTATTTATACTTAAAAATCCCCTGAAATGGAAAAGCCACCACAGGTGTGATGACTTTTCGCCCCAAATTTGATTAATACCGTTTTGGTATCAACCTACTTATGTTGAACAAAATTAGATAAAAAAACGATGCCGCTTTGTAAGATTATTCGCAAGTGTTTTTCCCCTAAGAACTTAGAGAACTGACGTTCTTAGATTTTACATATCCAAAGTAAAGAATGTAGGCATAACATGTAATTACTAAGAAAAAGGCTGTCTTATACCCTATGCTATCTGCTAACAAACCATACAAAGGAGGAATAATAGCACCCCCCACAATTGCAGTACAGAGTAACCCTGAAGCCTGCGGCTTTAAATCGCCCTGTCCTTCAATGGTTAAGGTAAAGATGGTTGGAAACATGATTGAATTAAACAAACCAACTGCTAAAATAGACCACATAGCTATCAAGCCAGAGCTGCTAATAGAAATAAGCAACATCGTGATTGCAAGTGAAGCAAAAATAGCCAACACTTTTCCAGGTTTCATAATACGCGTTAAATAGGCTCCAACAAAACGTCCTATCATAGCACCACTCCAATACAAAAAGACAAACGCGCCTACAATTCCTTTTGGATCTACCTCAGTAAGATCTTGTCCTAAAATATTTGAGGCAAAAGAGTTCATCATGCTGCTTTCTGTAATCACACCTGCTAAATTCATATCCATAAAATACAAGACCAAAAAGCTGCCAATAGCAACCTCAGCTCCTACATACACAAAAATTCCAGCAACGCCCATCATGACGTATTTATTCTTAAATAGCTTACTATATCCCCCTTTTGGGCTTTCTTGTAAAATCTTAGGTAGTTTTATAAATACAAATAAGATCGCTAAAATAGCAATGCAACCCGCCAGTATTAAAAAAGGTGAAGACACTGCAGCAGCCTCTCCAATATAGTATTCTTGTTGTTCTGTCTCCGTTAAGGCAGCAATAGCATCACTAGACATAATAGTATCGCTTAATAAAAAAGAAGCTCCAATAATTGGTGCAATTGCTGTCCCAAGAGAATTAAATGCTTGGGATAAATTCAACCTACTGGAGGCGCCATCTTCACTTCCCAAAACTGCAACATAAGGATTAGCTGCTACTTGTAAGATGGTAATGCCAGCAGCTAGGGTAAAATAACCAACAATAAACACCCCAAAAATTCGCTCTGAAGCAGCTGGAGAAAACAACACACAACCAATAGCCATCACTGCAAGACCTAGCACAATTCCTTTTTGGTACCCAATTTTTGAAAGTAACCAACCCGCAGGCACAGAGAAAACAAAAAAGGCTCCAAAAAAAGCAAATTGCACTAGCACTGCTTGAAAATTCGATAGTTCAAAAACATCTTTTAATCTTGGTATTAAACTATCCACTAATACGGTTATAAAACCCCATAAAAAGAAAAGAATAGTAACAATAATAAAAGCTGACGTGTAATTTTTTTTGGTCTCCATAGTTGGTATTAAACTAAATATTAGGCTTTGTTATAAAAATCGACAAGTATGTTTTCATTGCGATCTTCTTGATATTTCATCATTCGAAATCCTTCATGAATACAATAGGCTCCCGTTTCTCCAGACTTATTTATAGCGATATAGCCAACTTGAAAGTCTTTGTACTTTTTATTTTTCTTTACAATTCTCAAAATGGCTTCCTCACAGGCTTCTTGTGGTGACATTCCAAGACGCATGAGTTCTACAATTAAAAAACTACCTACTGTTTTAATGACTTCTTCTCCCATGCCTGTAGCTACAGCCCCACCAATTTCATTATCTAAAAACAAACCACTCCCAATAATAGGCGAATCTCCCACACGACCTTTCATCTTATATGATAGCCCAGAAGTAGTACAAGCACCTGCAATATCTCCAGCAGCATCTAATGCAAGCATACCTATCGTATCGTGATTTTCTATATTAATTATAGGCTTATACTGACTCGTTTTTAGCCATTCTTGCCAAGCCTCTTTACTTTGAGGTGTCAACAAATTTTCTTTAGCAAAACCATTGGCAAAAGCAAAAGCCTCTGCTCCTTCACCTGCTAAAATTACATGTGGTGTTTCCTCCATTACTTTGCGAGCCAATGCAGCAACATTCTTCACATTTTTAACATACAACACAGCCCCACAATCTCCTTCAGGATTCATGACACAGGCATCTAAGGTTACATTGCCTTCTCTATCTGGCGCTCCACCATTACCAACTGTAGTATTTAAAATATCATTTTCTTCTACAGCAACCCCTTCAATTACGGCATCTAATGCAGGTTTTCCAGCTTTTAACGCTGCGCCTGCTATAGCATTGGCAGCTTCAAAACCCCAGGTACAAATAGCAATAGGACTGGGTTGAACATGCGTAGATACAGCCAATTTTTCAGCTTCATTTTTTGTGTCGTCACAGCTTATAGCAGTAGCTCCAATGCTCACTCCAATGCTTCCAACAGCTGCTTTTTGAATAAAATCTCTACGTTTCATACGGTTGCTTATTACTTATTCTATCTCTATTTCGTCTACAAAAACCCAAGCTTTTCCATTATAAGGATGCCCTAAATGCCAATCGGGAACGGGACCAAGATTCTTGGCTTTCACTTTAATATGAGTTGCTTTTTTATTTGTTTTAAAAGAAATTGTTTTTATTAAAATCTCTTCACTCGGTTTGGCTGCATCTATTTTTTGCATTCCAATAGATTGGTACTTTTTACCATCTGTAGACAACCAAGCCTCCACCTCGGTAGGGTAAAATATCCAACTGCGTTGGTCTTGTAAAAAGTTTACCTTCACCTCTCGAATCTCTTTTTCACTCCCTAAGGACACTACCGCATCCAAATCACGATCTGAATATCCTTGCCAAGCCCCCGTTCTAAAATCGCGTGCTCCTTTAATTCCATCTATCAAGGCATCTTGTCCGCTAGCACTGTACTCATTAGCATATTGAGCTCCTAAAGCAACACTCATGTTGGGATCTATTTTAAACAATTGTGTACTTAACACCCCGCTCTTTTTGTTTTCTTTTTCGGCATAGGTTTTTATGAGTACCGCTTCGGAAATGTTAAGTGGTGTCTCGTATTTAGTAAATGCGCCATCATCAAGACTGTAATATACCGTTGCATCACTATCGGCAACATCTAATGCAATAGTGGTATTGTTCTTAAAAGCAACATCCCCCGAAGCAATAAAAGGAGTTAGTAGTATTTGATGTTCTTTAATTTCGGTAGCTGGTATTTGGCTGTCTTTAGTCCCCCAATCGCTTGGACTATTAGTCATTTCAAAAACCAAACTTCCACCCGATAAAATTTCCGAATGGTTTAAAAACGTTCTGTCCAAAGCCTTTCCATTTAAGAAAGCAGCTTTGATATAGAAATTTTCAGCAGAAACACCCTTAGCTTGCACCGTAAATTGTTTGCCATTTTCTAGATTGATGGTCGCTTTTTCAAATAAAGGAGATCCAATAATGTATTGATTGCTTCCAGGAGTTACTGGATAAAACCCTAGTGAGCTAAATACATACCAAGCACTCATTTGTCCACAATCTTCGTTACCGCTTACACCATCTGGAGCATTGTGATACAACTCAGTTAAAACTTTTCGAACAATGCGCTGGGTATTGGCCGGTTCGTTTACAAAATTGTATAAATACGCCATGTGGTGGCTGGGTTCGTTACCATGCACATACTGCCCGATAAGTCCCGTAATATCTGCTTGATCTCTTCCAGAAGTCTCTTCTTTGGCATTGAATAAATCATCTAAATGCTGGGCTAATTTTTCTTTACCACCCATCAATTTCATGAGCCCTGTAATGTCTTGTGGCGCATACAAACTGTATTGCCAAGCATTGGCTTCGGTGTAGTTAAAGTTTACTTCATAGGGATCAAACGGACCAAACCAAGTGTTGTTAAAACGTCCTTGCATAAACCCAGTGCTAGGATTGTACATGTTCTTGTAATACTGTCCGCGCTCACTGTATTGTTTGTAGACAGCATCCTTACCCATTTTTTTTGCCATTTGTGCAATGGTCCAATCATCGTAGGCATACTCTAAGGTTTTGGAAACACTTTCACTTTCCATTTCTACAGGAATAAATCCAACTTTTTTGTATGATTCTAATCCCAGTTTGTCTTGGGTTGCACTGTGCATCATAGCCTTAAGCGCTTTGTCTGCATCGTAGTTTGAAATTCCTTTAAGGTAGGCATCGGCTATTACGGGCACCGCATGATAGCCAATCATACAACCAGTATAGTTGGCACTTAAATCCCAGATAGGCATGATGCCACCTTCGTCGTATTTTGCTAAAAAAGTATGTATAAAATCGTTGGTGCGCTCCTGTTCTATGATCGTATAAAGAGGATGCGCAGCTCTATAGGTATCCCATAAAGAGAATACCGTATAATAGTCAAAATCTTTGGTTTCATGAATTTCTAGATCCATGCCTCGGTATCTTCCATCGACATCCTGATACAAATTTGGTGCAATCATGGTATGGTACATGGCAGAGTAAAAGTTGGTAAGATTGTCTTGATTAGGATCTTCTACCACAATTTTTTGAAGTTGATGCTCCCACGTTAAGCTTGCTTCTTTTCTTAGATCATCAAAGGTTTTTTTCCCTATTTCGGCCTCCCTATTTTTTTTAGCTCCCGCTACATCTACTGCCGATATACCAATTGAAATGTAGACGGGTTCGTTGTTTGGATTTATAAACTGCATGGCATCTCTTCTCCCTCCAGGCATTCCTTGTTTTGGAGGAGATTGTAATAGTTCTTTAAAAGGATGCGACGTCTTGATGCTAAAAAACAAACGTTGGTCAGTTGCCCATGCTTCAGAGTGCCTATATCCGCTTATTTCGGTATCCGAAACAATCTCAATGTTCGCATCAAGTACTTTATCACGATGTACGAGATCTAAAATAACCACTTGGTTATCTGCAGTAGGAAATTCATACTTGTGCATGCCTGCTCTTTTAGTCACTGTTAACTCAACATCAATATTAGTATCGTCTAAATGTACTTTATAGTAGCCCGGAGCAGCTTCTTCTTTGTCATGAGAGAATTTTGAGCCATAGCCTTTTTTCCCATCGGCACCATTGTTAAAGTTAATTTCGTTGGTCGGCATGAGTAAAATATCTCCATAATCACTTACTCCTGTACCGCTTAAGTGGGTGTGACTAAAACCATAAATATAATCGTCGCTATAATGATAGCCACTACAGCCATCCCAGCCATCGAGACGTGTGTCTGGACTTAATTGTATCATTCCAAAAGGCTGGGTTGCTCCTGGATAGGTATGTCCATGACCTCCTGTACCAATAAAGGTATTTACATAGTTTACTAAGGGATTTGAATTATTTGCTTGTGTAACCGTTTCTCTTTGAGCACAACTTGCTAAAAGCAGCAATAGGAGAAGTGCAAAAGCATCTTTTTTCATGGAGGTTTTTTAAGAATGAAAAGATACAATTTTAAGACCTTCTTCACAATAGCGCAAAAAAATTGTAGGTATCTTTAACATTTCAGAAAACACACCCTATGCTACGTTGGATTATTCCTATTATTCTATACCTTCTTATTGATATTTATGCTTTTCAGGCTGTTAAAACAGTGAGTAAAAGTCAATTATTAAATGGTTTTTATTGGCTAAGCTCTTTGGTGCTTATTGGTCTTTTTATTTACGCACTAGCATCTGGACAGGCGCGAACCAATCCTAAAATGATGTATATTTTTGGGTTTTTCTTGGCATTGTTTGTACCAAAACTCATTGCAGTCATTGCCATGTTTGGCGAAGACATTGTTCGTCTTTTTGTAGGGCTATTTGCAAAAGTAGGAGGCGGTGATGAAGGATTTTACATGCCCTCAAGACGCAAATTTGTTAGTACCATTGCGCTAGGGATTGCAGCTATTCCATTTGCAAGTCTTTTGTATGGAATGGTGAAAGGAAAATACAACTATAAAGTATTACAATATGCGCTAGAATTTGAAGATCTCCCTGACGCATTTGACGGCTACACGCTAACCCAAATTAGTGATGTTCATAGCGGTAGCTTTGACAATGCTGAGAAAGTAAAATACGCTGTTGATTTAGTAAACCAACAACAAAGTGATCTCATCCTTTTTACGGGAGATTTGGTCAACAATGTAGCTGATGAAATGACCCGTTGGAAAGACACCTTTGCAACACTTCGTGCCAAAGATGGAGTCTACTCTGTATTAGGAAATCACGATTATGGAGATTACGTACAATGGGGTTCTAAAGAAGAAAAAGCAAACAACTTGCAAGCACTTAAAAATATTCAAAAAGAAATGGGTTGGGATTTATTACTCAACGAAAGCCGAACTTTTGAACGTAACGGACAAGCTATCAAACTGGTAGGCGTAGAAAATTGGGGTGAAGGCGGATTTAAAAAAGCAGGAGATCTAGAAAAAGCCTGTACTAATGTCTCAGCTCAGGATTTTACCATTTTAATGAGTCATGATCCATCGCATTGGCAATCGCAAGTAAAGACACACCCAAAAAACATTCAATTAACACTAAGTGGTCACACACATGGTATGCAGTTTGGCATTGAGATACCGGGCTGGTTTAGATGGAGTCCTGTGAAATACCGCTATCAAAATTGGGCTGGAATTTATGAAGAATTTGGCCGCTATATAAATGTAAATCGTGGTTTTGGATATTTAGGATATCCTGGGCGTGTTGGTATTTGGCCAGAAGTAACGGTCATAACTCTTAAAAAGAAGGCCAAAACCGCGTAGTGCTTGTAATTACGGTATAAATGTTATATTTGTAATACAATCGATCCCAAAACGAGAAACCTCATGTCAAAATTTGGAGAACTTATTGAAACCAACATCCCCGTACTACTCGACTTTTATACCGAGTGGGACGAAGCTTGCAAACTCATGCATCCTGTGCTTAGAGATGTAGCAGCAGCACTTGGCGACAAGGCACGTGTTATAAAAATTGATGTTGAAAAAAACAACGAATTGGCAGAAGCACTTCGCGTAAAAGGCCTCCCAACGCTTATGATTTACAAGCAAGGTGAAATGAAATGGCGCCAAAGCGGTGAGCAAGATGCCAATACTTTGATAGGCTTGGTTCAAGAATACGTTTAGAAATTTTAAGTTTTGAGTGCTAAATTTTAAATTGCACCACACTCCCACCCTTTTTGCTTACAGTGCGCCAAGACTTTTGGTAAGACATATCTTAGGTTCTTTTCTGCTTTTAGGCTATCGTGAAATACAACAACACTTCCTGGTTTTATATTTTTAATGACATTTTGAAGGCATCTTTCTTCGGAAATATTTGTATCGTAGTCTTTGCTTAAAAGACTCCACATCACAATGTTGTATCCCTGTTTTTGAAGTGCTTTTGACTGTCTTGAAGTCATTTTACCATAAGGCGGTCTGAATAGTTTGGTGACTGGTGATTGGTAATTAGTGAATTGTTCATGACACAAATGAACGTCTTCAACATAGTTTTCAAAACTTGTTTTCCAACCATTAAGATGGTGTTGGGTATGATTCCCTAGAGCATGCTTAGCTGCTAAGATTTGTTGAAATACTTCTGGATGTTTTTTGATATTATCACCAATACAAAAAAACGTTGCAGCGGCTTGATGTTCTTCTAATTGTTGAAGCACCCAGGGTGTGACTTCTGGAATGGGGCCGTCATCAAAGGTTAGATATACAGTATTTGTAGTATCAGGAAACGCCCAAACTCGTTTCGGGAATAACCGCATTACGAATTTGGGCGTTTGTATCATTTATTAAAATTTCAGAAAAACAAACCTTATTCATTTGCCTGCTTGAGCAGATCTAAGAAAGCAGAATCTAAAGAAATGTTTTTGTTTTCTTCTTCATTTGGAATGTTGTCAAGATTGATGCCTTCCTCTGGGGAGTACAAATACGGGAACAATTTAATATAGCCATTAAACGTAACAACTTCTTTCTCGGCATACTCCTTATCATCTTCTTCCAACAATACATTTACAAGGGCTCTGTAACGCTCCATGCTTGTGTAGATTTCGGTACGCATGTCTATTTGTTCTTTGGTTTTAAAACCACTAAAATAGATAAGATTTTCTTGGTAAATTTTTGCCAATTGCTCGTAAATCTCGCGTGCTGTTTCTGGCTCATTTACTTTATAATACCCAATTACATAAGGTTCTAATAAAGAGTAGAATTCAAACTTATCTACAGGCATTTTCTCCATCGCTAAATCTAAGATATCTTTGGCTTTATCTAACTTGTTCTCATTAATTAATGTTTCAGCCAAACGTGCCAAATTACTTCTATAAGTCAACCCATTTCTTCTTGTTTCTACATCGTGATAAATATCTGGATCACCACTATTACCCCAATCCCATTTTTTGACAATCTCATAGGATTTATCGGCGTCAATACGACCCATATCATATGGATTATCTTTGTCTAATGGTGTTTTTATAGGCACTAACTTGTAGACCACTCCATCCATTTGCAAATAATCTTTCATCCATAAATAATCGTCGTCTCCAAAGCTACCGCCACTAAAATAGATAGGTCGCTCCCAGTTATTGTTTGCAATAATATCTAGCATTAAAAGCCTGTTTTTATATATCACTTCACCCTCAAGGGAAACGTCAATATAAGGTACTATTTTGTCTGCATCTTTCTGCGCTACCACTCCATTTTTAAGCACCACTTCTTTGTTTACAGGAATCCTAAAACTCTTGGTTGGGAAAGTGTTGACTACCTGTCCGCTACTAGGGATTTGATACATGGTTCTTGGATCGTCTGAGGCAACCCAATCCATCCAAGTTTTAATGCTTATGGTATCTTCTTGTATTTCACCATAGATAACATAATCTCTAGAACCCCATTTGTACTTATCGTGTGTAAGTTGAGAAGGTATTGGATCACTATCGAATGCCTTTTTCTTCATGTCGTCTATGTACCAATCTGTGGCAAACAAAGCCGTATTAATAACACGCACGTCACGTCTGTAGCCCTCAATGTTTTGCAAGTACCACAGGGCAAAGGTGTCGTTATCACCAATGGTAAAAATAATTCCATTCTCTTCGATACTGTCTAGATACATTCGTGCCATAGATTGTGCAGTGTATCTGTTTGATCTGTCATGATCATCCCAATTTTGAGACGCTAACAATACAGGAGCTCCTAACATCGTGAGTGTCATCACCACTGGCAATGCCATTTTGGGCTTGATGTATTCTTTTAGAATTTCATATAAGGCATACACTCCATATCCAATCCAGATGGCAAATACATAGAAACTTCCTACCAAGGCATAATCACGTTCTCTAGGCTCGAACGGACGCTCATTTAAATATACTTTTAAGGCCAATCCTGTAAATAGGAAAAACACCAAGAGCACCCAAAATGTTTTCTTATCGTATTTGGCTAGGAAGAGTATTCCTAATAACCCAATCAATAATGGAAGGAAATAATAGGTGTTTCTAGCTTTGTTTTCTAGCGCATCTGTAGGTAGGTTTTTTTGTGGTCCAATGAGCATGGAGTCTACAAATGGAATTCCGCTAATCCAGTTTCCGTGTAATTTGTCATAACGTCCTTGTACATCATCTTGACGTCCTGCAAAATTCCACATAAAATAACGCCAGTACATGTATCCAAACTGGTACTCAAACATAAAGCGCATGTTCGTAAAAAAGCTTGGCTTTTCAACCACAAGTAAATCGCCAAAGTTTTTCAGGAATTTATCGTACTCTTCGGCGTCTACAAGTCCTTTTTCATAGGCTTCTCTAAAACTAGCAACTTCATCAACAAGTAACTGTTTATCTCTAAAATTTTCTGGTGTCACCTCAAAATCAACAGGTCCCATAATCTCCATATAATTGGCATTATGTTCCATACTCCACATCCTTGGAAAGAACCCTTTTTGATCATCATCAAAATTTTGCTTGGCATTTTTTACGTCATTTACAATTACGTATTTTTTTGTCTTGAGGTCTTTTTCATACTTAGGTTTGTCGTCTAAGAATGGATTATCATCATCTAATCCAACATACGCCTCCGTAAATTGCGGCCCATAAAACAGGTGTGTTTCTGGGTACTGTTCACGATTATAATAGGCTAACAATTCACGTGCATTGTTAGGGTTATTTTCATTAATTACCGTTCCTGCATTGGCACGTATTGGTAGCATTAACCAACTAGAGAACCCAATAAAAATAAAAAGCACACATAGTAACAGGGTATTTAGCTTTACATAACTCTTTGTTCTTGTGTAGCGCAGTCCGAAATAGAACACTGCTAAGAAGATAAGACCTGCGATGATGGTACCAGAGTTAAATGGCATGTTCATGGTATTGACGAAGAAAATTTCCGAAGCACTAAAAAAGCGCAGGGTCATAGGTAATAATAACTTGAAAATAAACAACAAAATAGCCACGGTAACTACATTGGCGATCAGGAAATTTTTAACGGTTACTTTCTTATAGTTTTTAAAGAAGTACAAGAAACCAATTGCTGGAATCGTTAAAAGCCCCATGAAGTGAACTCCAAAAGAGAGCCCTACTACAAAGGCAATTAACACCACCCATTTATCTCCGCGTGGTTCGAACATTTCTCGTTCCCACCGCAGACCGGCGTAAAATAAAACCGACATGATAAAGGCAGCCATAGCGTATACCTCTGCTTCTACAGCACTAAACCAAAAACTATCTGTAAATGTGAAGGCCAAGGATGCTACTGCAGCACTTCCTAGAATTGCCATCTGGTTGCTTTTGTTGAGTGTATCGTTGGCTGCTACAAGGTTTGAAAGCAAAATAGTAACGGACCAAAACATAAATAATATAGTGAAGGCACTTGCAAAAACAGACATTAAATTAATGGTAAGGGCAATGTTAGTAGCCTCCATAGCAAAAATAGAAAAGAACGCTCCCATTAACTGGTATAATGGAGCTCCAGGCGGATGCCCTACTTCTAAATTACTCGCTGTGGTAATATACTCTCCAGCATCCCAAAAACTTGCTGTTGGTTCTACTGTACTCCAATAGGTAATTAATGCCACTGCAAAGACAAACCAACCTAAGATGATGTTCCATTTTTTAAATGTAAAAGACCCCATATATATATTCCTTTTTAGGTACTGCGAATGTACTACTATTTCTCGTTTTTTGGGAATACTCCCACTACATTAAACTCCATAACGTAGTACCTTAAAGACTTATTTCACACACAGAATATTACAGCAATTATTTTTTTACATTTTTATTTGTAGGGTTTACATTTTGTATTAAATTTGCATCCTCTAACGCAGCAATATGTTGTTTTAGAAGACGAAGGTCTCTAAACTTGGTATTGTCCCATGGTGTAATGGTAACACTCCGGTTTTTGGTACCGTCATTCTAGGTTCGAGTCCTAGTGGGACAACAAAGACAACCCGCAAGCTTTTGTTTGCGGGTTTTTTGTTTCTTTTATCCAAGAATTCTTGCAGCTCTGTAAGAAACCCCTTTATCATACTATTTGAATACAGTATTTTGTGAGAAGCCTATTACATTCTTAGGTTTTTACCTAGGTCGTTAGTAGCTTTATAGGATCAACTAACACCTAATAGACCTTTGAAAACAACATACACCTTTATGGCCTGCATGCTATTTATGCTATGCAGCTATGCGCAAGACACCCTTGGAGTGACAAGCACCCTAACGGCAGAAGAAATAACAAACCCTCCACCAGCCACTGGACCAAATTTACACCTTGAGAAAGAAGCCATTCATTTTAAATCTATTACGGTAGGGGAAACAAAAAAAGGAACACTTAATATCTTTAATACTGGAAGAGAAGCATTAACAATTGATAACTTAAGTACGACCTGCACTTGTATTACAGTAAACATGGCTAAAAAGTTACTGAACACTGGAGATATGTCTTCTTTAGAATATACGTTTGTACCCACACGCAAAGGTTCTTATAGAGAAACCATTTATATAGGCAGCAACGCATCTCCAGAAGTTACTATTATTGAGGTGAAAGGGGTTGTGGAGTGAGTTTTCAATGCTGATAGCATCTTCCATTAGTGTTTTTAGTTCTTCTTTTACAACGTCTGCCAGATTTTGTTTTACCACTGCATTGTTTTGATGAAGTGCTTTTTACAGGTTTGCTCTTGGTTCTTTCCTTTGGAGTTTTAATTGCATTTCCACTTGAAACTGTTGTGACAGGATCGCATACAGAACAAGGATCGTATCCTACACTTTTTGCCTCTGTTAAATCAATTTCAATTTTAGAGTATTTTAAATACCTACAGTTACTTGTATGGTATTTCTCTCCTGTTTTTGTTATGCAAACAGTTTGAGCATTCACTTGAAATGTGAAAGCTATGCCAATTATAAAAAAGATAAGTTTGAAGGGCTTCACTATTTATTTTTCTTTTTCTTATGAGCGCGCCACTCCCATGGCGCAATAGCCTTTTCATCACTCCACAACCCCAATTTTTCTATTCTAGCTTCATCTTCAATTGCTTGCAAGAGGCTATCTTTTGAATACTTGATATAATGCCAAGCTAGACCTTTTTTTACCAACTCGTAATTTAAAGTTAAAGAATCATTATAGTACACCATAGCAATAGAACGCCTGTATCTATCTTTTTTTAAAACTTCTATGTTAACTGTTTTATTGAAGATAGCCTTGGAGACAAACTCTTTTGCTTTTTTTGAAAAAGGTTGCTTTTTTTCTGGACAATCTATATTAGCCAATCGTACTTTTATAAGTATTGAGTCTTGTGTTAATAATTTAAATGTATCGCCATCTGTGATCCCAACAACTTTGCCTGTTAATGTTTGGGCCACAGAATTGAAGGCTACAAAGAAGAGTATAAAAAATATCTTTAAATATTTCAAGCTAATTTTTGAAGTTAAAGGTAAGACATATATTCTATCTTCTCATTTCTTTAACCAATTGCATTGTTGCACTTTTTATAAAGTCCTCCATCAAATAGCTTTCAACACCTTCATATCCCTTTATTTTTCTTGAAAATTTTGATTCTCTATTTTTTTTATTAGTAGGTTTTGATATAATGCATCCTTCTACACAAGGTGTATAATTAAACTTATATACCCCAGCTAACTCATTAGATTGTATAAGAACTATTTTAAACTCAACAGAGGCCCCAAAACGCTTTCTAACAATAGAAGTTTCAACTTTTTCTTCATTATTTTTGTTAAAATATTTATTAGTCTCATATATTATGTTGCTATCTAATTTAGTCAACTCAATAATTAAATCTGTATCAGATTTATCTTTTAATTGACTATAGTCAATATTATTTACATCGTTATTTACAATCTGATTAAATAACTGTCTATCTCTAACAATAAAACCGCTAGATAACAACTGATTTTCTATAGCATTATATAGATAATCCTTATTTTTTAATTGGTATTCTTCATTTTTATCAGGATCTGTAACAGTATTAGTAACTTGAGGTACACGCAGAACAACTTTAGGGTTTTTATTTATAGCCAAGAAATCTTTTAAAGTTTCTGTCTTAAGAATTTCATTAGGTTTTTGTGAAAACTTAAGGATTTTTGTTGTTGTACAGCCATTTATGATTAAAACAATAGCTAATACCTTGACGAAATATAGACTTTTCATAATCTGTTTATTATTGATTCATTTATTTCCACTTCCTTAAAAACTTTATTTTCAATTGTTACAAGTATAACTTCATCATCAATCTTAATGATATTATAATTAGAATTGCAATTTCTTGTACGAAAAAAAAAGGCTTTAAGTCCTTCTAAAAGTCCTTGCTCACTTGTAGTTTCAAAAACATAATTTGAACAAGAAACCTTAAACAAACAATGCCTTCTTTTGGTTTCTGGGACATACTTCCAATACAACTTAATTATAAAAAGTAAAAGGTATTTCATATCTCTTTACTAAACACAATCATTTGCTTTGATGTCGTGAAACCTGGTTTTGCACCTAGACCAAAACACCCAGATTCTGGCTGCACAAAAGTTGAGACACTTTCTAAACGAACATAAAACCAACCTTGGTCAGAATAATTCTTTATTATTTCTTGTAGCTGCTCTGCAACATGATTAGATTTTCCCCCATTTTGATTAATAGAGGCTACGAAGGGTATTACTTTATATTCCATAGATTATAATTGACAATAAATAATTCTCATATTTCTATCTCCTCTTTTATAGCCTGGTCTTGGTAAAGAAAATTTACTGATCATTTCTATATTAGTAGCTTTGCTTAGATCATACATTTTCCAACCCATCTTACCAGAACTGCTATATCCACCAATCTGAAAAGCTCTCAATCCCTCATTTCCAGCAGTTGTTTCGCCGTGACAATGAGGCTCAACTATTCTTATTTCATCATCATAGTAAAACTGTATCACACTTTTTTGATTTATCGAATTACATACGAGTACATTCATAATTATTAGTTTTAAAATTCAACACTTCAAACCTAATCTTATTAAAAACCAAACCCTTACGGATATCCGTAAGGGCTCATTTTTAAATACTATTATTATCCAGAATAACCATTGCGTCTTGCATTTTCGATACAATCAGATTTATTGACATAACCTTCAGTTGATGCGCCTACTATTTCGCCATTTGGAGCTGTTCTTCTCCATCTCCACTCATCACTTTTGTCTTTGTAAAATTCCCATTTGTCATTCATAATTATAAAATTTTTTGATTGTCCGTAATTTATCATAATCCTGTAATGCCTGCTATTACTATTCTATCGAACAAACGCTCTCCAAAA
>NZ_JBYVJY010000016.1:0-67225 GCF_058147145.1 Patiriisocius sp. 208BN25-11
CGGTCATAGGTTCGAATCCTATCGGGCTCACATTAAATCCCCTCTTGGGGATTTTTTGTTTTAAAACATATGACAGCTTACACTTACATTCTCTATTCTGAAATTTTAAACACCTATTATATTGGTTATACTGCAGATACACTCAAAGAAAGACTGAGAAAACACAATACAAATCATAAGGGATTTACAGGAAAATCTAATGATTGGATATATGCCCATGTTGAGACTTTCAATTCTAAAAAGGAGGCATACGCAAGAGAGCGCTATATAAAAGGTAGAAAATCTAGAAAATTCATTTTAGAACTCATCAACTCTAAGAAATAGAGCATCCCGCTTAAAAGCGGGACGGTCATAGGTTCGAATCCTATCGGGCTCACATTAAATCCCCTCTTGGGGATTTTTTGTTTTAAAACATATGACAGCTTACACTTACATTCTCTATTCTGAAATTTTAAACACCTATTATATTGGTTATACTTCAGATACACTGTTAAAATATCACTCTTAGTAATGATATCTCTAGTACTAAAAAAGCTTTTTTAACTCGTTTATAGAGGTATTGTATCGTTTATCGAATATTTTTTTTTTCAAATAGTAAAAGACATAGTTTTGTAAACCCAATATCTTCTTACTCTTAACACTTCCTCACCAGCTTTTGCTTTAAAAAAAGCATATGAAAACAATTATTCTAAGCCTATTTCTAGGAATTAGTAGTATCATGATGAGTCAAGTAGGTATCAATACCAGAACTCCTACCACAATGCTCGATGTAAATGGAACCATTCGATCAAGAGATTTATCACAAGGACTTATCCAAGCAGATGCCGATGGGAATTTATTGAGTGGAGCCCCAAACACCAAAGAATATACTCCTTTTTTATTGGGTACTAACAACAATCCTAGCTTCATTCCGGCAGATGCACTTGTATACACAACATTTGACGGAAATTATAGCAGCACGGTGACATTGCCAACTGCTTCAAACAGCATCGCTGCTCAAAGAATTGGTACGTTTATAATGATAAGAAAAAGATCTACGTTCCCATTTGATATCCAAATTGCTAACACAGACTTATCTGCACCTTTAACATTAGGATCGTTTACCATAGGTGATAATCCCACAGCAATATTTATGTTTGATGGATATCAATGGGTCTTTATAAAAGAAAGTCAGTAAAAATTAGCGCATGGGTAATGATTTTGTTGTCTATCTTTGTAGCATAAATTCTAGTTATGCAGTTATCTCAGATACCCAATATAAAACATACTTCTTCTAATAATTTTTTCTTACTCTCTGGGCCTTGTGCTATCGAAGGAGAAGATATGGCTTTGCGTATTGCCGAAAAAATACTATCAATTACAGACAAACTAGAAATTCCTTATATCTTCAAAGGAAGTTTCAAAAAAGCAAACCGAAGTAGAATTGACAGTTTTACAGGCATTGGTGATGAGAAAGCATTAAAAATCTTACGTAAAGTTTCTGAAACTTTTCATGTCCCAACTGTAACAGATATTCATGAAGCGAGTGACGCTGCTATGGCAGCACAGTATGTAGATGTCCTTCAAATACCAGCGTTTTTAGTGCGTCAAACAGATTTGGTTGTGGCAGCAGCCAAAACGGGTAAAGTGGTAAACCTAAAGAAAGGTCAGTTTATGAGCCCTGAAGCCATGCAACATGCCGTGCAGAAAGTAAAAGATGCTGGAAGTGATAAGGCCTGGATTACAGACAGAGGTACCATGTTTGGATATCAAGATATGATTGTAGATTTTAGGGGCATTCCTACCATGAAACAATATGCTCCAGTTATACTTGATGTTACCCATAGTTTACAACAACCTAATCAGAGCGCAGGAGTTACTGGAGGTAGACCAGAAATGATAAGTACTATAGCTCGAGCAGGAATTGCTACCGGGGCAGATGGTCTGTTTATAGAAACACATTTTGATCCTGCCAATGCCAAAAGCGATGGTGCTAACATGCTTGATTTAGCCAATCTAGAAAAACTTCTTTCAGATTTAGTGGCTTTAAAAAAGGTAGTGAATACGTTATAATTCTTTATAATACTTTTTATCTCTTACACTATAAGCCTCTTTTAGGACATCAATTAAAATACTATCGTCAATATCTGCTAACGAAAAATAGCGTAGTGACTTCATATGTTTTCTACCTTCAGAAATAAGATGCTCTTCGTGATGTGTTAAGTGTGCCCCATGCCAAAAGCCAACATCTATATAATTTTTGCTTTGATTTAAAAACACAAAACCTTGCTTACCCCCCAAATAATAAAAAGGCATTCTCCATTTGTATAAAAGAACTGCATCAGGAATGGTATGCTCTATAATGACTTGCAAGTGCAATAACATGGCACGAAAAGGTTCTGGCTTGTTAAGGATGTATGCCTCAGCTGGATTCATAGTATAAATATAAAAAGAAATTAAAAGGCAAAAAAAAGCCGTCTAGATGACAGCTTTTTATCGAAATTAATCTATAAACTCCCCAATTTATAATGCATGATTAATACAAGACAAAGATTCATTAAATCAAGACAACAGTCAATAGGCCTTTTACCTATTTCTAACAGGGGTGTTTTCCCCCTATCCATAAAAAAATGCTAAAAAAGGTGTGTGTTTCTGAAATATTATATTACTTTGTATTTCAAAGTACTTTATTATGAGTGAGCAAGATTATTTAAAAGACATTAGTGACATCAAGAATTTGATGACCAAATCATCTCGTTTTATTTCTTTAAGTGGTTGGGCTGGAATTATGGCTGGAATCTATGCACTAATAGGTGGTGCAATAGCCTATTATATTGTAGCCAATAGCGGCAGAGATTATCTCATCCTTGATGGTTATGTATTTAAATTAATCATGCTAGATTTAGTATTAATAGCTTTACTAAGTGTAGGTACAGCGATATACATAACTACAAGAAAAGCCAAAAAAGATGGAGTCTCCATTTGGGATACAACCACCAAAAGGTTGTTAGCACACTTTTTAATTCCATTAGTAACGGGAGGAATCTATATATTAATTATTTTAGGACAACAAAAATATGGTCAAACGGGAGCACTGATGCTTATCTTTTATGGACTAGCACTTGTTAACGCCTCTACTTATAGTATAGGTCATATTCGATATCTTGGTTATATAGAAATAGTACTAGGTCTTATTTGTGCAGTACTACCTGGTTATGGATTTTGGCTTTGGATTCTTGGTTTTGGGGTGTTGCATATTGTATATGGAATTGTGATGTTACAACAAGAAAAAAAATAGGTTTGGGAATTATAGAAAACATCAATAAAGTTTTTGACCACCGCATACGTCTAGGTATCATGTCTATTCTTGTTGTGAATGAGGATGCAGATTTTAATAGGCTCAAAGAACTATTAGAAGTTACCGATGGTAATTTAGCAAGTCATTTAAAAGCACTAGAAAAAGAAGCCTATATACTGGTAGAAAAACAATTTATTGGGCGAAAACCAAATACGAGATATAGTGCCACAAAAGCTGGGAAACTTGCGTTTACGAAACACATCAACGCACTAGAAAAATTAATTAGAAAAGGATAGCCTTTTTTATTTATTAATTCACTTTGAAAAACAAAGTACTTTATGAAAGAGAAAAGAAAAAATATAATTCATTGGTTATTTGAAGTTACCATGCACCTGTATTGTAAATTCAAGAAAAAAGAAGCCTGGGGAATCACAACAGAAGAACTCCTTGAAATGCCAAAAAACTCTTTTGGATATCAGCTAGGGAGACTTCTTGATACACAAAATTTTGAATTAATACCCAAAGTAGAACGTCATGACGCCTACCACCTGCTTACTGGATATGACACATCTGTAGAAGACGAAATTGCCTTACAATATTGTTGTTTCGGAAATGGGAAACGCACCCTTTATCTCTTTGGAGTGTTACTTCTTGGAACCTTACTGTTACCAGAGTACCTCCCCTACTATAGGCAATCGTATCATTTTGGAAAACAATGCAACACCTTTCATCATTTCGATTACAAAAAGGTACTGCTTGTAGATTTTGAAGATTTTAAACACATGATTTTCTCAATAAATAAATTTAATAAACCAAAATTACATCACATATGACACACAAAATAATAGGCGCTAAAAGGCTTGCAGCTTTCTTTTTTGCGATAGGTACCGTATTGTTTATCCTGCAATTTTGTTGGCAAGGATTGAATACTATTACTCTAATAGGATTTTATTATGTAGCCATTTCGGTACTCTGCAATGCATATTTTGTTTTGGTATTACTCTTTGGGCTAATGCTAAAAGAAAACATCAAAGACACCTTTAAAGCCATAGGCTACATTAGCATAAACATACCAATTGCATTGGGCTATGCACACATCATATTTACATACGCTATATAATTTTAAACACATTACATCATGGAAAACAAGAAAGGAAAATTTACACATTGGTTACGAAACTCTATCACTGCTAGAATGCTCGTTGTGGGCTTTTTATTAATTGTTTTATTAATACCCCTAGAATTTGTAAAGGGTCTCATTTATGAGCGCTCTGCTAGGCAAACTGAAGTCATTAGGGAAATTAATGACAAATGGGGAAATGAAATAATTCTCTCGGGACCCATTTTAAAAATCCCTTATAAAACCTATACCGAAGAAAAGGTCTACAATGAAAAAACCAAAGTATACGACACCAAAACGGAAACAGTTATTAATTACGCATATCAATTTCCAGATGATTTACAAATCACTTCAGATGTAAATAGCAAACCCCTTAATAGAAGTATTTATGAATCTGTAGTCTACACAGCAGATATATCCGTACAAGGGAAATTTCCGAAGATAGACTTCTCAGAAAAAGATATTAAACCAGAGGACATTGTTTGGGATAAAGCGGTACTCCTTATTCAAACAAGTAATATAAAAGGGATTCGAAGTAGCATGAACATTACTCTAAATAATGAAACTTTAAGCATGTCGCCAAAGTATGACACCGGCTATTTGCACACCATACAAAGTGAGATCATTACTGGTTTTAATGCAACAGCAACCACTCCCACAACGTTTACTTTTGATGTTAAAATTAACGGTAGCGAACGTCTTTCATTCATTCCTATCGGAAAAGAAACTAAGGCATCTATGAGCTCAAATTGGCACTCGCCTAGCCACACAGGAAGGTATTTACCCATGGACGGCTCTAGAGAACAATCTGAAAACGGTTTTAAAGCTGCCTGGGAAGTATATCAAATAAATCGACAGTTCGAGCAAATATTTTACAACCAATTACCAAATCTAACTGAGTTTAGTTTTGGTACCGAACTAATCATTCCTGTAGACGAGTATCAAAAAGCAGAACGCACTGCCAAATATGGTTTTATGGTTATCGGTCTTACGCTTTTGGTCTTTTTAATGATACAAATAGTGAGTAAAATATACATTCATCCGTTTCAATATGTCATGATTGGATTGGCACTGGTTATGTTTTATACCTTGCTCATTTCAATAAGTGAACACAGTAGTTTCCTTACAGCCTACGCTACGGCAGCCGCTTCAGTTTTGCTGCTTATTACTGCCTATTCGAAAGCGATTTTAAAAGGATTCAAGTTCCCATTGCTCATAGCGGGTTCTCTAGCCTCTTTGTATGGTTTTATCTATGTCATCATTCAATTAGAAAACTATGCACTCTTAGTGGGAAGCATTGGCTTGTTCGTGATATTAGGAATCATCATGTTTGCTTCCAAAAAAATAGATTGGGGAAATGAATAATTGATAGTGAATAGGCTGTCTGTTCGAGCGCAGTCGAGAACTATAACTTGTTTGGTTTCAATGTAGTTCTCGTCCCGAGGCTACGGGAGCGCTCGATCAGACATACAAAACAATGCATAAACATATGAAAAAATACATCATCATAGGCGTATTACTCTTAGTTACAGAAGTTGCCATTGCCCTATTTCATTTCACCAAGTTTATTAGAAATGTGGTAGGAGACGTACTCGTAATACCACTACTCTATTGTTTTATTAGAGCATTTTCAAAAGCATCCATAACACGAAGCTTGAGTATTGTGCTTGGCATTGCTTTTTTAATTGAGTTTTTTCAGCTTTTAGGTATTTCTGAAATGTTACACATCGACAACACTTTAGTATACATCATCTTAGGAAACACCTTTGATGTGAGAGATCTTTTTGCCTATATCGCAGGAGCCATACTTGTTATTATTATTGAAAAATACAGAACCCATGCAACACATTAAATCATATCTATTTCAACGCTTTACAACCGTAAGCATTACATTTCTAATATCTTTTTGTTGTATTGCATTATTAGGATTACGTCTTAAAATTTCACATTCTTTCTTCCTACTCTTTTTGGTATGGAACCTCTTTTTAGCGGCCATTCCTTTTTGTATTTCTTTTTATGCGAGAAGTAAAAAGTCGCATCATCGCTTTGTCTTATTACTTATGAGTGGTACTTGGCTGTTATTTCTTCCAAACGCACCTTATATTATCACAGATTTTATACACCTCACCCACCAAGAATCGAATTTCTTGGTCTTAGATGCACTATTGATTGCATCTTTTGCTATAGGCGGACTTTACTTCTACCTGCAATCTGTACGTGACATGGAAGTTGTTTGGAGTGCTCATATTTCAAAAAAAACACTCAAATTTGGAATTCCAATCATTCACTTTTTATGTGGATTTGGTATTTATTTAGGACGCTTTTTGCGTTTTAACTCTTGGGATCTTATTCAAAATCCAGCGACGCTAGCTACAAGTGTTTTAAAGAGTTCTGTAAGTCCACTAGCTATAGGAACTACCCTATGCTTTGGGATAGGTTTGTGGGTTTGCTTTACTATCTATAAAAAAAGAGGATGCTAAAAACATCCTCTTTTTTTATACCAATCAATAAACATCTATTCTTTTATAAATTGATGAATTACTTGACCATATTCTGTTGAAATAATCACCACATATTGGGCACTTTGTAATATTGATATATCAAAACTTTGTGTTTCGTTTATTTCTGAAATGTTCTGTTGTAGCACCATTCTTCCTGTAAGATCGTACACGCTAACATTTTCTATAGAAAGCAAATTAGGGTTTGCAATTGAAATATAATCTGTAGTTGGATTTGGAAACAACTTCAATGCATCGATAGCTATTTCTTGGGTTTGAACTCCTAATATATCGTCTACCACTAAAACAAACTCGCATTCAGTTTCAAATCCTCCTTCATCTATTGCTGTTAATGTTATAATATGTGTTCCTTGTGGCAACGCAGTTCCTGGACTAGGATCTTGGTCAGTCACTAAAGAAGTACTACAATTATCAATAGCTTCAGCTTCACCATTTACAAAATAATCTGGTAACACATATGGCCCCTCAGAAGTGACCGATTGATTTTCTGGACACGTAAGCGCTGGAGACAAACCATCGATAACATTTACAAAAGCAACACAAGAATCTGTTTCTCCTGCAGCATTGGTAACCGTGAATTCTATTTGAATAGGTGCTCCCACATCTGCACAAGAAAACTCAGAAATATTAATACTATATCCATCTTCACATCGCACTCCTGTAGAGCCGCCATCAAAAGCAATGGCCGATACGGTAGCTGTACCATCTTGCTGTAAAGGCACGGTCACATTTTGGCATACTGCGTTTGGCGCAAAAACACCTTCTACTACAGTTACTGTTGTTGTGCAACTAGCTTCATTTCCGCCTTGATCGATAACAGTAATGGTAACTTCATTAACACCTATGGATGAGCAATCGAATGTTGAAGTACTTATTTCTGTACTTACAATTTCACAATTATCTGTTATGGTACCAAAGTCGGCAACAGTAAGAACTGCCATATAGTCTTCATCTAGTGTTACAGTAATCTCTTGACAATCAATTACAGGTGCAATAGTATCAATTACGGTAACAAATGATTCACAAGTAGCTACATTACCTTGAGCATCTGTCACAGAAAAAACAACTGCATTGGTTCCAATGTCACTACAGGTAAATTCACTAACATCTATTGACGTACTAGTATTTCCGCAGTTATCAAAACTACCCATATCCAAATCTTCTGGAGCGATCGTTGCCATACCATTTTCATCTAACGAAATGGTAATACTTTGGCACATAGCAATTGGTAAAATATCATCTTCAACTGTTACAGTAGCTTCACAGGTTGCTATATTACCATGTACATCTGTCACCGTAAGCGTTACTGTATTTGGCCCTAACATAGTACAATCAAAAGTTGTTGTATCTATACTAGTAGTAGCGATACCACAAGCATCGGTACTTCCACCATCTATTGAAGCAGCAGTAATAGTAGCTACTCCATTTTGATCAAGTGTAATTGTTATATCTTCACAAACTACTGTTGGTGCCACTGTATCTTCTACAGTAACAATCGCAGTACATGTGGCAATACTACCATTTGGTTCTGTGAGTGTTAATACTACTTCGTTTTCGCCAATGGCATCGCAGGTAAACGTATCTATATCAAGAGACATGGATGCGCCCTCCAGACAAACAAATGAACTACCACCATCAACAGCAGCTGGAGTTATAGTAGCAATTCCGGTAGCATCTAATTGAACAGTAATATTTTGACAAACAGCAGTAGGTGTATTTATATTTTCTATGATCACTGAGAAGTTACAAGTAACCTCGTTTGAACCATCGTTCGCAGTAATTGTAATTTCAGTACTTCCATCTATTAGCGTTGTTCCAGGCGCAGGAACTTGAGTAACTTCTAGTGTATTACAATTATCTGTTGCATTCACCGCTAGGGTGTAATCTGGAAGTATAAAATTACAGGTACCATCAATTACTTCAAACTGGTCTTCTATACAAGTAAGAACTGGAGGTGTAGTATCAACTACAGTTACTGTTGTATTACAAGTTGCGTCAAATACACCATCATTAATTGTTAATACAACATTTGTAACTCCTAATGGATACGGTCCTTCTGGAATTACTGTTACAGTTGTTGGCAAACCATCTGGATCGAAAGAACCTGCATCAAAGTCTGCTGCTGTTGCCTCTCCTTGACATGAGTCGTTTGCTTCTAAAGTTACTGGTTGACAAAGCGCAATAGGCAATTGATTACATACAAACAATGGATCTGTAACTGTAACTATTGCTTCACAAGTACTCGTATTTCCATTTGTATCTGTAACTGTTAGTACTACGGTATTTGCTCCTAGTTGATCACAGGTAAAGTTCATAGTATCGATACTCATGCTTTCAATTCCACAAAAGTCGGACGAATTACTTCCTATAGCCTCTGCTGTAATACTAGCATTTCCGGTTGCATCAAGCGGCACCTCTATAGCACTACAAACAGCTTCTGGACCTGTAGTATCTTGCACATTAATTTCAAAACTACACTGAGAGGTGTTGGTACCATCATCTGCAATGAGTGTAATCGTAGTTGTACCCATTCCTACCAATGTTCCTGGAGCAGGGTCTTGCGTTACGGTTACCTCGGCATTGCAATTATCTTCTGTTATGGCAAGGCTTGAATAATTTGGGAGTACAAACATGCAATCTATTGCATTTACCTCTTCAATGGTTGTTTCTGGGCATGTAATTGTAGGAGGGATAATATCGTTTTGAATCACCATAAAGTTACAAGAACCAATGTTTCCAGCATTGTCCTCTGCACTTAAAATTACTAAGGTATTCTCTGTAACTAATGTTCCCGGTTCTGGGTCTTGCGATAACAAAAATGGTCCCCCATCACAGGCGTCTATAACTGTTGCAAGATCTCTATAATCTGGTAAGATAAACTCACAATTAGCATCAAAATCTTCTATTTGATTTTCAGGACAGATCATGGTAGGCTGCGAATTATCAATCACCGTAATCTCAAATGAACAAGGTGTTGTATTTGTTCCATCGCTCGCAAGCAAAGTGATTGTTACCGGCCCAAGCCCCACAATAGTTCCTGCAGGAGGCGTTTGTTCTATAGTGGGTATACCACAATTATCATTTACCGTCGCTGTAGCACTATAATCTGGGATTACGAACTGGCAATCTTCATTTGTAAACTCTTCTCTGTCTTCTGGGCAAACAATAGTTGGTGGTGTAATATCATTGGCAATTACATTAAACGTACATGCTCCTGTATTTCCTGCTTCATCTGTTGCCAATAAAAAAATGGTTGTAGTACCCGAAATAATGGTACCCGCAGGAGGGTTTTGTGTAATTGGAATACTTCCAGGACTACAAGAGTCTGAAGCACTACCCAATAAGGTATAATCTGGCAAAACAAACTGACAGTTTTCATCAAAAATTTCAACTTGATCTAACGGACATGTCAAGGTAGGAGAAGTAGTATCCACTACTAGCACGTCAAAAGAACAACTCACAACCGTAGTTCCATCATCGGCTGTTAGTGTTACAGAAGTAATACCTACCCCCACATTTGTTCCTGGTGTAGGTGACTGTGTCACTGTAGGTGTTGCACCAACATTTGTCAAGACTGCTAAGTTAGTATAGTCTAATAATTCAAATTGACAGCTTGGTGTTGTGGTTTCTGTAATTGTTTCTGGACACTCGATGGCTAGCATTAGCGAGTTTGAAGAAACATTCGGTACAGAATTAAATACATTAGCAAGCGAAGAGGTAATTGAAAGTAAAGAGATACACAATGTGAGTATCATTGCGGAGAAGTAATTTTTCATGGGGCATTCATTAAGTTATTTGGGTGAAACAAATAAAATAAAAAAATCCATGAAAAGCACGTTTTATCCGATAAAATACACTTTTTGTTAAAAACTAAATATTTTTTAACATATAATACTATTCTTTACCAGATACATAATCCTGTAAATAAGCGTAATTAGAAGTAAGAGTTCCTTCTTGTGTAGTCATTCTAGCACGTTCTAAAACTCCTTCTTTATCTCCATTAAAAAAGGCAGGGATAACATGTTCTAAAAACATATCACCAAAACCTTCACTGGCATCTTTTGGAAGTTCGCAAGGTAAGTTATCTACTGCCATCATTGTGATTGCTCCAGGAGCATCCATGGCTACGGCAGTTTCGGTTTGTGGATCATAGCCATAAAAAGGATCTGCAATGGTAGATGGTTTTATCGTAGCGGCAACAGGTCCGTCGATATCGCAAGAAACATCGGCAATTAAATTGATTCTAAAATCGGGATGTTTTGCATCTTCTCTGGTAAATAAATAGGGAGCGCCATTGCCATAAAAATGTCCTGCGATAAAGTAATCGGTTTCTTTTGCGTAAGGCATGAAGTTACTTTCATAGCCAGAAGGGTCTTTATAAAAAGCATACTTATCTCCAGCCTTCCCATCTTTGCGTTTGTTGTATTCCATCACATCTAGCATGCAGTACACAGGCTCTGTAAACTCTGAATTTAAATACACGGTGTCTGTTACTTCGGAAATGTTAAGGTGGTCCAAGATTTCTTTAGCTCCCTTAGCCACTTTACCAGTTCCTGACAAAGCTATTTTAATGTTGGGTAGGGTTATTTTATCAAGTTCGGCTTTTACAGCATCTAAATCTGGTAAATGCTCTACTTTTGGTAAGTTGAAAATACCATCGCGTATTCCTAAGGCTCTAAATCCATTATAAGCACCTACCAATCCTGCATAGCGTCCAAAACCAATCAAACGACCTCCATTTGCTTTGGTAATGGTTTCATGATCGTACATTTCAATATTTTTTTCTAGCATGGCTACCAATAATTTTCTATTGTATGGCTGCTTTTTGATGGTATGACTAAAATAAAAATACTTTTTATTAGGTATTAATGCGTCAATAGGCACTTCTTTTACCCCTAACATCACATCTGCTTCACTTACATCTTCTTTCACTTCAAATCCGGCAGCACGATACGCATCATCACTAAAAATACGGATATCGCTAGACTCTACAATAAAATGAGCTTCAGGGAATTGCGCTGCAGCTTCTTTTAGTTTTTCTGGAGAAAAAACAACACGTCTATCGGGTGGATTTTTACGTTCTTTTATGATGGCAAAAGTGATTGGCATGTGGTATAATTTTTGAAATATAAAATTGGATGTCAAAGATAGCGTTTTTCGTGTATCTTTGCCTTCCTCTCGAGTGAAAGACTTGGCAGATTTTTTAAAAAAATAGTGTACCACTTATTACTTTTAGAATCTAACGAGACTGAGCGCAGAGGCTGTGTGAGGGATAGTAGCGGCATCCTCTCCTTCGCCGTAGGCTATGGAGAGATATAGCGAATAGCCCGACTTTTTGACTGAAGCTTTTAGCGAAAGGAAAAAAGACACACGATACTAATTCAGGATACGTATCTTGTATTTAGTTTATTTACAACTGGATACTGCTACTGAACACTGAGCACTACAAAATGGGGTCGACTGGTTTTGACAGCGGGTTCACTAGTATGGTAAGCATGTAGAGCGCTGGGAAACAGCTCTTAAATCTCATTTTTCACACTTTTTAAACGGCGAGAATAACTACGCCCTAGCTGCATAATCTGAATTATAGTAGGATTACGCCTCGGTCTGCAAGGCAGACAAGCAGGAAGTCACTCAAACACCTTGGTTTACGGTTTTTGATATAGTGACTTCGTAGAAGTAAACCTATCGAGGATGGTGTCTAGACATCTTTGAGACATCTAATTTAGAATAAGGAATGCGTTGGTAGTTTTCGACCGGCAAGTTCTCGAAAATTTAAATGAAAACTAAACATGTAGAACGCTGTAATAGTACACGTTTGGACGAGGGTTCGAATCCCTCCGACTCCACCTACGCCCTCCGAAGCTTTGCGACTTTTTAGCAAAGCGCAGGAGGGCTTTTTAATTTAGGCAACTATTTATACTATACAATACAGGGCTTCGGTGGATAGCGATCCAACTGTTTCCCTCTCAAAAAATATTGCGACTTTTTAGCAAAGCGAAGGAGGCTTTTTATTTGTTACAACTTTATTAAATTTAGATGATGAGCTTGTGCCTAAGCTAAATCTTCTGCGACACGCGGGCGGTGGATGCCGATCCAATTATTTACCTCTAAATAAACATTGTAACTTT
The DNA here is from genome assembly GCF_058147145.1 of Patiriisocius sp. 208BN25-11. Lineage (NCBI taxonomy): Bacteria > Pseudomonadati > Bacteroidota > Flavobacteriia > Flavobacteriales > Flavobacteriaceae > Patiriisocius > Patiriisocius sp. 208BN25-11. The sequence continues at coordinate 13,048 of NZ_JBYVJY010000016.1, forward strand.
TAAACAAAGCGACGGCGAGCTTTTCCTTAGTACTTAAATTTCTTATCTTTATAATACTCCTCAGTTCCAAAAAAGAATTACAATGGAACTTCCTTATGCAGTTTACATACTTTTATGTTCCAACGGTACCTATTACACAGGATATACAACCAACATCACAAACAGACTCATTGCCCATCGAAAAGGTCAAGTATCTTATACAAAAGATAAACTTCCAGTATCCTTGGTACATTTTTCAATGTTTAAAGACAAACAAAAAGCCTATGATTTTGAACGCTATTTAAAATCGGGTTCGGGGATAGCTTTTAGGAATAAAAGATTCATTTAAGTCTTTTCTAAAAACGAGTGCCCAAACTCAATCAATTTGCAACTAAATAATCTTTTTTAATCTACCATAAATCCAATCAATGTTAAAATAAACACAATCAATCACCTAAGCTTGCAAAAAAAACAATGTTTAATTATTTTTATTAAAAAGTTAAACAAAAAAAATATGTTATGGATCTATTACAAGAAGCAGCTCAGTTTGAAAAAGCAAAAATGAGTCATATGTCTACCAGTGATCGCGTACATGCATCGCGAGAGGCAAAAAGACTTGTTCTTGCTATTAACGAAATGTATAAGAAAACAAAAGACACAAGCTTGATGGATATCATGAAACGCATCACAGCAAAAAAGAGAAAAATTGAAGCCCGCCTAAAGGGGAGCACTATTATTTAAAACAAAAGGGTTTGCGTTGCAAACCCTTTTTTATGTACCTTTTTGACGGATAGAAGGTGCAAGATTAGTTCCTTTTTTCTTGTTGATATACCTTCGCAAAACACCCCCTTTTACACTATTGATGTCGAACTCGATAATAAAGGCATCTTTGTCTATTGAATTAAGGAGTCGGTACGTTTTCCTAATATCAATACGATTGACAACGGTATGAATAATACGCGTTTTTTCTTGCGCTCCAGAACTACCATAGCCAGATACTCCTTGGTAAACAGTTACTCCCGCTCCTATTACCTGTAACAATCCATGTTCTATAGCCTTCGCTTCTCTAGAAACAATTGTAAATCCAACAAAATCCTCGAAACCTTCTATAACGAGATCTATTACTTTCGCAGTAATAATGTATGTAAGTATAGAATACATGGCAATTTCCATAGAGACAATAAGTGCGGTAATTGAAAATAAAATCACATTAAAAAACAAAATACTTTTTCCAATACTAATACCAAATCTATCGAATATAAAGATCCCTAAAATTTCAGAACCATCTAACACAGAGCCATTTCGGATCGCTAAACCGATACCTAATCCTAGAAATAAAGCACCAAAAATTGCTATCAATAACGTATCGTTTGTAACAACAGGGAAGGTTTCTAATTTGATTGAAATAGCTAAGAGAATAATAGAAATCACCGATTTTACCAAAATACGCTTCGATATGGTAAAATATCCAATCACCAGAAACGGAATACTCACCAAGACTAAGATAATCGATATGTCTATATCTAAAAATTTACTAAGAAGAATAGCTATACCTGTAACACCACCATCCAAAAAACCGTTGGGTAACAAAAAGGCCTTAAGTCCAATACTTGCTAACAAAATTCCAATAAAAATTTGGATGTATTCTTTTACAAATCCCAATACTTTTGAACGATTTATTCCCATTTGTGTATAAGTTAATTATTAACTTTTGCTTGTGCTATTCCTTGTTTTTAGGGAGAGACATCACAAAGTCAATGAGGTCATTATCTGCATCGATTCCGTAGGCACTTGTTAAACAGCCTTTAATACCATCATTACAAGCTATTAAAAATAGTATTGAACTATCACCAGGATCATTCATCCCTTCATGACGGCAATACTCTACAAGAATACAACTAGAGGCATCGTAGGTAACAAGATTTGTTCTACAGAGTAGTACACCATCTTTAAACATAAAATCTGAAGTGTATCCTTCTTTGCGGGCTGCTATTATATCTTCTGTTAATGTATTGCTTCGCGATAATATCATGATGGTTCTATTTTGCATTAATTTATTTCCACAATTCCAAGTGTATTGAACAACATTGCTGTGGCATTAAGCTCTTTTACAGCCAATTCGTTTTGCTTTAATTGCGCATCTATTAATTTTTGTTCTCTGGCATTAATTAAAAACAAAGAACTCTCACCCAAGAAAAATTTGCGCTCTTCGGCATTTACCAACGCTTGATAATCTTCAACAATTGTCGTCACCATATTATTTTGTGTGTTCAAAGATGCTATTTCTGCTGCTACGGCATCTATCTTATTTTTAAGCGTAAGCTGTGTAGCGACTCTCTCGAAAGCAGCGTCCTTCAATTTTATATTTGCCAACCTGAGGTCACCACGCTCTTTTCTTAAAAAAATAGGGATACTGAAATTAACGAAAGCTTTGTAATTTGCGGCTGTAAAAGCCGAAAACTGATCTGCCTCCTGTGATAAAAAGTTATATTGCAAATCTAGCTTTGGTAATAATCTATTTTGCTTTAAACGCTTGTCTACTTCTAACACATTTATCTTAGCATCTAAGCTTAGCAACTTAGGATGACTTACCAACAGCGCTTCTATATTTGTGATACCTTCTAACATTAAAGATGCTTCTAGAGAAGAGATTTCTGGCTGCAACGGACGGGTGTTCTCTTGAAGCTCAACAGGTACATCATTAAGCCATAAAAAAGTACCAACCTCTAAAGCTGCTTTTCTTCTTTTGAGTGTAGCCGCTTCTAATGCAAGTGCTCTGTTCTGTTTTGCAATTCGCGCTTCTGTAATATCTATTGCTGCTTTATCTCCAGCAGCAACACTCTGGTTTACTGCTTCAAGTCTTATTTCTGCATTCTTTAAAAAATCTGCGTAAATCTGTTGTTCAATGGTCGCTTGAACCCATTGAAAGTAGGCCTTGCTTGCATTAAAAACAATTGTATTTACCAATAAATTTCTATCTGCCTGGGTTTGCTCTGTAAAAAATCGTGCTTTTTTCAAAGAAGCCATTCGTTCATTCATTAAAAATCCTTGAGCTAAGGAAAACGAAACACCCGCACTGTACAATCCACCCTCGGGAACGTTGAGATTCGGATTTAAAAAAGCGCCTGTATTTTCTTCAAAATCTGCTTTAAATTCAATCCCATACCAAGTTGGGATTTTGAAAGCCGCATTTAGTTGGTCGTAATACTCTGTATCCTTAAATTTCTTTCTATCGTAATCAACCTCCACTTTAGGGTCAAAACCTCCTCTTGCCTTCAACAGGTTTGCTTCTCCTTGTTCTAACACAAGATTTGCTTGCTTCACCAAAGGATGGTGTTGCTTTACAAAGCCTAAGTACTCTTCAAATGAAAGTACATTATCTGAGGGTTTAGCAATATTCTGGGCTGCTAAAATTTCCGCGAAAGCGAAAAAAGCTACGAAATAGATAAACGTATACGATATTCTCATCTAAGTCTTCTTTTTAGTGGTTTCTGAAATATCTGGGGTATAATAATTTGGCGGAAATCCATTAAGTTGTCGCCACAGCTCGTACCAAATAGACACATCTTCTAACAAGGCAATGGTATAAGCACCTGATCCTACACGTATATTTTCTGGCCAGGTATTTTCTTTAGGATCTGGTGCAATGAGGATTCTAAATTTTCCATTTTCGCTAATAAAGGTTTCTATGGCAACCACCTTTCCAGCGTAGGTACCGAAAGAGGCATTTGGCCAACCGCTAAAGAATATGGCAGGCCAACCATCAAATTGAATACGAACATCTTCACCAATGTGCATGAGCGGTAAGTCTATTGGATTAACAAAAGTTTCTACTGCCAAATCATACTGCGCTGGCATGATTCCTACCAGACGTTCCCCTTCTTTAAAGGTCTCTCCTATTCCACCCTTTATAGCAGTATTGATATATCCGTTTTGAGGTGCAGTAATATAATACATAGCGTTTCGAAGCGAGTAACTAGAGGATTGATTGTCTAATTTTGACACCTGCGCCTCGGCATCAAACTGGCTCGAAGCCGCAGTGAATTTATCACTTTGTGATTTGGCAATTTTATCGGCATACTCGGCAGATATTCTGTTAATTTCAAGTCTAGCGTTTATCACTTCGTTTTTACTAGCCAACAATTTATTTTCTTGAGAAATAAGTTTTGCCTGTGTTTCTTGCAACTTTAATCGCTTTGCTTCTACATCGGTCATTGGCTTTAAGCCTTCAGCTTGCAACGTTACACTTCGATCAAACTGGGTGGTTGCGATGCTTAGATTTGTTTGAGCAGCTTTTAAGTCAATACTATCGCTTTTCACTTTAAATTGTGCTTGTTGCAATTTGTTTTTGGCTTGAGATAATTTTAACGAACGTTCTGTTGCCAGAGCGCTTACCTGATTTTCTAAGGCTTTAATTTTTTCTTTATAAGAAAGTACCGAGTTGCTTTTTGCATCGCGCTGTTGATTGGTTCTTTCTACCAACTTAGGGTCTTGATATTCTGTTTTTATTTCAGAAATAAACAAAATGGTATCTCCTTTTTTTACATAATCACCTTCGTTTACATACCATTTTTCTATTCTACCAGGAATAGGAGACTGTATGGTTTGCGGTCGCTGCCCAGGGGTTAGCGTCGTTACAAAACCATTACCACTCACATTTTGAGTCCAAGGTAAAAAAAGCACCACGACTAAAATAAACGCTGAAATGGCTAAAAAGCGATTAAAATAGGTATTATGCTTTGAGGCAAATGCTTTACCAAATGCTTTGTATCCATTTAAGGAAACTTTTTTATTTAACTGGTTATGAGAAATATTAAGCATACGTTTTACTTTTTTGAGTGAATAGTTCCTTCGGAAATTTTAAGTGTCTGATTGCAATTAGATTTCCAGAGTTCATTTCTGCTAGATACTACCAAAGCCCAAGGCCTCTCTGGAGCCGTTAAATATTTTATAATCCTTACTGCTTCAGATGCTTCAAAATGCTCTAAGGGATCCTTGAGTAGTAATACTTTTGGATTATGAATAATTGCTCTTGCTAAAACAATACGTTTTGAAACCGTAAACGGAATTTGTTGTCCTTCTGGGTATAATATGGTATTAATTCCGTTGGCTTGTTGCTTAATAAACTCAAGCAATCCAACTTCTCGTAATATGGTGTGTAAATGTTCTTGAGAGATATCTTTTCTTCCAAAAGTGATGTTTTCTAAAATAGTGCCTTCAAAAGGATCTTGCGAAGGGAGCACCTGTCCTACATGAGCTCGATATCGGTTGGGCCAAATACCATTAACAGACACATCATTAATATACAAGGCACCTTTTGAAGGCCTCAGGAGTCCAGATAATATTTTTAATAAGGTCGTTTTCCCAGAACCAGAAGCACCATCTAATAAAATTCTATCAGTACTGGTGATGTTAAAACTAATATTCTCTAAGATACTGAGCCCTTCTGGGGTTGTGTAATTAAGATTGTCTAGCTCAATAAGTAAATTCTTAGTAATTCCAAAAGGATCCTCACCGTCTTGAGGCTCTAGCTCTTTATCAACCACCTGACCAATTTTTTCGAGCGATGTGAGGACATCGTAAAAAGATTCTAAGCCATTAATTAATTTTTCAACAGAGCTTAACACCAATAAGATGATAATTTCTGCAGCAACAAATTGCCCGATGTTCATTTGCTGATTAAGTACTAGCAAACCTCCAATAACTAAAAGACCGGCAGTCACCAATACTTTAAAGCCTATTAATTTTACAAACTGAGATACCAATACCTTAAAATGACTTTCTCTAGCTTCTAGATAATTTGTGGTAAGCTCATCGTTACGGTTCATAGCAAGACTTGTGGTCCCCGATAATTTAAAACTAATCAATGAACGAGATACTTCTTGTATCCAATGTGCTACTTTGTATTTGCTTTTAGACTCTTTTAAACTTGTTTCTAGTCCTTTTTTTGCGGTGTATTTAAACACGATGTAAATCAATAATACTAGAAGGAAACCGTAGATGATAAAAAAGGGGTGGTAGAAAGATAATAATATCAATCCAAATATAATTTGCAAAGCAGCAGCAGGAAAATCGATTAGTATTTTCGATAATCCTTTTTGAATGGTGAGTACATCAAAAAAGCGGTTGGCTAACTCTGGCGGATAGTAGTTCCTAAGTTCTTCCATCTTGATTTTTGGAAAACGGTAGGCAAATTCGAACGATGCTCTCGTAAATATTTTTTGCTGCATGTTCTCTAAAATGCGTATTTGCATGAGTTGAAGAACTCCTTGAAAAGCAACTCCTAGAGTTACTAAAACGACTAATACTATCCAAGAAGTTGAAACTTGTGCTCCTTGAATTAAATTTATAATTGCTTGAATCCCTAAGGGCAATGTCAATGCAACTAGACCTGCAAAAACAGCATAATAAAATATCTGGCGAATGTCTTTTCTATCTAATTGTAAGAGCCCAATAAAACGTTTCCAAGGCGACATAGTAGGTAGTTTCATATTTTAAGTTGAATTTTATTCAAATTTATAATAGTAATACTATTAAATAAGTGTGTTTAACTTTTTTTTGTGAAAGTTTTATATTTCATTTGTACTTTTAGGGGATACTAAAGTATTAATAGCTATGATGACATTACAAGTTATATCAAAGGAAAGCGATCAATTAAAAGAGATTGCAGAATTATTATTAAAAGAGAAACTAGTTGTAAATGCTATGATAACAAAATTAGATGTTTATAAAACCCTTGATACAAATGAAATGATTGATACTTCTGTTAGATATAAATTAAAATGTATTTCAAAATCACTACTATTTTCACAAATAAACAATCTATTGAGAGATCGTTATAAAGATAATATGCCCCTGTTATATTCAGAACCTATCATTTTAATAGACCCAGAACAAACTGAGCGTATGATATCCAATCTGAAATTGGTATAAAAAAAAGCGACCCCGAATTTAGAGTCGCTTTAAACGTATTAACGTTTTGAGGAATGCAATTTCTTTTTCATTTTAATTTTCATTCATTAAAGTATCTAACGCAATACATTCCATTTTTTCTACTCCTCGATTGTGATTTGAATTGTACTTGTCATTTTCAATTTCTTTCCTTGCAATCTAGCTTGCGAAAAGAATTCTTTGGCTACTATTTTTTCTTGTAATAACTCATCTATTCTTCCACTATCATAATCACATGCATTTTCTAAATCACCCTCTGTGATTGAGAGGCGTTTGATTTTGTGAAAATTAATTTTTACATCAAGCACATCATTAATGATGTCTGCAGCTTCTGATGCAGAAAACTTCCCTTGAATTAAATTAATTTTTTGATCCTTTTTAAATTTTACTTGTTCTAGAGTTTCCATTGTATGTTTATTAATTGGTTTATTTTATAATTTATTCAAAATACAAATATCTACATTATTAATTATTTAATTTTATTTATATATCTTATACTAATCATAATTTATTTTTATACAAATTTAATCAAGTAAAGATATAAAGGCATACCAAGAGTGATATTAAAAGGAAATGTGATAGCCAAGGCCATAGGAATATATAAACTTGGACTAGCCTTGGGCGCAGCTAATTTCATAGCCGCAGGTACAGCTATATAAGAAGCACTCGCAGCGAGAATTGCAAATAGCAACCTATCCCCTACCTCAGAAATAAAAAACCCAGTTAAAAAGGAAACTAAGGTTCCATTAAAAATTGGGATTAATATTGCAAACAGAAATGCAAAGCGCCCTTTCTTAAGAAATTCAGACAACTTCTTTCCACTAGTTACCCCCATATCAAGGAGAAAGACCGCCAAGAAACCCTTGAAGATATCAGTAGTAAAAGGTTTGATGCCATCTGCTTGGGCTTCACTTGCAAAAAACCCTATTAAAAGGCTACCAATAATCAACAATACACTTCCGTTTGTTAGTGCGTGATGTAAAACTTTTTTGGGAGCTATTCGTTCGTCTTTTTTCTTCCTACTAAAAAGTGTAATTAACAACAATCCAACCATAATTGATGGCGCCTCCATCAAAGCCATTACAGCCACCATGTGTCCGCTAAATGCAATTTGCTCCAACTCAAGAAAAGAAATTGTAGTTACAAACGTTACAGCACTTACAGAGCCATACGCCGCAGCTATTGCTCCCGAATTCTCTACATTAAATTTTCGTCTCAAGATAAAATAAGTAAAAACAGGCACAACGACCGCAAGCAATATTCCAAAGAGCAATGACCAAACAATTTCAACAGAAAACTCACTGTGAGAAAGTTCTTGACCGCCTTTAAAACCAATTGAAAGCAACAAATAAAATGAAATGAATTTTGAAGAGTTTTCTGGAATACACAAATCACTTTTTAACCGAACTGCTATGATTCCTAAGAAAAAAAACAATAAAGCTGGGTTTGTCAAATTATCGAACAATAAATGCAAATCCATGTTATCTATTTTCAGTGTTTTGAATTACATTTAAAACACACAACAGCAAAACAATAATTGAACCCGTAATTAATTCACCAAAAAACAATGAATTATTTTGTAGCGATAGAAAAATAAAAAAAGTAAACACACTTACAATCGCAAGTATTTTTATTAGTTTTAAATAATCGACACTCTTAGCTTTTTCGCTCCAAAATAAAACAATCCCTTTTCGTGCTTTTTTTTGTTGATGTAATTGAATCATGATTTTATATTTTGATTTATTTTTAGCAAAGATGAAAACTTTTATTTATATATTTTTATTTATATTTATTATCTAAATCATAAAAAATAATAATGAACTATACATTGCACCAACTAGAAATATTCCATAAAATAGCCACTCTAAAGAGTGTTACTAAAGCTTCAGAGGAGTTATTCTTAACACAACCAGCCGTTTCAATTCAATTAAAAAAATTTCAAGAACAATTTACTATTCCTCTTTTTGAAATTGTAGGCAGGCGCTTATTTATCACAGAATTTGGTGAGGAAATAGCACTTGCTGCAGAAAAAATACTCAATGAAGTATCGGCAATTAACTACAAAGCATTATCATTTCAGGGAGAAATTTCAGGAAAGTTAAAAATTGCCATTGTATCTACTGCAAAATATGTAATGCCTTATTTTTTATCAGATTTTTTAAAAGAACACACAGGAGTAGATCTTGCTATGGATGTCACAAATAAAGCAGAAGTAATGCGCTCATTAGAAAACAATGAAGTAGACTTTGCTATGGTTTCTACCATCCCTAAAAACGCAAAAATTAATCGAATAGAATTAATGGAAAACAAACTATTCTTTGTGGGTGGTAAAAATTTCAAACAGACTGGAAAAAACATTTCAACAAAGACCATAGAGCAACTCCCGCTTATTTACAGGGAACAGGGTTCTGCCACAAGAAATGCTATGGAACGTTTCATATCCTCTCGCAAAATATCTACCTATAAACACATGGAATTAAAATCTAATGAAGCGCTTAAACAAGCAATAGTAGCAGGAATAGGATATTCGGTAATGCCACTAATTGGAATAAAAAATGAACTCAAAAACAAAGACCTGCAAATTATACCCGTAAAAGGTCTTCCCATAACAACAAATTGGAATCTTATTTGGCTTAACTCAAAAAATCTAACAAATGTCGCTAAGGAATTTATCAACCATATTAACGAAAATAAAGAAGCAATAATGAAAGCTCATTATAAATGGTTTTCAAAGTACGAAGAAACTGCATCGATGTTTTAGTGAATGTTAGGGCAATTCTAAAAAAATATGCTAATATTGCCGCTTAAAGAAAATAAAATGCGTTGTAAAAATTTGCAGCACTTATTTTGTTTAATTAGATTTACGAAGGATTAAACGTATTATATGAAAGATATACTCGCACAAGCAAAAGTTTTTGAAGATGCAAAAATGAGCCATATGTCTACAAGTGATAAAGTTACTGCGTCACGTGAAGCAAAAAGACTCATCCTTGCCATTAACGAACTATATAAAGAAACTCAGGATAGCGATTTAATGGATCTTATGAAAAGACTTACCGTTAAAAAGAAAAAAATAGAGAAAAGATTGGGAGGATTGCCTACCGATTTAACATAGGCAATACTATAAAATAAAAAAACCGCTTCTGTTTAAAAGCGGTTTTTTTATGATGTGGAACTAGGTATTATAAAAATTCAACCTGTCCATTTTCGATGTGATACATCGCCCCTACTACTTTAATTTCTCCATTATCTTCCATCTCTTTTAGGACAGGGCTGTTTGCACGAAGATTATCGATAGTCATGTGTACGTTTTTAACAGCTACACTGTTTACAAAATCAATATTTTTTGAGGTACGCATGCTTTCATCTGCTGGTTCTGTAACAGCAGCAACTGCTGGCTCAATTTTTTGAATCAAACTAGTTAAGTTCCCTAATCTTGCGTGATCACAAGCTCCTTTTACGGCACCACAAGCGGTATGCCCTAAGATTACAATGACCTTAGTACCTGCTAATTTAGAAGCAAACTCCATACTTCCTAGAATATCTTCATTTACGAAGTTTCCAGCAATTCTAATGCTAAACAAGTCACCAATTCCTTGGTCAAAAACCAATTCTGCAGATACTCTTGAGTCGATACAGTGAAGTACTGTTGCAAATGGAAATTGCCCTTTGCTAGTATCTGCCACTTGTTCTAATAAATCTCTAGAAACCTGTTTATTATTTACAAATCTTGTGTTTCCATCTTTTAGTGCTTGTAAAGCAGTATTTGGTGTCATAGCTGCTTGCGTTTCTTTTGTATGTGCTTTCATGTGTATTAATTTACGTTAGTATTTAAAACAAGTACAGGGACGTTTGTCTTTTCTACTGTACTGGTTAACAAGTTGTTTAATTTTCTTTTAGATGATTCGTTTTTTTGGTTGCTTTTGCTGACACACAGAAAAGCTAGATCATTTTTTGATATAAAATTAACCATTTCTGAGAAATTATTTTTTTCATCAAATTCATAAACAATTGTATTCATTCCCAGCTCCATGGATGATGCCTTTGACACACTACTGTTGTGATTATCTATAGCATTATTTACAAAAGTTTTAAATATTTTGAGAGGCTTTTTGTAATGTCGTTTCAATTCGTTTACAAATGCTATATTCTCTGTACCAACTATAGAATTTACAAAGCCTATAGATTTGTTTTCTGTAGAAGCAGCTCTTTGTCCTTTATCTGATATAAAAACACTACCTTTATAAGAATTTAGGATTTCTTTGGTAATTTTATCACCAATAAGACCTCCCACTTTTTTCTTACGCTTTCCTAAAACAATAATGGCTGGATTTGTTTTTTCAATATGATTTTTAATTTCATTTTTAACATTTCCGATGGTAAAATTGCTAACCACAGGAAGTGCTACCTCTTTTTTAATTTTAACAACCATATCTTTTAACGCCATTTCTTGATGATAACGTTTTTCGTTTATTGACCTCATTGTAGTAATTTGATTTTCATTTTTTACCACATTTATTGGCGGTTCTACCTGAAGTATATCAATACTTGCATGAATCAATTTTGCAAAATGCATTGCATCTTCAATAACTTGGGAGGAATTATTAGGTTTATCTATGAGTACTAACAACTTACTTTTTGATATTTCTGAATGTGTTTTCATATCATGTTATTAGTTATTATATTGTTTTTGGACGCAGTTTAAAAAACTGAATAAAACTTTCTGGGTTTTCTACAACTCCTCTTTCAGAAACAAGCTGAATGTCAATATTTCTATTTTTAGCTTTTTCTGAAAAATCATCAAGTATTTCAATGATGTCGTTGTCTAAAAATCTAGTTTTCCTTACGTCTAACTCTAAATAAGAATCTGTTGGTAAGCTATCTAATTCTTTAAGAATAGCTCCTTTATTGAAAAAAGTAACTTCTTCGGCAAGGGTCATTTTAATTTTGTGCTTTCCGTTACTCTTATCTTCTATATGTAAGAAGTGCGAATTTTGATAACTCTTAATTAAAATCACCACAATACCTACAGCGAGTCCTAATCCGATTCCAATTAATAAATCGGTAAATACAATCCCAAGTACCGTTACTAAAAACGGAACAAATTGTTTCCAACCTAATTGGTACATTTTCTTAAACAACGCCGGTTTTGCCAACTTATATCCTACAATTAATAAAACCGCAGCTAATACAGATAGTGGTATCTTATTAAGTAAAGTAGGTATTGCAACTACAGATATTAATAAAAAGAAACCGTGTATGATAGCAGACATCTTTGTCTTTCCACCAGATTGGATATTAGCAGAACTTCTTACAATTACTTGTGTAATAGGTAAACCACCAATCATACCAGAGACAATATTTCCTGCACCTTGAGCAAGTAATTCTTTGTTCGTAGGTGTTACCCTTTTTTGTGGGTCCAATTTATCAGTAGCCTCAACACACAAAAGTGTTTCTAAACTTGCAACAAGCGCTATAGTAAATGCCGTAATCCAAATAGCGGGATTTAATATTTCAGAAAAATTAGGTGTACTAAATTGTCCTAAAAACATATCAAAACTATTGGGTACTGGCACGCTTACAAGGTGTTCTTCTGAAATACTAAGGGTTTCACTGTCTTGCGTAAAAACAAAATAAAGGATTCCAATTACAACTGCTACTAAAGGTCCCTGAATTAGATTAAATATTTTTCCTTTTTTTGAAAGAACATTACTCCACAACAATAAAATCAAGAGTGATACTATGGCAATAATAGTTGGTCCTAAACTAATATGATTAATTGCATTAATAATTTCTGAGAACGTATTTTCGCCATCTACTTGAAAAAAAGCGAAATCTCCTTCAGGGTCTGCATCGTAACCAAAGAAATGTGGAATCTGTTTTAGAATAATAATAATTCCTATTCCTGTAAGCATTCCTTTAATTACTGAAGAAGGGAAATAATAGCCAATAATACCTGCTTTTAAAAAGCCAAATACCATTTGAATAATTCCTCCGAGAACTACGGCCAATAAAAAGTTTTCGAAACCTCCTAAGGTACCAATTGCAGTAAGAACAATCGCTGCCAGTCCAGCCGCTGGACCACTCACACCAATTTGTGAACCACTTAATGCTCCAACTAAAATTCCTCCTACAATTCCAGCAATAAGACCAGAGAACAAAGGAGCCCCACTGGCTAAGGCAATTCCCAAACAAAGAGGTAATGCCACAAAAAAGACAACAATACTTGCGGGTATATCGTTTTTTAAACTTTTAAACATATTTGATTTTTCCATATTTGTATGTATTTGCAAGACAAATTATTGTATCATGCATTGTATTTAATTAAAATAAGATATTAGTGCGTAATAACTTTTAAAAATCTTAAGAATTCGCATCAAAGAGATATTACAGGATTGTTTCTGGAGGTGGTGCATTTATTTCTAAATTAATGTCACCAAAAAAAGAAAACAATAAAGAATTCATTTTTGGTTTCTTTTTTAGAGAAACTCCAAAAATTGGAACTTTTACTTGAGTAATCATTTTTTCTTCTTCAGAAAATTCATTTTCTTGCTTATTCTCTTCTTCTGTTTCTACTTCTTTATCAACATCTAAAACTTCTACAGAAACTCCTTCAAGTTCATTCAGCAACTGCAATACCGGTTGCAACAAAAAAAGCGCAATTACAAGAGAAAAAACGAGCAATGCACGGTAACAAAAAATATGTCGATGTGATATTTTCATGTAGTTTTTATCGTTTGTAAGACCAAATCTGTATAAAATTGAACCACAATATCTTCTTCTATTGTGGTATCGGTAAGCGATGGTAAATGCTCCGAAAAATATCGTTGTTGATGCGCTCCTTCAATAACAGTAGAAACAAGCATGTGCGGGTATCCATAAGAAGGGTTTACTTGCAACACCATGTCACTTACTCTTTGCACAACGGCTTTGTAAGCCCTAAAATATCCCTTTGCGTTTTCTTCATCGATCTCTTTTGTATGGTACGCTTTTGAAGACTCAGCAATGATGATATTTTGCAATAAGATTTCGTTGATATATGAGAAAGAATTATCCTCTGTCACTTTACCAGTAATAATGGCAATGGCTTTAACTAAGCGCTGTTCAGGTTCGTTTATATTATTTGTTTTAAAAACGATTCTGTAAGAAACCCAACTCCAATACCAACATATTAGATACACCAACAACATGTGTTTGCTTTCAAAGTACCTGTAGACTGAACTCTCATTAGAACCAATAGCACTTCCAAGTTTCTTAAATGTAAAACACTCGAAACCCATATCTTCCATCATAACGATACTTTCAGACACAATTTTTTTACCAAGCTCAGAAGATTCTGGGTTCTTGGTGTAAAAATGATCGTCAATTTGTATGTTAATTGGAAGTTGGTTCATTTCTAACAAATATAATAGTATTACTATCATATAAAATAAGTATTCCTATTATTAATAAAAGTTTAACTAATTAAGGTGAATTTAAGGCTAGTATTAACAAATTCTTAAGCAATGCTGTTAAAGAGATTATTTACATTGTTTGGAAAATATAATGCTATGAAACATATACTTATTGCATCATTTACGGTTTTATTTTTAACGAGTTGTGCTACTACAAAACACAAAAACATAGCATATCTACCCAATCAGTTAGTAACAGAAAAAAGCAATCCGAAACTTAATATTTTTACCCCAGAGAATAAACCTGAAACAAAAATGCCTGTGATTATTTTTGCTCACGGAGGAAATTGGAATAGAGGCAATAAAGACACCTACGGTTTTTATGGCAAGGATCTTAGAAATAGAAACATAGTACTAGTGGTACCAGAATACACCTTGAGTCCTGAAGTTACTTATGATCATCAAGCAAAACAAATTGCAGCCACCATTGCATGGGTACAAAACAATATTGAAGCCTATGGTGGTGATCCAAATAGTATTTTTATGAATGGCCATTCTGCAGGAGGACATCTAGCAGCTTTAAGTGTTATGAACCCTAAATACGGAGTAGATCAAAACAGTATTTCTGGTATTATTTTAAATGATGCAGCTGGATTAGATATAGCTTGGTATAATACTACATATCCTCCAAAAAAAGGAGGTTTTTACGATTACCAGAGCACTTGGACCAATGACCCTGAGGTATGGAAAGATGCTTCTCCGATCAATCATATTTCAGAAGAAAATCCACCCTTCTTAATATATCAAGGTACGAGAACCATAAAGTCTATTAAAAAAACAAACGCAGATTTTGTTGCCAAAGTAAAAGAAGTACAGCCAGATGTACAATTTATCAAACTCAAAAAAGGACATTTTGGAATGATGTTACAATTTATCTGGGGAGGTCAAAAAGTACTAGACCAAATGGAAGCATTTATAAAAGAAAATCGATAAAAAAATCACCAAGCAAAAAATTTACTTGGTGATTTTATATGATGTAAGGAGTTTACTTATTTTACTAATATCTTTTTAGATATTTTTCCACTGTCTGCCAATACCTCAACGACATATACACCGCTAGCATGACTTCCCATGTTCACTTTGGCCTTATATCCATTTGAGTTGTAAATTAACTTACCTGAATCAATTTTTTGACCTGTTAGGCTATAAACAGCGTATGACAAATCATCAAAAGAAGCATTTGTTGCTAAGTTAATTTCATAGGTTTTATCGAGAACAGGATAGATTAACAGACTTCTTTCAAAATTAGAAAAAGAGTTTACATCTAATATTTCCTCTTGAAAATAATTAAAGTTAAATTCATCATTATCAGTATAGGTGTCTGTTGTTAATAATGATCTAGCCGAAACATTAATTGGTGCGTTTTCTGCAGCCATATCGATGTTAACAGAAAATTCATGAGTACCATATTCTCCTGGAGCTAAAGTCCCGTTATAAACATCAGTAACAATTAAAGCTCCATCTACTCTTAGTTCAATTTCAAAATCTGATTGACTATTATCTCCAAAATTCGCAACCAATGCTGTGATTGTCTCATCATTTGTAAATGGACCTTCATACAGTGGGGATTCAAAACCATAAACAGCTACATCATCCTCTTCAGTATCTCCTAATGTAAATGAAGCAATACGCGTTCTCCAAAATCCGTTTTGAACTCCCATATATTCTGCTGTATACCAAAATGTTCTATTATCAATATCCATGGTCATTTGCGCATAATCACCAAATCGATTAAAAGAGCCTACGCCGCCAGGACCATCTATAATAGTGGTTTCTGCTACATTAATAGTTCCTAAATCAGAATCATCAACGATTCGTCCTGCATAGCGCATTCCTGGGAATACTGTTGAACTAACAACATTATATCCTAAACCAAAATTTCCGTCTTTATCAATACTCATACTTCCCATAAATCTGTTTACATCATCTGGAAGTGTATAAGTTCCTTCTTGAAAAACTGTAAATGGACCAGTACCTTGATTTCTTAACTCAACCCATCGTATTCCACCTACACCATCAACCTCAACGTTAAAATTAACAAGTAACGAGTTGAAATCGTCATAACTCCTATAGTTAGCCATATATGACATAACTCCAGTAATTCCATCAATTTTTTGATTGGTACCTGGTTGTTCAAAATCACCAGAACCAAATGGCGCTATAAAAGAGTCAAAATCTGCAATAGGAATAACTTGAGGAGAAGATATTGAACTCCCTCCTTCAAAATTTACGTCTATTGACCATACTTTTAAGTGGTCAAAAGTAATCCCACCAACATTAGGCCAACTATCATCTTGAAGATAAACAACATATGCAGGAGCATCTTCTGGGGCAACACGTCCTAATAAATTTGCTGTTTGAGGTGCAAAAACTGTATTGTTATTTCGAATTGCTCCATTCAAAGAAAATCCTACTAACGAAGGGTCTTCACCACCTCTTAACATGGTTTCTCTATCAAAAGCATAGGTAGTTTGTCCTCCTTTATTGGCTGTTAAATAATACGCATCAGGCCATACCGCATAGTGCGGATAATCAGGAAATTGTCCTAATGGGTAATTATAGACATAATAGGTACCCGTTGGATCTGCTGTTGTAGATACTCCTATGGTTACAGAATTATTAGCTGTGCGGAATTGACTAACAAAATAACGATCTGCTAGTTGATCATACATAACAATAGGATCTCCTTGTCCAGGCAAACCTAAAAACCCACTTAAGTTTGTAGGTCCAACAAGAGAATTTCCTTGTTTATCAAATATTCGAATTGCAATATTTACCGCAGTAACATAATGATCTGGCCCTACTGCTCCAGTAGGATCTGGAACTCCAGCACCACCAGTTTGAGAAATATTAATTCCATCAAAATTTTGCTCTAAATTTTCAACATCAAACTTTGGAGGTGTAGTTTGCTTTACTGCGTCAAAACCATCTGGTGATCCGGTTGATGGATTTTCTGTTTCAGTACCAGTTACATCTAACCTTCTTAAATCAACGAAAGTTAAATCGTCTAATGAACCTGAAAAAGATTCAATTAAAGGTGCATCTCTTAGGGCGATGGTCTCCCCCATAAAAGTTCCCTGAGCAATAACAACTGGCGGGTTTTCTTGAGCTGTTGCAAATATGGTGGAACATAACAACAGTAATAATGTAGTTTTCTTTATAGATTTCATAGGTATTTATTTAATTTATTACAATATACATCTACTATTTTTCAATAAATAATTTAATACCTCATATTTATCTCACAAATAATAAAAGATTAACATAAAAAAACCTCGACACAAAACGTATCGAGGTTTTAAGTTTGTATTATGAAATTTTATTTAAACACAACAACTCTTTTTGTTGCATTAAATTCTCCATTTGTTAGTTTCACATAATAAACACCAACTGCCTGAGCATTGAAATCTAGAGTGGCTTTATGTTCTAATCCAGAGCTGTTCATTTGACCTTTCATCACTTCTTGACCTAAGGTATTAAACACTCCGTACGTAAGAGCACCAAAATCTCTTGTAGTTGCAAAGTTTACATCATACAACTTAGAGCCTTTACTAATAATAGAGAAATCTCCACTATTAAATTCTTGATCGTTTACAGATAAGGTCGTGTTGTTAATTGTTTTTGTAAATGAATCGTTTGGATTATTAGCATCTGTTGTTAGTAATGTACGCGCCTCAATCTCATAAGATTGCTGTGGTGTAGATAAATCTACAGTAGCGTTAAATGTATAAGTGGCCTCAGATAATGGCTCTACCGTACCAGTAAATGTTTCTGTGTCAATTAGAACACCATCAACACGCAATGCAATATCAAAATTACTTTGTGGATCTGTACCGAAATTAAAAATCTTCACAGTAACGGTTTCATTTGCCGTTAAATCATCTCCACTATTAGGCTCATCAAAATTGAAAACTCCTATGTCTTCTGCAAGACCATTATTTAAAGTAAAAGATGCAATACGCGTTCTCCATTGGTTTGTGCCAGCAAAGTATTGTGTAGTATGCCAAAATGTTACACCATCAGGATCAATAGTTAATTGTGCATAATCACCAAATCTGTTTGTATTTGTTTGTCTTGCTGTACCATCCCAGATTGTACCCTCTGGAAATGTCATAACACCAAGTTCATCACCATCATAACGCCCTGTATACTTGATACTTGTAAAGGTGTCATCACTACTCAAGTTGTAAGCCAAACCAATATTACCATCTACATCCATAGCAGAACTACTCATGTATCTGCTTTCCCCATCTTCTGGAGCAAATGTTCCTTCTTGGAACAATGTCCAATCTGTAGGATTTGCATCAGTATTGCGTAATTCTATCCAACGAATACCACCTCGGGCAGCACCTCCCAAATCTTCATTAAAAGTAATCACCCATGAATTATGATTTGCAAAGCTTCTATAATTAGCTCCGTAACTAACAACTCCAGATGCACCATCTAGACGTTGGTTTGTATTTGGTTGTCTGAAATCTCCTTGACCAAAAGCAAAGAAACGAGAGTCAAATGGTTGTGTTGGTATTTCTTGAGGCTGACTTACCGTTGAATTACCAGGATTTGCAAAATCTGTTTCAATAGACCAAACTTTTAAATGATCAAAAGTTACCCCATTCCATAAATCATCTTGGAGATATACAATATAGGCAGGACTTGTAGGGTCACTATCATCACCAATTATATTTGCAGGTAATGGATTGGTTACTGTAAATGGATTTCTAATTAATTGAGGCAAATTATACTCAATGATTGTAGGATTTGGATCTCCATTTAGCATCGCTTGTCTATCAAATGCATAGGTTACATTTCCACTTTTGTTAGCAGTCATATAGTATCCATCATGCCAAATTGAGTAGTGAGGGTAGTCTGGAAACGAATTAAGGGTGTATTCATACACATTATAAGAACCTGTTGGGTCGTTTGTAGCAGATACACCAATAATTAAATCATTAATTCCAAAACCTGGAGTTCCTGGAATTGGACTCCCTTGAAACTGGCTTACAAAATAACGATCGGCCAATTGATCATACATAACAATAGGGTCTCCATTGTTATTTCCGTTTCCGAGAAAAGTTCCTAATAAGGTTGGTCCTGCAAGTAAACCACCTGTTTTATCAAAAATCTTTACAACTACATTTACTGCATGTACATAATGGTTGGGGCCTACTGCACCAGTTGGATCTGGCGGAATCGCCTGTCCTTCTTGTATAGAAGCACCTTCAAAATTTTGTAATACAGTAAGTGGATCTCTTGTTCCTTGTTCACTTTGGTATCCAGGATGCTGACCATCTAGGGGCAAAGCATTTGGACTTTCAACAGCGTTAGGGTCTGAAGGGTCAAATTTTTGTTTAACCTCTCTTGCATGTTCAAATCCTTCTATTTCCATTTCAGAAATAGTAGGCATGTCACGCAGAGGGATGGTTGTCCCAATAAATGTTCCTTGGCCAATTGATGCCGGTCCTTCTGTTTGCTGTGCAAATGAATTACATGAAAACAAAACAGCAAAAGTCATTAGTAAATTTCTTAATTTCATAGTGTTTGTTTTAAGTTTAATTGATAGCTATGCAAGATACGCCTAAAAGCTTTTTTTTTGAAATTGAAATAAAGTTTTTAATACAATCTTAACATGAATTGTGATGCAATATAGTGCAAGCTTTTACGATAACCTTACAAAACTACTCACAATAATCTCACATCTCCCAGAACTCCTTGCCACAGTGTTAAAAAGTTTCTCATAAACTCGGTTGAAACTATAGATATCGAACACTGTATTTAAGAAAAAAAACTACCTTTGTGGTTTCAATAACCATTCAAAAATTTTCAGAATGATTCACTTTTTTGGAGACGTAAAAAACATCGTTTTTGCTGTCCAGACAACCTCAGAAATTTCAGAAGAAAGCATCCAAAAACTGCAATGGCTTTTTGGCAACGCACCTAAGATAAATCAGTCCGCAATTGCGGATTTTTTTATTGGCCCACGTGCTGCAATGATAACACCTTGGAGTACCAATGCTGTTGAAATCACACAAAACATGGGAGTTCAAGGAATTGTTCGAATTGAAGAATTTATAAATGCTTCTGAAATTTTAGGTGACGTTGACCCTATGCTGTCACAAAAATTTTCGGAACTAAACCAAGACATTTTTGATATTTCAATTACTCCAGAAAACATAAAAGATATTGAGGATATTGCAGCCTATAATGCCACTGAAGGCTTGGCGCTAAATGAAGAAGAAATTCAATATCTGGACAATCTTGCTATCAAACTAGGAAGAAAATTAACCGACTCTGAAGTATTTGGCTTTAGCCAGGCAAATAGCGAACATTGTCGCCACAAAATATTTAATGGAACCTTTATAATTGATGGCGAAGAAATGCCTTCTTCCCTATTCAAACTCATAAAGAAAACATCTCAAGAACACCCTAATGAAATTGTCTCAGCATACAAAGATAATGTTGCTTTTATCAACGGACCAAAAGCAACACAATTCGCTCCTAAAAGTCCAGACAAACCAGACTTTTACCAAGAAAAAGAATTTAATAGTGTCATTTCCTTAAAAGCTGAAACTCATAATTTCCCTACCACCGTAGAACCTTTTAATGGAGCTGCCACTGGAAGTGGAGGAGAAATTAGAGACAGACTTGCAGGAGGAAAAGGATCGCTACCTCTAGCAGGAACAGCAGTATACATGACTTCGTACTCAAGACTCGAAGAAAACCGTCCTTGGGAACAAGCAATGAAAGAAAGAGATTGGCTATACCAAACACCGCTCGACATTCTTATTAAAGCTAGTAACGGAGCCAGTGATTTTGGAAACAAATTTGGACAACCGCTAATTACGGGATCTGTACTCACCTTTGAGCACGAAGAAGAAGCTCGTAAGTTAGGATTCGACAAAGTCATTATGATGGCAGGTGGTATTGGTTACGGAAAAGCCGAACAAGCCCTAAAAGACACCCCTCAAAAAGGAGATCAAATTGTGATACTTGGAGGTGAAAATTACCGAATTGGTATGGGAGGTGCCGCAGTATCTAGTGCCGATACTGGAGAGTTCTCTAGCGGTATCGAATTAAATGCCATTCAGCGTTCTAATCCAGAAATGCAAAAACGTGCAGCCAATGCAGTACGAGGTATGGTTGAAAGCGACAACAACCCTATTGTATCTATTCATGATCATGGAGCCGGTGGTCACCTTAACTGCCTTAGTGAATTGGTAGAAGATACCGGAGGAACCATCAATCTTGATGCCCTTCCTGTTGGCGACCCAACACTATCTGCAAAAGAAATTATTGGAAACGAATCTCAAGAACGTATGGGATTAGTGATTGGTAAAGAAGATATGGACACCTTACAACGCGTTTCAGATAGAGAACGCTCTCCTATGTACCAAGTGGGTGAAGTGACCGATACACATCAATTTACATTTGAGAGCAAAACTACAGGAGAAAAACCTATGGACTTTGCCTTAGAAGATATGTTCGGAAGTTCTCCAAAAACTATTATGACAGACACTACTGTACACAGAAACTACAGTATTTCGAGGTATCATATTTCAGATATAAAAAAATATGCTACACAATTAGTACAACTTGAAGCGGTAGGCTGTAAAGACTGGTTAACAAACAAAGTAGATCGTTGTGTTACAGGAAAAGTTGCAAAACAACAATGTGCTGGTCCCTTGCAATTGCCGCTTAATAATTGCGGTGTTATGGCACTTGACTATCATGGTAAAGAAGGAGTCGCTACAAGTATTGGGCACTCCCCTATATCTGGATTGATAGACCCAGTAGCAGGTTCTAGAAACTCCATAACAGAAGCATTAACCAATATTATTTGGGCACCTCTAGAAAAAGGATTGAAAAGCATCTCATTATCTGCCAACTGGATGTGGCCGTGCAACAATCCAGGAGAAGATGCTAGATTATACAAAGCTGTAGAAGCCATTAGCGATTTTAGTATTGCGCTTGGTATCAATGTCCCAACTGGAAAGGATTCTCTTTCTATGAAACAGAAATACAAAAACGAGGAAGTGATTTCTCCTGGTACTGTTATTATATCTGCTGCTGGACATTGCAACGACATAAAAAAAGTTGTAGAACCTGTATTACAAAAAGATAAAGGAAGTATCTATTATATAAACATAAGCCAAGACGACTTTAAATTAGGTGGTTCTTCTTTTGGGCAAATCATAAACAGTATAGGTACTGAGGCGCCAACTGTAAAAGATGCTAGCTACGTAGCTACTGTTTTTAACACCATTCAAGGCTTAATTTCAAACAACCAAATAGCAGCTGGACATGATGTTTCTTCTGGCGGTTTGATTACTACGTTATTGGAAATGTGCTTTGCCGATATTGAATTAGGAGCTACGCTCGACCTTTCGGTATTAAACGAACAAGACACTGTAAAACTTTTGTTTTCTGAAAACTGTGGCCTAGTGCTACAAGCTACAAATGATAGCACTTTTGAAACATCACTTCAAGCTGCTGGTATTGATTTTGCAAAACTAGGAAACGTTACTAGCGATGAAACACTTTCGGTAAAGAACCATAAAGATGCTGTTTCTTTTGGCATAGCCGAAATGAGAGATGCATGGTACAAGACGTCATATCTATTAGATCAAAAGCAAAGCGGAACAATGGCTACGCCTAGGTTTGAAAACTATAAAAACCAACCACTAGTATTTACATTTCCGAAGCATTTTAACGGAAAAAAACCTGTAATCGATACCTCAAAAAAACGCATTAAAGCTGCAATTATTCGTGAGAAAGGAAGCAACAGTGAACGTGAAATGGCAAATGCCATGTACCTCGCTGGATTTGATGTAAAAGATGTACATATGACAGATTTAATTGAAGGTAGAGAAACGCTGGAAGATATTAAATTTATTGCAGCCGTAGGAGGATTTTCAAATAGTGATGTGCTTGGAAGTGCAAAAGGATGGGCGGGTGCCTTTTTATATAATGAAAAAGCAAATACTGCCTTGAAAAACTTCTTTGCTAAAGAAGACACCTTATCATTAGGGGTTTGTAATGGATGCCAATTGTTTGTGGAATTAGGGCTCTTAACTCCAAATGATGATCAAAAACCAAAAATGCTTCATAACGATAGCGGTAAATTTGAATGTAACTTTACTTCAGTAACAATTCAAGAAAACAATTCGGTGATGCTTTCTAGCTTATCTGGAAGTACCTTAGGAATTTGGGCAGCACACGGTGAAGGTAAATTTTCGTTTCCAAAAGAAGAAAGCCATTATAACATCGTAGGAAAATATGGATATGACGCCTTTCCTGCAAATCCAAATGGAAGTGATTTTAACACCGCCATGATGACCGATGCCACTGGAAGGCATTTGGTAATGATGCCGCACCTAGAACGTTCTACTTTTCCTTGGAATTGGGGACACTACCCTAGCGACACAAATGACGAAGTAAGTCCTTGGTTAGAAGCATTTGTCAACGCAAGGAAATGGTTGGAAGAGAAATAATTTTCTCACTTTTATTTCACATACCATATATTAAGATGTAATCTAGCGTTATATTTGGAGACTACTATGATATACCATCATTGGTATACTCCAAATATATTGCTATGAAAAAGATACTACGTACATTCTTATTACTATGCGTTACACTAACAAGTTTTTCTCAGACTTTTGAAGAAAAATTCCAAAGAGCTAAAATTTATTACTCTGCTTCAGATGACCTAACGCGTCTAGAAAACTTAGGACTTTCTGTAGATCATGGAATTCACAAAAAAGGATATTTTGTAATTTCAGAGTTTTCAACTTCAGAATTAGCTATTGCGCGCAGCAACGGTTTTCAAGTAGAGGTGTTGATCGATGATGCAAAACAATTTTTCTTATCTCAAAATGCGGCAAGAATTCCTGCTAGAAATTTTACCTGTGCAGAAACTGCAGGAGATTATGAAACACCTGTTCATTTTAATGATGATCCAGGATCGATGGGAGGTTATTTTACATATCAAGAGGTGCTAGATGAATTAGACCAAATGAAGGCGCTGTATCCAAACCTTATTACAGCAAAAGCTAATATTAGCAACTTTTTAACCGAAGGACAACCCGACAATTCTGTGAGTCCATCTATTGGTGGTAATGGTATTAAATGGGTGAAAATTAGTGATAACCCAGACAATCAAGAAGCCGAACCGCAAATTTTATATTCTGCAATACATCATGCACGAGAGCCTATGTCATTACACCAATTGATTTTTTACATGTGGTACTTACTAGAAAACTATGAAACAGACGCCGAAGTAAAGGCAATTGTAGACAATAGTGAACTGTATTTTATTCCTGTTTTAAACCCAGATGGATATTTATACAACCAAAAAACAGATCCAAATGGAGGTGGTTTTTGGAGAAAGAACAGAAGAAGTAATGGTAATGGAACGTTTGGCGTAGATAACAATAGAAATTACGAGTATTTTATTAACGGAAATCCTAGTAATGGTATGTGGGGAGGTGATGGCTCTTCTGGAGATTCTTCAAGTGATATTTACAGAGGAACTACTCCTTTTAGTGAAGTTGAAAATCAAGCTATGAAATGGTTTGTCGAGCAACATGATTTTGTAATGGCATTTAACAACCATAGTTTTGGTAATTTGTTATTGCGTCCATTTGGGTATGCAGAAAACACACCATCACCAGAAGAAAATCTTTTTAGAGATTTAGGGGCTGAACTTGTTTCACAAAATGGTTTTAGTAATATTTTATCATCAGAGCTATACGCTGCAGCTGGAGATAGTGATGATTTCATGTATGGAACTGTAGGAACACATGACAAGATATATGCCTATACTCCAGAAATTGGTCCTGCATTTTGGCCTCCTTCAAGTCAGATAGAATCTATCTCTAAAGGGATGATGTATCACAATTTGACCTCCTCAAAAATGATTAGTAATTATGCTTCGGCAAAAGATACTGCACCGCTATATACAGGTACTACTCCTGTAGTTAATGCTACTTTTACCATACAAAGATTGGGATTGTCTGGAAATGGAGATTTCACAGTTACGTTGAATCCAATTTCAGATAACATTACTGCTTCAGGAAATACTGTTTCATTTTCAGGATTAGACTTGCTAGAAACACAAAATGGAACCATCCAATACACGCTAGGAGGTGCGGTTAATAGTGGAGATGTTGTTGCGTATGAACTCATTGTAAACAATGGTGTTTTTGACACCAAAGTATTGGTTTCTAAAATTTTCGGAAACCTTACCCCAGTTTTTGAAGATGATGCGGCATCACTTTCAAACTATACAAATAACGGTTGGGGCACTACTACACAAACATTTGTTTCTTCACCTAGAAGTATTACTGAATCACCAAACGGAAATTATGGGCCAGGAGCAAACAAATCGATTACACTAGATGAGACCATAGACCTTACTGGAGCTGTGGGAGCAAATGTATCTTTTTGGACAAAGTTTGAAATCGAAAATGACTATGACTATGCACAATTCCAAATTTCTATCAATGGAGGTTCAAGTTGGATTCCACAATGCGGATTGTATACAAATGCAGGTAGCTCAAACCAGCCTGAAGGCCAACCACTTTACGATGGTACACAAAATGATTGGGTACTAGAACAAATAGATTTAAGTGATTACGTTGGAGAAACTATTTCTGCTAGATTTATCTTTAGATCGGATAACTTTGTTCAAGGGGATGGATTTTATTTTGACGACCTTACCTTTAGTACCTTAGATGATACTGTTCTAGATGTAGAAGAAATTTCTCAAAATCCATTTGGTTTATATCCAAATCCCGTGAAAGATATCTTACACATCACTACTGCTGTTTCAAATTACGAAACAACGATCTACAACATCCATGGGCAGCTTGTAAAAAGCAATACTGGTTCTGGAAATCAATCGTTAAACTACAGCGATTTAGCATCAGGAATTTATATTCTAAAAATAACTGGAGAGGAAACAACTCAAACATTTAAGATTATTAAAGAATAACGAGATTCCGTATCGTATTTTAAAATGTCACAACACTTTGTCGCTGTGGCATTTTTTTATGACTTCAATTAAAAGATTCAAAACCTAAAAAATCAATATTTTTTCCTATTTTGCATAGCTACAATTAATATGAATTTTGAATATGACTGAAGTAAAAAGACTTTTTGACTTTCCGTATTACCAATTAGAAAAATATCCCCAAGAGGCTTCTTTGGTAAGCAAAGTAAATGGAACATGGGTAAAGACATCTACCCAGGAATATATAGATAAGGCCAATGCAATAAGTAGGGGCTTAATTAAATTAGGTGTAAAGGCAAATGATAAAGTAGCCATCATCTCAATGACTAATAGAACCGAATGGAATATTTGTGATATTGGAATTTTACAAACGGGTGCTCAAGATGTACCCATCTACCCTACTATCTCTGAAGAAGATTATGAATACGTTCTTAATCACTCTGAATCTAGTTATGTATTTGTTTCTTGTAGCGAAGTACTAGAGAAAATAAATAACATTAAAGCTAAAGTACCTTCCTTGAAAGGCGTATACAGCTTTGATAGCATAGGAAGCTGTTCTAATTGGCAAGAAGTACTTGACCTTGGTAACGAAAACCAAGACCTACAAGCAGAAGTACAAAAGCGTATGGATGCAGTTCATGAAGACGACCTAGCTACCCTAATTTACACTTCTGGAACAACTGGAAAACCAAAAGGTGTTATGCTTAGTCATAAAAACATTGCCAGCAATGCAAAACATAGTGAAGGAAGACTACCTATTGAAATGGGAAAATCTAAGTCATTGAGTTTTTTACCAGTATGCCACATTTATGAGCGTATGTTACTTTATATGTACCAATATTGCGGTGTGAGTATTCACTTTGCTGAAAGTTTAGAAACCATTAGTGATAACCTAAAAGAAATACACCCTGAAGTAATGACCGCAGTGCCGCGTTTATTAGAAAAAGTGTACGATAAAATTATTGCCAAAGGAGCTGATTTAACTGGAGTAAAAAAGAAATTATTCTTTTGGGCAGTTGAACTAGGTCTTAAATGGGAACCATATGGTCAAAATGGTTGGCTGTATGAAACAAAATTAAAAGTAGCAAGGAAATTAATTTTCAGTAAATGGCAAGAGGCCCTTGGAGGAAACTTACTTGCTATTGCATCGGGTTCTGCTGCATTACAACCCAGACTCGCAAGGGTATTTAATGCTGCCGGTTGTCCTGTAATGGAAGGGTACGGACTTACAGAAACCTCTCCTGTAGTATCTGTAAACGATATGCGAAATGGAGGTTTTAGAATTGGAACAGTTGGCAAAGTATTACCAGATACAGAAGTTAAAATAGCTGAGGACGGAGAAATATTAGTCAAAGGCCCGCAAGTAATGCAAGGTTACTACAAAGATCCTGAGAAAACGTCCGAAGTTCTTAAAAATGGATATTTCCACACAGGAGATATTGGAGAAGTTGATAGTGATGGGTTTTTAAAAATTACCGATCGTAAAAAATCCATGTTCAAAACAAGTGGTGGTAAGTACGTTGCACCACAACTTATTGAAAACGCTATGAAGCAATCTTCGTTTATTGAGCAAATTCTTGTTGTAGGAGATGGCGAAAAGATGCCAGCTGCCTTAATTCAGCCAAACTGGGAATGGGTTCAAGATTGGAGTGCACGCAAAGAAAAAAATATTTCTTCAGATACTGCAGTAGCATCTCAAGATGAAGTACTCATAAAACGTATTCAAAAAGAAGTAGATAAATACAACGAACGTTTTGGAAAGTGGGAAAAAATTAAAACCTTCCAACTTACACCAGATATTTGGAGTATTGAAGGTGGACAACTTACACCTACTATGAAAGCAAAGCGTAAAGTTATTAAGGAAATGTACAAAGACCTGTATGAGAAGCTCTACGGACGCGCTTAATACACGTACACGTTTGTACAATCAAATCACGCTATTTTCTATAGCGTGATTTTTTTTTGAGTATATGTTAACCTATCAAAAGGTATCACATAAAGAGTAAAATCTTAAAAACTCAAAAAAATGAAAACCTTAGTGAAAAATGCTTTTTTAGCAGCAACCCTAATCTTAGCCTCTTGTAGTAGTGATGATGATACCGATACTGCACCGCTACCTCAAGACCTTGCTCCGTTGATTTTTGAATGTTCTGAAATAAGAGACCTCGCAGCTCAAGGCCACACATTGGTGGATCGCGGTGCCATCGTAGATTACATTATACCCTGCACTATTGCCTTAGATGCACCCTTAATAATCGAACCTGGTGTTACCATAGCCTTTGAAAATGATGCAGGTATCAGTGTACGATCAAATGGATCTATAAATGCTGTGGGCACACAAACACAACCCATTATTTTAACCTCTACAGAAGTAACAGTTGGAGACTGGAAAGGAATATTAATTGACAGCAACAACAATAACAATCGGTTAGAATATGTTACCATTAATTATGCTGGCGGTGGTGCCTTTAACAGTAATGGTGATTTAGGAGCTATTATTGTTTGGGCAGATGCACAAGTAGATATTATAAACTGCACCATTACAAATAGTGAGGACAAAGGAATCAATTTGGCCTACTATGGTGCAGATGTAGTTATAGAGAACACAACTATAACAAATTGCGCAATACCGATTCAAGGCTATTCCGAATATATATCAAATATTTCTGGAGGAAACTACCAAGGAAATGCAACAGATGTCATTAGAATTATTGGACAAGGAAGCAATTCTTCTGGTACTTGGGCCAAATTAAATGTGCCATACAGACTTAATGGAAAAGCGAGCGTAAATAATGTGTCACTAACCATTGCTCCTGGTGTGATTATTGAAATGGAAAATGGCGCTTGGTTTGATGTTGGAGATCAAGATACCTCAACGCTTAAAGCCATTGGTACTCCAACAGAACCTATATTATTTACAGGAGTTGTAAAACAAGCTGGAGCCTGGAAGGGAATTCGATTTGAATTTACAAACTCTGTAGAAAACGAAATCAGTTATGCGACAATTGAATATGCAGGTAGTGGAAGCGACTTTGATGGAGCGGGCATCTATCTTTGGGCGAATCCTACAGTAAATTTAAATAATATCTTACTGAAAGACCTTCCTGGTTGTGGGATTCAAATTGGTACTTCCTCAGGAGCTAGTAACCTTAGTACAAGTAATATAGAATACCAAAATACCGGAGGGACAATTTGTTTTCCATAATAATTAAGAAATAGCCAAATTAAAAAGACCGCAGTAATGTGGTCTTTTTTTTATGCTGAAATTTTAGTACATGAACACAATAATATTTAATTTTATTATTGTTAACCTTTTAGAAAAAAAATACATTAATGTTTATAGAGCCTACCTTAGAAGAAATTAAGCAAGGAGACAATAGTTCTTTCTCAAAAATGTATGAGGAATACAAAGACCCATTTAAAGCTTTTACATACAAGTATGGGATCTCTGAAGAAGAGGCCACAGAGATTTATCAAGAAAGCATTATTACCTTATTTGAAAATGCAGCCTCAGGCAAACTAACTGAATTAACCAGCAGTGTTAAGACCTATGTTTTTAGTATCGGAAAATACAAAGTAATGGAACATTTAAGAGCTTCAAAAAAAACAACCCCACTGGAGTCTTTTCATTTACAGGATGACTATGAAACTATAGAAATTAAAGAAACCGTACTTACTGAAAAACAAAAATTATTAAAACTTAATTTTTCAAAATTAGGAGCTCGTTGTCAAAATATTTTAGAACAGTTTTATCTTTTTGGTAAAACAATCGCCGAGATAAAAGCTTTTGAAAACTATGAAAATGAAAACACGGTAAAAGCACAAAAATCACGTTGCTTAAAACAATTAAAACAACTCATAACTCCCCAGTAATGATGAAAGACACCCTACTAGAAAAATATTTTAACAACTCGTTAAATCCGGAGGAAACGGAACAGCTAGAAAAACTTCTTTTAACTGACCCAGAGTTTAAGGAAGATTTTGAGATGCAAAAAGACCTCAAAGCTGCACTGATAGACACCAAAAAAGATGAGCTAAAAACACTATTAGAAAACCAAGAAAACAAAGCTAAAGACCAAGGTGCTATTACAAACAACAATGGAGTTTTAAAATACCTTGTTGCTGCCCTAGTGGTGGCAGCAATTGCTGTTACCGCTTTTTTAACACTGCAAGGAGGCCCAGCATCTCCACAAGAGTTGTATGCTTCAAATTTTGAACCTTATAGAAATGTAATTGAACCTATTACTAGAAGTGTAGATGATTTAAACATTAAAGAATTGGCATTTTATAATTATGAAATGGGAGATTACAAAAGAGCTATCTTTCAATTTGATACCATGTTTGCGAATAGCAATGAAGGTTATTATTTGTTTTATAAAGCCAATGCGCTTTTAAAGCTTGGAAAATATGATGAAGCTATTCGTGTATTAAGAATTCACCTGTCTTATAATGACGAATTTTTAGACAAATCAAAATGGTACATGGCCTTAGCGTATTTAAAAACCAATAACATTTCAGAAAGTAAAAAATTACTAGAAGAACTCGTAAATTCAGATGGGTACAACTACAAAAAAGCTAAAAAAATATTGAAACGTTTATAAAACTACCCTCTTTTTCTAAATCGTAAGAATACTAACAAAAGTAGTACTACTAATAATATAATGCCTATTAGATAGAAATTAGAGATGCCCGATTGAACTGGTGATACATCTCCACTTAAAATAAAACCTGCCCAGTAGAAAGGGTGTTTTAGTTGTTCATCTTGTACCGAATTTAGATATGCTATTTTAGCCTTCTGTAACGCAATATCTTTAGACATCCCTTGAGATAAATGTTCATAAAAAGATATCATCATAAAAGAAGTTTCTTTATCTGGAACCTTCCAAAGGCTTGTTAGTGTTGCATTACTACCAGCATAATGAAATGCCCTCGCCATGCTCATTACCCCTTCAGAATCATCTATAGTGCCATTTCCAGTATCACAGGCACTTAAAACCACTAAATTTGTAGCCAAATCTAACCCATAAATCTCATCTAACGTGAGTGTTGAAGAAACTGTATCGTCTGTAAATACGAGCATTGAATTTTTTGCATTGTTTGAATTTACATACGTATGTCCTGCTATATGAAGTATATTATAGTCTTTGGAGTTTAAAATAAAATTACGCTTCGTTGCTTCAGCTCCAATGTAAGAATCTCCCGAGAAAAAAGAAACAACATTGGTAACTTCTTCTTTAGCACCTATTAAATTTCCAAATTTAAAATCAATATCATCTATTGATCTTATTGCACTTTCTGCCTCCGTATCATAAGAAGGCGCAAATCCTGCAAGCGATTTTACATTGTTATTTTGTACCTCATCATATTCAAACAAACGTACAGAAGGGTAATAACTAAAGGTATAATTACGAATTAAAAAATCCTCTTTTGAGACAAGTGTTTCAAAAGGGAGACTAGACAATTGCAGATGACCAATGATGAGTAACTTCTCTATTGTAGTATCTTCCAAACCTAATGAAGGAACTAGTACATCACTCAATGACTTTGAATCATAGGGATCTCCATTCTTAATACTATTATAATAAGAAGAAAGCATCTCATTTAAAGTTTCCTTTGTACTCACTCTTATAAATGAAATGTCTGTTTCTGAAATTCTAAAAGCATATAGATTTGTATCTGAATAAAAATACCTCATGAGCACCTCTCCCACGGTTAACTTTTGCTGAACACGATTAAAGTCTATAGCTCTTGAAGCTAATAATTTTGAAACTCCAGAAATTTCACTTATTTGTTTTTCAAGCTCTTGAAGTGCTATTTTATTGTCATATAATGATTCTTTTAAGTAGGTAATATCCTCAGTTGTCTCAGTGCTGTCATCTATACCTAATAATTTATTTTCTTGTACTAAAATTTGATATTCTAATTCTTTTCTCTTTGCAAATAAATCATTTGATACAGCATCGCCTTTAGATAAAATATTTAAACCATGACTATAGTTTAATGCTGTTGCCTGGTTTAATTCTAGGAAATTTAAAACTTCAGTTATCGGTCTCTTATTTTTTATGGCATCATAGGTTTCAAGAATTCCATTATTAATTTCAACTAAAAAGTCTATTTCATTTTCGTTAAGTGTGCTACTTACTTTTATAGCATTCAAAATTTTAGAGGCTAATAAAAACAATGTATTTGAAGCTTGTAAATCTTTTTGCAATGCTGTGAACTCATACAGGTTTTTATAGTTAATTGCTAACATTCTAATATTTCTAATAGCATATGGATTTTGCAATCCCTTTACATCAGAAATTTTCATTTTGATCATTTCATCAATGAATGGATATTTCATTTCCTTGAGTACCGTATCAATAGTTTTTCTTGCATTTTCTATAGCTTTAGTATCGGTATAATAGGTAGCACGGGCGGTTTCAATTTGAGCATGTGTTGCAAGTGATGGAAGATTAGCTATGCTTTGCTTTGCCTTATTTATGTATGGAAGTACAGAATCTAAAACCTTTTTTCTTTGATATGCTGTTGCAATAGCTAGATAATCTGTAGAAGCGTTTGAAAATGTATATGAAGACTCTCCTTCTATAAATCGTGCATTTTGTTTTCGTAACGAAATAACAGTATCCAAAGAAATTGAATTTGACTCGATACCATAATTAAGATAATATGCAGTTATACTCCTAAAAAACTTTACAAAAGTCTCTGGTTTGGGTTCGGGAGTTGTTGCGAATAAATACGTAGCTTTCTCATAGGTATCTAGTACTTTAGGTCCATTTTTAGTTGATTCATAATAATCTATAAGTAAATTCAAATAAATCATTTCGGTCTCTGGATCTTTTAAATGTATCGTTCGTTTCCAAGCATCTAGTATTGCTTTGCAACGACTATAATCACCTCTAATTTCATAGGTGTCAAACAACTTCACAAAACAATCTCGCTTTATAAATTCATATTGAGGAGTCACAGCAATTTCTGAAAGATACTTTTCATTCTCTTTTGCATACTGCAACTCTTTTTTTGCGTCTCCCAGAGAGCGATGATTTAAGGATAGATAACTCGTTGTAACTAGCAACCCTAACTCAACAAACTCTCTATCTTCTGCATTTAAAGTATCTGTTGCATAAAATGTTTTTAAAAGCTCTAAATTTGGTAATAATGCGGTATCAATAGATTCTTTAAACCTACCTAACATCGTAAGACTAAACGACATGTTACTAATTGCATCCAATGAATTTAATTTATCATTAGGTAAGTGTATTTTGTAATGGTGTAGATACCTTTTTTGAAGGTCTAAAGACTTTTCCCAAGAAACAATTTGGGGAGGCAGTCCATTCATATATTCGTAGACCTCTGTATAAAAGTCCATGTCCTTATCTTTTACAGAATCATAATAGTACTGGATGCTATCTACCAGTTCATTAATTCTTTCTACGTCAGGGTTTGGAGGTCGAATGCTTAGCAATTCTTTGTAAAGTGTTTCAGTTTTCTGAATGTTTAAACTGTCTTGTCCCAATGCAGAGAGCGTAACAAAAATCAGTAAAAAAGAGTAAAAGTAAAGAGACTTCATAGTGCGTGTTAGTTATTATAAAAATAAGAATTAATCCCGTAAGTTGACATTCAAGCTATCGACTTATTAAAAAACTTTGTATATGAAATATCTCCTAATCGCTTTAATGTGTTTTTTTCAATATAGTATAGCACAACAAAAAACAAATCCTATTAACCAAGATGAAGAGTTAGGCAAAGTATCATGGTACCGCGATTTTGAGGTGGTTACTCACATTTCAGAAAAAGAAAACAAACCCATTTTTATTTTGTTTCAGGAAGTACCTGGGTGTAGTACCTGCCGTAACTATGGACACAATGTCATGAGCAATCCCCTACTTGTTGAAGCTATTGAAAATGAGTTCATCCCGCTTGCTATTTTTAATAATAAGGGCGGTAAAGACAAAATCATTTTAAAAAAATACAAGGAACCTACATGGAACAACCCTGTAGTGCGTATTGTAGACCATTCTGGAAAAAATCTTATCAAACGTATCTCAGGAGATTATTCGGCTTTGGCTGTTTACAAAGCAATTATTGAGGTGTTAGAAAACAATCAAAAACAAATTCCCAAATACTTACAGTTATTAGGAGAAGAATTACAAGGTGCTGCACAACCCAAAGAAACCTATTACAGCATGTATTGCTTTTGGAGTGGAGAAAAACAATTAGGAAGTCAAGCAGGAGTTCTAGATACCCAAGCAGGATTTATGAATGGCAAAGAGGTCGTAAAAGTAACCTATAATCCAACAATTCTTGCAGACAATATGCTTACTAGTTTTGCTAAGTTGCATAAAATGGCACCCATTACCAAAGACAACAGCTATAGACCTGCCCAAAGTGATGAAGATTATTACTTACAACATTCAAGATTTAAATACCTACCTCTAAGCAAACTACAACGCACAAAAATTAATAGTGCGCTGGGTAATAGAAATGATGCTACACAGTACCTTAGCCCCAGACAAATAAGGTGGTTAAACAACATTAGTAGTATTGGCAAAGACATTAGATTTCACAAAGAATTTGGGATCGCATGGAACGAGGTCCTCGCCAAAGAATAAGCTTGCCATAGTACCCCCTTTATTTTGTAACATTTTACTACATTTGTTTACTAACCATACGAACCAAAACTAAAAAATCATGTCAGATTCAAATGTTTCAGTAAAACAAAGCTCGATACAATACGGACTCGTATTAGGGGGAATTTTAGCGCTTATTACCATTTTAATGTATGCGCTTAACCAAGAACTATTTCTAAAATGGTGGATTGGTATTATTACTATTTTAGTAGTAATTGGTACCGGTATTGTTGCCACTGCCAAAGCAAAGGGATTATTAGGAGGATTTATGTCTTTTAAAGAAGCTTTCACAGCGTATTTTATCACTGTGGCTATTGGACTCTTAATTAGCACTGCCGTTGGTATCTTAATTTTTACAGTGATTGACCCAGACCTAGCTGGATATCTAAACGAACAAGCCATAGAGGTAACTCGTGAATTTATGGAACGTTTTAACACTCCAGAAGCCGATATGGAAGCAGCATTAGAAGAAATGCGAAACACCGATAACTTTGCAGTTGGAAATCAATTAAAATCATATGCATTTGGCCTTATTTTCCAAGCAGTTATTGGATTGCTAGTTGCTTTGATTTTTAAGAGAAAAGATCCAAACGCCATAGACTAATTTATGAATATTTCTGTAGTCATACCCCTTCTTAACGAAGCGGAATCTATTAAAGAATTACACCATTGGATTGCAACCGTTATGCAATCCAATGGTTTTTTATATGAAATTATCTTTATAGACGATGGTTCTACAGATACCTCATGGCAACTTATAGAAACCCTACACAATACCCATCCAGAAGTTAAAGGCATTCAGTTTCTTAGAAACTATGGGAAATCGCAGGCACTTCATGCTGGTTTTGCTAAGGCACAAGGTGATGTTATTATCACTATGGATGCAGATCTACAAGACAATCCAGAAGAAATTCCAGACTTGTACCGTATGATCACAGAAGAGGGATACGATCTTGTATCTGGATGGAAAAAAGTGCGATACGATTCTAAAATAGCAAAAAACTTCCCTTCCAAAATTTTTAATTGGGCAGCAAGAAAAACGTCTGGAGTACAACTAAACGATTTTAACTGCGGATTGAAAGCCTACAACAAAGAGGTTATTAAAAATATTGAAGTGACGGGAGAGATGCATCGCTATATTCCGGTATTGGCTAAGAATGCGGGATTCATTAACATTGGAGAAAAAGTAGTACAACACCAAGCCCGTAAATATGGAACCACAAAATTTGGTGCCGAACGCTTTACTAGAGGCTTTTTAGATTTAATCACTATTTGGTTTATCTCTACCTTTGGCAAACGTCCAATGCACTTATTTGGTGCCTTAGGAGCTATTATGCTTACGGTGAGTATTCTCTTTGCCATGTATCTTGGGGTTGATAAATTATTCATTCACAAAACGGGAAGACTTATCACAGACCGTCCGCAATTTTATATTGCCTTAACAGCAATGATCATGGGGACGCAACTTTTCCTGGCTGGATTTTTAGGAGAGTTAATTTTACGTTCCAAAAAAGGGAGTACCAATTACTCGATAAAGAACACACTATAATTTCTGAAATAGCAGCCACCCACTAAAATTTCAGCAGACAAACATTGCCAAATGTGAGCTCTTATACTCTTATAAAATTGGCTATTTTTGTAGCATAAAAAAACACAAATGATTTACATAGACCCAAAAATATTAGACCGTGTAAATGTATGGCTTACCCCTGCTTTTGACGCCAAAACACAGCAGCAAATAAAAGACATGATTGCCAATGACCCAGAGGGCTTGGAGGATAGCTTTTATAAAAGCTTGGCCTTTGGTACCGGAGGTATGCGCGGTGTGATGGGGATTGGTGATAACAGAATCAACACATATACACTGGGTAAAAATACGCAAGGGATTAGCAATTATTTAAAGGAATGTTTCCCTTCGGAAATTTTAAAAGTCGCTATTGCGTATGATTGTAGACACAATAGTAAAGAGCTCGCTCAAGTGGTAGCCAATGTGTTCTCTGCCAATAATATTGAAGTCTTTTTATTTAGTGACCTCCGCCCTACACCTGAGTTATCTTTTGCAGTAAAACATTTAGGATGTCATTGTGGTATTGTATTAACAGCATCACACAATCCGCCAGAGTACAATGGTTATAAAGTGTATTGGCAAGATGGAGGACAATTGGTACCACCACAAGATGCTGCCATCATAAAAGAAATTAATGGCCTAGCCTATAGCGATATCCGTTTTGAAGCTAACCAAGAACTAATTACTTCTATAGACACAGAAGTTGACGATGCTTTTGCTACAGCTGCTGTGAAAAATGGGAGTTATAAAACGTCGCAACAAGCCAAAGAAGACCTCAAGATAGTCTTTACTTCTTTGCATGGTACATCCATTACTATGATACCCCGCGTTCTTGAAGCTGCAGGGTATACCAATGTACATGTTGTAGCAGCGCAAGAAACACCTAATGGAGACTTCCCAACAGTGGTTTCTCCCAATCCAGAAGAGCCAGAAGCATTGAAGATGGCCATCGAAATTGCCGAAAAAACAAACGCAGATATCGTGATT
Organism: Patiriisocius sp. 208BN25-11; assembly: GCF_058147145.1. Classification (NCBI taxonomy): domain Bacteria; kingdom Pseudomonadati; phylum Bacteroidota; class Flavobacteriia; order Flavobacteriales; family Flavobacteriaceae; genus Patiriisocius; species Patiriisocius sp. 208BN25-11. The sequence continues at coordinate 50,626 of NZ_JBYVJY010000016.1, forward strand.
GGTACTGATCCAGATTGTGATCGATTAGGCATTGCGGTACGAAATGCCCAAGGTGCCATGGAAATCATTAATGGTAACCAAGCCATGGTCATTAAAACAAACTTCTTGCTAGAACAATGGCAAAAAGCGGGCAGACTTACTGGGAATCAGTTTGTAGCCTCTACCATTGTATCTACCCCTATGATTGCAAAGATTGCCAAGAAATTTAACGTAAAGTATAAAGAAGGACTTACCGGATTTAAATGGATTGCTAAAATGGTAAAAGATTTTCCTGAGCTTGAATTAATTGGCGGTGGTGAAGAAAGCTTTGGGTATATGGTAGGTGATTTTGTGCGTGATAAAGACGCCGTAACTGCATCACTATTAGCATGTGAAATAGCAGCACAAGAGAAAGCCAAAGGACGTACACTCTTTGAATACCTCGATACTATTTATAAAGAAGTAGGGTATTATAAAGAACATCTTGTATCACTTGTAAAGAAAGGTAAAAAAGGCGCCGAAGAGATTGATAACATCATGAAAGACCTACGTACAAATCCTTTAAAAGAAATTGCTGGAAGTCCCGTTGTTTCGGTAGAAGATTATAGTACGAGTACAAGATTAAATGTTATTAATAGTACTTCGGAAATTTTAGACATCCCAAAAAGTAACGTGCTTATTTACTATACCGAAGACGGCAGTAAAATTGCTGCTAGACCTAGCGGTACAGAACCTAAAATTAAATTTTATATAAGTGTTCAAGGCAATGAAACAGCTAACATTTCAGAAACACTGAATCAAAAAATAAAAGCAATCTGTACTGCGTTACAATTGACGTAAACGAACTATGAATTATTTCAAAAAAATTATACGATATGCCCTTCCATACAAAAAATATGGAGCCCTAAATATTGTATGTAATATTTTCTATGCCTTATTTAGCGCCTTGTCTTTTATAGCATTGATTCCTATGTTGGATGTTTTGTTTAAAAAAAATGAGGACACCAATATTGTAAAGCCAATATATACCACCTTAGGAAATGCCAAAGATTACTACAAAGACTATCTGGCATATCACGTGCAAGAATACGCTTCAAACGATCCTTCTAAAGCGTTGATGCTAGTAATTGCATTAGTAATTGTGTTGTTCTTACTAAAAAACTTGTTTCGTTATTTGGGAATGTTTTTTATCACCTTTCTGAGAAATGGCGTTTTAAAAGATATTAGAAACGACATCCATTCAAAAATTATGGAGCTCCCAATTTCTTTCTTTTCTGAAAAGAGAAAAGGAGATGTGATGGCACGATCGAGTGCCGATGTGATGGACATACAAAACTCATTCATCTCTGTATTAGAACTAATCGTTAGAGAACCGCTCACTATTATCTTCACCATCATTATGATGTTGTTTATTAGTCCGCAGCTCACTCTATTTGTATTTATCTTTATTCCTATTTCTGGATTTATCATTTCAAGTATTGGTAAGACCCTAAAAAAGCACTCAGAAAATGTACAGCGAGAACAAGGAACATCACTTTCTATTTTAGATGAAACCTTATCTGGGTTAAAGATTATTAAAGGCTTTAATGCAGAATCTATCTTTGGGAAAAAATTTACAGACTCTACCAAACGCCTTTTTAACTACTCGAATAGTTTAACAAATCGACAAAACTTAGCATCTCCTACCAGTGAGTTTTTAGGAATTGTAGTAATATCTATTCTATTATGGTACGGAGGTAAAATGGTCCTTATTGAAGAATCAATAGATGGAAGTGACTTCATTGCATACATGGGATTAGCTTATAACATCCTTACTCCTGCCAAAGCGATTAGTAAGGCCAGCTATGGTGTAAAAAGAGGAAATGCAGCAGCAGAACGTGTCTTAGAGATTCTAGAAACACAGTCTACTATTAAAGACAAACCAGATGCTGTTGTAAAGAAAGACTTTAAAGATGCGTTGCAGATAAAAAACATCTCTTTTAAATATGAAGACGATGATGTTTTAAAAAACTTTAGCCTAGAAGTTCCCAAAGGGCATACCGTGGCATTGGTTGGTCAAAGTGGAAGTGGTAAAAGCACCATTGCAAATTTAGTCACTCGTTTTTATGATGTAAATAAAGGAGATATTGTGATAGATGGTGTAAACATTAAAGACATGACTCAAAATTCTTTGCGCAGCTTACTAGGATTAGTGACGCAAGATTCTATTTTGTTTAACGACACCATTAGAGAAAACCTAATTATTGGGAAAGAACATGCCTCTGAAGAAGACATCATAGATGCTTTAAAAATTGCCAATGCTTGGGAATTTGTAAAGGATCTTCCCAAGGGTATAGACACTAATATAGGTGATAGCGGTAATAAATTAAGCGGTGGCCAAAAACAACGTCTTAGCATTGCGAGAGCTGTTTTAAAGAATCCGCCTATCATGATTTTAGATGAAGCAACCTCTGCGCTTGATACCGAAAGCGAACGTTTGGTGCAAGATGCTTTAGAAAATATGATGAAAAACAGAACTTCAATTGTCATTGCACACAGACTATCTACTATTCAAAAAGCCGACACCATTGTAGTACTTAGCAAAGGAGAAATCGTGGAGCAAGGAAAGCATTCAGAATTACTCGCAAACAAGAGCGTATACCATAGTTTGGTAGCTATGCAATCTTTAGGATAAATCTAGGAAACTTTAGGGCACAAAAAAAGAGCGATTTGGGGCTTCGCTCTTTGTTTTTAGTTAAACACATTTGGGGCACGTGTTCAACTTAGTTTCATAAGTATGGTACAAATATAAAAGCTATTATCGTACTATGCAAGAAAAAATTACATTTTATCGTAATTAAATTACACTTTATCGTTGAAATGATAATTTTTTTAAGAAATAGCACTTCGGAAATCTTACAAAATAGCAACTACTTCCTACAAAAAAAAATGACGGGACAGCCCCCGCTTAGTCCCGCCAATAGTGAACTTATATTATATTTGAGGCACATAACATAAGATTCAAAAATTAACCTACAACAAATATATACAGAATTTTCCTACAACAAAAATATTTACGTAAATAATCGATAAATTTTGTTTTTAATCGGTAAAATAGTACTGATTTTAATTTTTAGCTACCCAATTAAACTATTTCAATTGTATCTTGTCATAGTACCATAGTTGCACAGATGACAAACGAAAAACAACTTATTACAGCATTACAAGATCCTTCTAAAAAAGAAGCCGCTTTTAGTGCCTTGGTATCTCAATATAAAGAACGTTTGTATTGGCATATTCGTAAAATGGTTTTGGACCATGATGACACAGATGATGTGCTACAAAATACCTTTATAAAAGTGTATAGAAATATAGCAGGCTTTAAGGGAGATAGTAAATTATATACATGGCTCTATCGTATTGCAACTAATGAAGCGATAAACTTGCTAAACAAAAAAGCAAAAAGATTACAAATCACGTCGGAAGAATTAAAAACAAGAGCCTTAGAACATCTAGAAACAGATGTTTATTTTGAAGGAGAGACCATACAACTATTATTGCAAGAAGCGATTGCCTCTCTCCCTCAAAAGCAACAACAAGTATTTAACATGAAATATTTTGAAAGTCATACGTTTGAAGACCTTTCTAAAATTTTAGGTACTTCTGTGGGCGGACTCAAAAGCTCGTATCACATTGCAGTAAAAAAAGTAACTCATTTTTTAAAAACACATGAAACCTTTTCATAAAAGAAAGGTCATAGGTACAGTATGAAAAAATTACCCACATACAAACACGGTTTTAAAATGCCAGAAGGATATCTAGATACTTTTGAAGCTAGATTACAAGAACGCTTGGCCTTAGAAACCAAACTCCCAGTGAAGGAAGAAGCCAAAACAATTGTGAACGCTACCCCTAAGAAAGGAAAGGTTATTTCATTTCAAAAACTCTTGTATGTTGGTATTTCAATGGCAGCTTGTTTGGCCATATACATTTCAATACAAAATACAGGGTCATCAGCGTCATTAGATGATATTGCCATGACAACGCTAGAAGATTATTTGTTAGAAAACACAACAGATTATTCATTCGATGCAATTGCCGAAGAATTTCCTGAAGATGCGGTAGACGAATTAATAAACGACACTAACATTTCCGAAGAACAACTAGAAGTATACTTATTAGATCATATAAATAACAACTCTTTAATACTAGAATAACATGAAAAAGACACTCATATTAATCCTATTTATAAGCTTAGGATTACAAGCACAAGAACGCAATTTCGAGAAAATAAAGGCACATAAAACTGCATACATTACAGAAAAGGTAGCCCTCACGCCAAGTCAGGCCGAACAATTTTGGCCTATTTACAACAAATTTGAGGCAGAAGTAATGGCCTTAAGAAAATCTGAACGAGAAGATTTCGAAAACAATAAAGATAGAAACATCGATGATCTATCAGACAGTGAAGCGAATGCTATGCTAGCAAAGCATGGGCAAATAAGGGCAGAACTTGCTACGAAACTGCAAGGACTTATTAGTGCTTTAAAAGGGATTATTACCCCGCAACAAACCATCAAGCTTTTAAGAGCCGAAGAAGATTTCAAGAAACGTTTGCTAAGACGTTACAGAGATAGAGATCGAAACCGCAGGGATGGAAAAGGTCCAGATAGAGGACGAAATAATAGAAAGTAGACTAACAATTGTCATTTGAGTGCCGTTGAGATTTACAACTTACTATAAAAAAAAGTAATTTCGATTCAACGAATAGTTCTCGTCCCGAAGCTTCGGGGGCGCTCAAACAGACACTATTTTATCTAAAAAGTAACTTAGCCACTTTCATACTACCACTTGCAAAGGCGATGCTATCATTTACAAATTCGATGGCATAAAAGCCTTCAGTAGATAACTCTTCCCAAGTAGCTCCTTGATCGTTACTATACGAAATACCAGGAGATCCAACTGCTACAATACCTTGCCCCTTAGTTCCAGGAACAAAAGACACCGAAGAACGATACCCAGGTCCTACTCCATTACTCAATAAACGCCACGTTTTACCTCCATCCTGTGTAATGGCTTTATTGCCTTCGTTAAAGTCTTTGTCTTCCCAGTCTCCACCAACGATAATTCCTGTCTTCGCATCAAAAAAATCTACACTGTAAATTCCAGTCATGGTTTTACCTTGTAGAATTGGAGTATCAAAAACCTTCCAAGTGTTTCCTTTATCTGGAGAATAAAAAACGCGTGCTCGCATCCCTCCTGTTACAATCCACGTATGATTTCCTAACACTTCAATATTAGAATTACTCGCTGCAAAAGCAGCTTCACCTTCAACACTTGCAGGCAGTTTATCACAGCCTAATTTTGTCCAAGAAGCACCACCATCTCTAGTGATAATAACCGACAGACAACCCCCAATTGGATCTCCCATAGCAATCCCTTCTTTTTCATTCCAGAACGTTATAGCATCATAAAAAACGCCCTCTCCTGCTTCTACATATACTTCTTTCATTCCTGTTGCCTCTTTATCTTTTGTATCGATTTTATACAACACCGCAGGGGTATCTATACTTAATACAAACACTGCGTTTTCTGTCTTTGCAATAGCCCTAAAATGCATCAATTTATCTTCATATTGTACTGTAGCTAACTTAGGTGTTTTACCATCAATTAGACCAACAACTCCTTTATTAGCAGCAAACCAGACGCTATTTTCATCTTGCGGTGCAATGGCTCTAATGCTTAAACTATCTGTAAAAACTTCGGAAATTTTAACACTCGAAAAGGCTTCCTTTTTCTCGGTAGTACAAGAAGCAATAAAAACACACAAAAGAAGGGCAAAAAGAGAATATTTCATGGATTAAAAATTTTAGCAAAAGTAACCAAAACAAATCGTTAAAATAGAATACCTTTGCACACGCAATTTTGGCACACAAAATGCTGTTTATTATGTACCTATGAGATTACACAGAACCCTTGTTTTTGCTACGATAGATTCGTTAGATCTTATCTTCAACGAACAAAAACAAGCCGATAAAGTTTTAAAAGCTACCCTTAAAAAAGACAAGCGTTGGGGATCGAGAGATCGAAGTTTCATTGCAGAAACCACCTACGACATTGTTAGATGGAAGCGTTTATACGAAGAAATTGCAGAAGTGCAAGCACCTTATTCACGTCCAAATCTATATAGAATGTTTGCGGTTTGGTGTACATTAAAAGGTATTGCCATTCCAGATTGGACACAATTTGAAGCCACTCCTACCCGACGTATCAAAGGTCGTTTTGACGAACTATCGAAAACAAGAAAAATAAGAGAATCTATTCCAGATTGGTTAGATGCACTTGGCGAAAAAGAATTAGGAAAAAAATGGGATAAAGAGCTTGCTGCATTAAACAAGCAAGCAGAAGTTGTACTGCGTGTAAATCCTTTAAAAGCTACCGTAGAACAAGTAGAACTAGCCTTAAAAGATCTAGAAATCTACACCAAAACCATTAAAGGGTATCCGCATGCACTAGTATTACGCGAACGTGCTAATGTATTTGTAACCGATGCTTTTAAAAATGGATGGTTTGAAGTACAAGATGCTTCTTCACAAAAAGTAGCCGCCATGCTAGACCCAAAACCAGGCATGCGCATTATAGATGCTTGTGCTGGTGCAGGAGGAAAAGCATTACATATTGCTTCTTTAATGGAAAATAAGGGGCAAGTAGTTGCCATGGACATCTACGAAAACAAATTGAACGAACTTAAAAGACGTGCGCGTCGAAATGGGATTCACAATATAGAAACACGCACCATAGATTCAACAAAAGTGATCAAAAAACTTATCGATAAAGCAGATAAGGTATTGATTGATTCTCCATGTACAGGATTGGGTGTATTAAAGAGAAACCCAGATGCCAAGTGGAAAATGAATCCAGAATTTCTGGATGAGATCAAAGAAACCCAAGCTCAAATTTTAGATTCATATTCTAGAATGGTAAAGCCTGGTGGAGATTTAGTATATGCTACCTGCTCTATTCTTCCAAGTGAAAATGAGAAACAAGTAAAAGCGTTTTTAAAACGTGACGCTGGTGCAAATTTCACATTTATAAAAGATGAAAAAATACTTCCATCTAGCTCAGGTTATGATGGTTTTTATATGGCCTTATTAAAAAAGAACTAAAAAAATGAAAACACTACAACTCATATTTTGTATTTGCTTTACAAGCATACTACTAGCGCAACAACCTTATTATAATGATGTAAACTTAACCCTTACAGGAGAAGCATTATACAATGAACTACAAGATAAAATCGACATTAATAACACATCATTTACGTATGGTGATGTTCGTGATACGGTAAAAATAACCGACGAAGATCCAGATGATAATCAGCACGTACTATTAGTTTATGGGTATAATAACTCAAACTGTACAACGCAACGTTCTAGAGATAAAGACGAATTTGGTGGCGGTACTTGTCAATACAATAGAGAACATGTGTTTGCAAGAAGTAATGCCGTTCCACCAATGGGAGATACCAGTAATAGTAATACGGGGATTACTGCAGACCCCCATAATTTACGCCCAAGTGACCAACAAATGAATGGTATTCGTGGCAGCAGAAAATTTACTGCAGGCTCTGGAAATGCAAGTACCGAGGCTAATAACACTTTTTATCCTGGAGACGAATGGAAAGGAGATGTTGCAAGAATGATGATGTACATGTATACAAGGTATGGAGATCGTTGTTTACCCTCTTTAAATGGTACCGGTGCAACCCAAGGAAGTACACAAATGCTTCAAATTTATTTACAATGGAATGCTGAAGATCCTGTTGACCCTGCATTTGAAGATCAACGCAATGATTACCTAGAAAATGAGTATGGAAACAGAAATCCTTTTATTGATAATCCTTATTTGGCGACACTAATTTGGGGAGGTGAGCCTGCTGAAGATCGCTGGAACACTTTTGGAATTAATGATACTGAGACAACTACATTTACAGTATACCCAAATCCTACAACAGAAACAATATGGGTTTCAACGAATAGTAATGCTTCTAATAGTTCAGCAACTATATATACTATTTCAGGAGTTAAAGTAAAAACGTTTGCTAATGTAACCAACACAACGCATATGAATGTATCTACACTTCCTGCTGGAGTATACATACTAACACTAAAAAATGCGAATGAAACAAGCACTAAAAAAATAGTTATTCAGTAATTTTTATTAGTGAGTCATCCTAAAATAGGTTGACAAGTATTAAACAATGACAAAAATCCAGCGAAGATAGCCTCGCTGGTTTTTTTGTTACATATATAATTAGGCTTTTTATAATTAAGATTAATATGTAATCTTTTGTTAGTCTGGGTGATAACTGTTCCTTTTATAAACTAAAAAAGTCCCGAGAGATCTCGGGACTTTTATATGGTTAGAAATTAAACCGTTTTAGTTTTTAAGAATCTGAATTACATTACTTGCATTTTGAGACGTAGCTCTCACAAAGTAAGTTCCTGTAGCCAAACTAGAAATATCAAGTGTCGTTTGATTTCCAGTTACTTCTTGTTGTACTAATTGACGTCCTGTAATTGAATACACCGTTATAGTTTCTAATGCTGTAACTGGTGAGTCTATTGTGATAAAAGTATTCGCTGGGTTTGGATATACCACCAATCCAACAATAGTAGTATCATCTATACCTAATTCTGATTCTGTTACAAATCTTCTTTCTTCGTCAAAAACACCTTCTGTACAGTCGTTTAAACCACGTACTCTCCAGAAATATTCTGTCTCAAATGCTAAACCATTTAATGTTAGAGTAAGATCTGGTGTAATTTCAGTTAATACAATATTTGTAAAAGCATCATCAAGCGCTAATTCTACTTCATACCCCGATAATGCATTTGTAGTTCCTTCCCACTCTAATTCTAAACCGTCTACTGGTCTGTTTTGAGAGTTATTATTTGGGTTATCAAGTTCAACTAAACCTATTGGAATTTCATCTGTAATTTCTAAAGCTATGTAGGTATTTGTAGTTTCGGTAGTACCCGTTGCAGTTACTACTATTGGATACGTCCCAATAGCTAAGGCATCAATACCCGTTATAGTTAACACTGCAGTTCCTGTTTCAGTTACTGAAGCAGGTAAAATTTCGGCCGTAGTTCCAGCTGGAGCAGCATCAAATGTTAACGCTACTGTATCTGTAACACCTTCGTCGAAAGTAACATCAATATCGAATGTAGCAGTAATTTCTTCAGCACAAGTAAGCACATTTCCATCTGTAGTAGATACCACAAAGCTTTCGTTTTGAATACCTGTTACTACCATAGAAAAAACTTGAGTATTATTTACTAATGAGTTTCCTTTATGAGAAACTCTCACAATGTATTCTCCAGCTATTGGAGCAGGAATTTCTATTTTCTCTACATTATCTACAAGATTATCTCCAGTTGTTGCTGCAGCACTAGGATTTGCAACATCTAATATCCAAGGTAAAAAAGTAGCCCCGCCATCTCTTGAGATTCTTAAATCAAGATCATTAACTAGACTAGGTGTAGGATCATCCTCGTTACCAGCCGGCAATACATCGGCCGCAGGATCTGTCCATGCAATAGTTGCAGCAATATCTTGTGTTCCATCAGATTTAAATGTGAATGTATATACATTGTTTGGCTCTAACGTTTCAGTAACAATCATACTTGTATTGCTATGCTCTGTAATTACATTAGCCGCACGCTCTGTATTCATTAACCCCCATCCAAATCTATAGTCAGGTCCTGGCGCAGTACCAGCCTCATCGGTAGTATGAAGCGCCAGTGCCTTCATTGCTGAAGCTATCATAAATTCACCGTTCAGGTTGTTATAATGTTGTTGTAATAAAATTAAACTACCAGAAACATTAGGTGCTGCCATAGAAGTTCCGCTAAAATTTGCGTAAGAAGAATTAGAATTTCCTGTTGAAGACAACATATTAACCCCTTTTGCAGCAATATCTGGTTTAATACGACCATCATCTGTTGGTCCCCAGCTACTAAAACTTGACATTACTACATCACTCGGCCCTGTATAATTTAATACTTCGTTTGTAGCAGCAACTACAATATTATTTTTTGCAACTCCTTTATCGGTTAAGTAATCATAACCTCCATCGCCAGTATTTGCGCCAGACTGTCTATCATTTCCTGCAGCTACAATTGGTAGATAAAAGGGTGCATTGTATATAATTCTATCAATATTTCTTGCGCTACTATCATAGTATCCAATATACCAAAGAGGTACATTTGGAGCAGGAATACCATAACTATGGTTAGATAAGATCATTCCCTCCCCCGCAGCATTAGCCATTTCTGGTTCATCAGCGTTAAAATTATAAGCTAGTAGTTCTGCCTCAGGAGCCATCCCTTTTGCTTGGCCACCTATTTGACTTCCAGTACCTATCATTGTACCAGCAACATGTGTAGCATGACTACTAATTTGTGTTGCATTATCAATTTGTGTTGCTCTATTTTCTATTAAATTATGCGTTGCACGAACTCTATTTCCATCCCAAATTCCAGCAACCATGTTTTCTCCATTCAAGTCTAAGCCTGATGTACCACCCGTATGGAGCCTGTTAGCTCTTGTTGTTAAAGCACCTTCCCTGTTATAGGTTGTGTAATATTTTGGAGTTCCATCATCAAATACCCCAACAAGTAGTGCATTTCCACCATTTGGAAGTTCCATTTCAGTTTCCCAACCATTTTGGGCAGCTAAAACAAAAGCTCTTTGTTGGTTTGTTTCAAAATCTTCTCGCAATTCAGCTTCTAGTAATGCTATAGCTTCTTGATCATAACTCTCAGCAATTGTTTGACGTTCTGCCAAGGTTTGTGAGAAAGTGGTTGTTATAGCAAATATAGTTGCCATACCAAAAAATAAGGTAGTCTTTTTCATAGATGGTTTTTTTTTAATATTCTCAAAAATACTAAAATAAAAATCTGAATCATTCAAAAAAAATCAGTATTTATTGTCATTTGTTAAACAAAAAAAAGCCTTGAGTTTCCTCAAGGCTTTTTTTGGATGTATAAATATGATTAGTTTTTAAGAATCTGAATCACTTTACTTGCATTTTGAGACGTAGCTCTTACAAAATAAGTTCCCGAAGCCAAACTAGAAATATCTAATGTTGTTTGGTTTCCATTTACCTCTTGTTGCATTAGTTGACGTCCTGTAATTGAATAGACTGTTATAGATTCTAATGTCGTATTTGGTGAATCTATCGTCACTAAAGTATTCGCTGGGTTTGGGTATAATACCAATCCAACAATATTATTATCTACTAGACCTAATTCTACCTCTGTTACAAATCTTCTCTCCTCATCAAAAATCCCCTCTGTACAATCGTTTAAACCACGTACTCTCCAGAAATATTCTGTCTCAAAAGCTAACCCATTTAATGTTAACGTTAGATCAGGAGTAATTTCAGTTAAAACAATGTTTGTAAAAGCATCATCAAGCGCTAATTCTACTTCATAACCAGATAATGCATTTGTAGTTGCTTCCCACTCTAATTCTAAACCATCTACAGGCCTGTTTTGGGAGTTATTATTTGGGTTATCAAGCTCTACTAATCCAACTGGAATCTCGTCTGTGATTTCTAAAGCAATATAGGTATTTATCGTTTCGGTGGTACCTGTTGCAGTTACTACGATTGGATAAGTTCCAATAGCTAAAGCATCTATACCCGTTACAGTTAACACTGCAGTCCCAGTTTCAGAAACTGAAGCTGGTAAAATCTCAGCAGTTGTTCCAGCTGGAGCAGCATCAAAAGTGAGAGCTACTGTATCCGTTACACCTTCGTCGAAAGTTACATCAATGTCGAAGGTTGCAGTAACTTCTTCAGCACAAGTAAGTACATTTCCATTAGTAGTAGAAACTACAAAGCTTTCGTTTTGAATACCAGTTACTACCATAGAAAAAACCTGACTGTTATTTATCAATGAAGTACCTTTATGAGAAACTCTTACAATGTAATCTCCCGCTATTGGAGCAGGAATTTCTATTTTCTCAATATTATCTACTAGGTTGTCACCAGTTGTAGCTGCAGCACTAGGGTTTGCAACATCTAGAACCCATGGTAAAAAAGTTGCTCCACCATCTCTAGAGATTCTCAAATCAAGATCATTAACTAAGCTTGGAGTTGCAACATCCTCGTTGTTTCCAGGTAGAACGTCGGCAGCAGGGTCTGTCCATGCGATCGTGGCAGCGATATCTTGTGTTCCATCAGATTTGAATGTAAATGTGTATACATCATTAGCATTTAATGTTTCAGCAACAATCATGCTCGTATTACTATTTTCTGTGATTACATTTGCAGCACGTTCAGTGTTTAATAATCCCCATCCAAATCTATAATCTGGTCCAGGGTTAGCACCTGCCTCATCTGTTGTGTGCAATGCCAAAGCTCTGAGAGTAGAAGCCAACATAAATTCTCCATTTAAGTTGTTGTAGTGTTGTTGTAGCAACATTAAACTTCCTGACACATTTGGTGTAGCCATAGAAGTTCCACTCATGGTTTGATACGCAGAATTTGAACCACCTGAAGATGATAACATAAATACTCCCTTTGCTGAAACGTCTGGCTTGATACGACCATCATCTGTAGGTCCCCAGCTACTGAAATTTGACATCACTACATCACTTGGACCTGTATAATTTAAAACTTCATTCGTTGCAGCAACAACAATGTTATTTTTTGCTACACTTTTATCTGTGATATAATCATACCCTCCATCGCCAGTGTTTGCACCAGATTGTCTATCATTTCCTGCAGAACAGACTGGAAGATAGAAAGGTGCATTGTATATGATTCTATCCATATTTCTTGCACTACTATCATAATAACCTAGATACCATAGCGGTACATTTGCAGCAGGAATCCCATAACTATGATTCGAAACTAATAGTCCGTTAGAGGCAGCATTAGCCATTTCAGGTTCGTCACCATTAAAGCTGTAGGCTAATAACTCAGCCATTGGCGCCATGCCTTTAGCTTGACCACCAATTTGACTTCCACTACCAATCATAGTACCAGCAACGTGGGTGGCATGGTTACTTATTTGTGAAGGATTATCAATTTGTGTTGGCCTATCCTCAAGAATGTTGTGTGTTGCACGAACACGACCTCCATCCCAAATTCCACCCAACATATCTTCTCCGTTTAGGTCTAATCCAGCTACACCACCAGAATGAACTCTATCTGTTCTTGTAGTGATACCACCTTCACGGTTATCTGTAGTATAGTATTTTGGAGTGCCATCATCAAAAACACCAACAAGTAATGCGTTACCTCCATTTGGAAGATTTATCTCGGTTTCCCAACCGTTTTGAGCAGCAAGCACAAAAGCTCTTTGTTGGTTGGTATCAAAATCTTCTCTTAATTCAGCTTCTAATAATGTTAAAGCCTCTTGATTGTAGGTCTCAGCAATTGTTTGACGTTCTGCCAAAGTTTGTGAGAAAGTGGTTGAAACAGCAAGCAGTGCTGCCATACCAGAGAATAGCGTAGTCTTTTTCATAATTTTTTTATTTAATAGAATTTCAAAAATACAAAAAAACAATACTCCATAATAGACACTATTTTGTTAAAATTGTATACAATGAGCTTAATGTGAAAACAAAATGAAGCAAATACTGCTAATTCACTAAAAAAAGAGCATTTCTATTATTAAAACTGAGATGTTAGAAAGTTTCCACCTCTAGGTGTTTAGTAGCTTTTTAGCTAAAGATTTCCCTAATTCTACACCAAATTGATCAAAACTATACACATTTAGTATTGCTCCTTGAACAAATATTTTGTGTTCATAAAGGGCAATTAAGTTTCCCAAAGTCTCAGGAGTTAACGATTTAATTGTCAACAAGTTTGAAGGCTTATTCCCTTCAAACACACGATAGGGATTCTCAATGTTTTCGTAATGTGTACCCATTAACAATGCTTCTCCTTGTGCTTTGCAATTTGCCGCTAGAATATCTTGATGATTTTTTTTACCATGCAAAGAATTTTCAAACAAGATAAAATCAGCAGGAATTAATACTGTACCTTGATGCACAAGTTGTATAAAAGCGTGCTGTGCATTGGTACCCGTATTTCCCCAAACAATGGGTCCCGTGCTATATGTAACGGGGTCTCCATTTCTATCAACCGACTTACCATTGCTTTCCATATTGGCCTGCTGAAGATAATCAACAAACTTTGAAAGATATTCTGAATATGGGAGGATAGCTTCTGTTTGAGCTCCAAAAAAATTGGTATACCAAATAGAAAGCAAAGCCAATACTATTGGAATATTTTCTAAAAATGGCGTGTTTTTAAAATGCACATCCATTTGGTGCGCTCCCTTTAATAATGACTCAAAGTTTTTATAACCAATTGCACAACAAGTTGAAAGTCCTACGGCACTCCACAAAGAGAATCTACCTCCAACCCAATTCCACATAGTAAAGGTATGTTCTGGAAGTATCCCAAAAGCAGTAACAGCATCAAGATTGGTAGATACAGCTACAAAGTGTTTGTCAACAGCTGTATCACCAGCTTTTTCAACAAACCATGTTCTCGCTGTAGTAGCATTTGTAATGGTTTCTATGGTAGTAAAGGTCTTACTTACAACAATAAATAATGTTGTCTCTGGATCTATATTTTTAAGTACTTCGGAAATATGATCACCATCAACATTTGACACATAATGAACCCTGAGATGATTTTGGTAATACCCTAATGCTTCAGTAACCATTGCTGGACCTAAATCACTCCCTCCTATCCCGATATTTACGACATCTGTAATTGCTTTACCGGTATATCCTTTATGCTTTCCTGATATAATCTCTTCCGAAAATTGTTTCATTTGAAGTAAGGTTTCCTTTACTTCAGGCTTCATATCCTCAAAATCTCTTAAAGCAGTATGGAGTACTTGACGCTTTTCAGTTTCGTTGATGTATTCTCCATCGAATTGCGCTTTGATGGCATCACTCAATTTGGTTTCTTCGGCAAGAGATTGCAAAGCATCTAATATTTCCGAAGTAATTCTATTCTTAGAAAAATCAAGTGATACGTGCTCACTTCTTAATGTCATGCATTCTTTTCTATCAGGATCATCAGCAAACATTTCTTGCATTTTCATCTCTGAAATAGTATTAAAATGTGCTGTAAGTTTTGACCAAGCTTTGGTTTGGGTAGGATTTACTTTTGGAAATGCCATACTACTATTTAGGAATTAATCTTTTGTAACGCGGTAGCGAATTGTTTATTTTAAAATATGTTCTCGATAATAAGCTATCAAGCCATCAATTGGTCTTCTTATAATAGTGCCTAATGTAAGATGATAAGGTTGCATGCAATCTCGAATAATATCTTCACTAAAATGTGCGATGCTCCCTATAAAATGAATTGGAACTTGTTGTGCTTCTTTAAAACACAGGATTCTACATTCTATAAAGTTGTTAATACCTTCACTAATCAACTTATAGAAATAGCCATTAATTTCAACCGCATTACTAGGTCTTGATTCTGAAGGATTAAAGATAAACTCTGCAAAGGAAGCCAAATACATATTTGGATTGGCTTGTTTATAGACATTATATTTAATTACATCTGGCGTGAGATCAAAGCGCTTCTGAAACTCGATTCTTAGCACGGCTGGCATTCTATTATAAAAATAGTCACGTAACAGACGTTTTCCGAAGTAATTACCACTCGCCTCATCCATTAAACTATAGCCCAATGAAACAGCACTTGGGTGAATTACTTCACCGTCGAAATAACTACTATTAGAACCCGTACCTAAAATACATACAATGCCAGGTACCGTTGTAGCAGCTCTCACTGCAGCTACAGTGTCTTCTTGCACAGTTACCAATGCTTCAACAAATACTGTTTCTAATACCTTTTTTAGGAGTAGTGTTGGTTTTTCTGTTCCGCAACCAGCTCCATAAAAATCTAGTCTTGTCACCTTATTGTGGTAAGACTGTAACGCTTCATTTGCCTTGATTCGGTTACATAATTCATCTTCATGCACCACAGCTGGATTTAAACCAGGTGTACGTGTTTTTAAAACCACATCTCCTTGATTGTCTAGTAATATCCAATCACATTTTGTGGAGCCTCCATCAGTTAGTAGAATCATTATTAATTAATTTGAAAATGTGTCAATTTGATGATGTGATAATTGTTAATTGAAAATTAAGTGTCTCCAATGAACCATTAAACATTAACAAACATACTATAAATTAATAGATACAACTTCCAATCATAATATTTAAAAAAACATTATTTATTATTAAGAAAGCGATGCAACATGTGCAGCTAGTTCAATTAATTTAGCGGAGTAGGCATACTCATTATCATACCAAGCCACTAACTTGAAAAAGTGGTCATTTAATGCTATTCCAGATCCTGCGTCAAAGTTACACGTATGTGTAGTACTAACAAAATCCTGAGACACCACAGGAGCTTCTGTATATCCAATAACTCCCTTATAACTTCCCTCTGAGGCTTCTTTGAATAATTTTTTTATGTCCTCATAACTCGCAGCCTTCTTTGTTCTTACCGTTAAATCTACAACAGATACATCAACCGTTGGTACTCTAAAAGCCATTCCTGTTAATTTACCTTCTAAGGCTGGAA